>JACRFC010000084.1 GCA_016234355.1 Ignavibacteriales bacterium
CACTTCTCTTCCAAGCACATCATAAACTTTTAAGGTTACGTGCACCTCATCCCCCGACGAGCTCGGGATGACATTAGCATTGTCATGGTGAGCTTGTCGAACCATGACTTGTGGAATTGAGAATGAAATTGTTGTGCTTGGGTTGAATGGATTGGGGTAGTTTTGGTGTAACATAAAAGAAGATGGAATTTCATTGTCGGTTTGTTTTACTGATGTTATCATTCCACTGTAAGGTCGTTTCCATACATCGCCCAAATAAATAACAAATAAATCTGTTTTACCCGGTGTTAAAAATGTACAATAAGATGCGATTGCCATTCCATCACTTACATTACTCCAGCTTATCCCGAAATTAGTTGATAAATAAACACCATAGTCATTACCTGCAAAAATATTTGTACCAATAGTTGCCAAAGCATCAACTGGAACTTTCGGCAATCCATTATCAGAAAGCACCCAATTGTTCCCGTTATCTTCGGAGCGAGCGACTTCATTTATAGAACTTGATATTCCCGCAAATAAATTTTTATTTGATTTCATATAAGCAATTGAAGAAACCGTATTATTTGGAATTCCCGTTGAAGCTAATAGCCATTTTGAATTTGCTGAATCATATTTATATACCCTGGTTCCAACCCCAACAAACAAATCTGTCTCTGTTGTTAGTAATGGTCTTGCTACTAATCCAGAAATTCCGCTATTATGCTGAGTCCAACTTGAACCGTTATCTAAAGAAACATAAATACCGCTGTTGTTTGTGGTTGCAAATATTTTTGTCCCAAATTGTGCAAACGCTCTAATTATTGTAGTAGATGGAATTCCTGTATTAGAAAGAATCCAAGTATTTCCGTTATCAAGAGATTTAAATATTCCTCCGCTTTTGGTTCCGGCAAATACAGATTTGCCTAACACAGCTATTGCCCAAACTTCTTTTATAGTAATTCCATTATTTATTTCGGTCCAACCATTACCTCCTATTGAACGATATACTCCATTGCTTAATGTGCCGGCATAAAGAGTATCTCCGCTTGCTGCTAAGCTCCAGGCATAAGAAGGCAAATTAGTTTTTGTCCATTGAGCCATTGATGTTGAAATTATTCCTAAAAAAATAAAACACAGTATTTTGATTTTCATTTAATTCCCTTTTTATTATTTTGTTAATATCATCTTCTTTGTTTCACTAAAATTCCCAGCTTGAAGTTTATACAAATAAACTCCGCTGGTGAGTTTGCTTGCTTCAAAATTGTAAGAGTAACTTCCTGCACTTAAATTATCATTTACAAGTGTTGCCACTTCTC
>JACRFC010000007.1 GCA_016234355.1 Ignavibacteriales bacterium
AATTTTCTTTGAGCACTTCCGATCAGTTTCTTACCGTTAAATTTTACTTCGTTTCTTGCAGTGCTGGCAAAACATAAAACTCCGGATGGTTCTTCCAAAAGTTTTGGAAAGTTGGGTTGATAATCTTCAAGCTGTGATTTTGCAAGAATGGGATTGTAAATTTCCAATCCGCGCATCAGTGCATTGGAGATTCTAAAGTAAATTTCGCGCGGAGAGAATTCATAATTTAAAGGGAGAACAACAGAATAAGTTAATTCTTCAGCGTGAAGAATTGCTCTTCCGCCGGTTGGTCTTTTTACAATATCAATTCCTTCGGCTTTGGTTTTATTTTGGTCAATGTCGTTAAAACTTTGGTTGGCGCCAAGAGAAATGCAGTAAGGATTCCATTTATAAATTCTAAAGTAAGCTTCATCCGGTTTGCAATTGTGTGCAAGTTCTACATCAAACTGCATATTGTAACTGCCGGTGTTCCCGGATGAATCTATGAAATGCCAGTTCATTTACGAATAATTCCGCGTGTAGATTTTTCCATAAATTCTAAAATACTTTTTACGTTCGGTTCTTCCCCAAACTTTGCAGCAATTTTTTCTTTTGCTTCTGTTGGATTTATCCCGGTTGAGTAATACAAACGGTAAGTTTCTTTTATTGTATCAATCTCTTCTTGCTTAAAACCTCTGCGTTTCAATCCAATTATGTTTAATCCCATGTATCGTGCCGGATAGCCGGATGTCATTATAAATGGTGGGATATCCATATTAGCCATTGAGCCGCCGCCAACCATTGCGTGTTTACCGATCTTACAAAATTGATGCACCGCACTAAGTCCTCCGATGATCACCGTTTCTTCAATCTCAACATGTCCGGCAAGCTGCACTCCGTTTGCAATAATACAGTTATCGCCAATGTGACAATCATGTGCAATATGGGCGTAAGCCATCAGCAAACAATTTTTACCGATCCTGGTAATTCCAGTTGCATGCGTTCCGCGGTGAAGTGTAACAAATTCTCGTACAGTTGTATTATCATCAATTGATAAAATAGTTTTTCCTTTATCGAATTTTAAATCTTGAGGAAGATTGGAAACCGAAGCACCTTGAAAAATTTTTACATTATTACCGATCCTTGCATAATCGTAAATAACCGCATTAGGACCGATTTCACAATCATTTCCAATCTCAACATCATCATGAATTATTGCGAAAGGTCCAACTATAATATTATTACCAAGTTTAGCTTTTGAGCTAACAATTGCGGCGGGGTGTATGTTGGTCATAGAATATTCTGATTATTTTTCTTTTTGATTTTCTTTATCAACTATTGCGCCCATGAATTCTGCTTCAGCAACAAGATCATTATTAACGTAAGCAGAACCTTTAATAGAAAAATATTTACTTTTTTTACCGATCACTTCCGATTCAAGATAAAGTTGATCCCCGGGGACAACCGGTTTTCTAAATTTTGCATTGTTTATACTCATGAACATTACAAGGTGATTTTCCGGATCCATGAAAGAGTTTAAAACAAGAATGCCGCTTACTTGCGCCATTGCTTCAATAATTAAAACACCGGGCATGATTGCCTGACCCGGAAAGTGTCCTTGAAAAAACGGTTCATTTACGGTAACAGATTTTACTCCAACAACTTTTTTATCAAGATCAAGTTCAATGATCTTATCAACCAAAAGGAATGGGTAGCGATGCGGAAGAATTCTTTGAATTGCATTTGCATCGAACACTACACCTTCTTTTTTTACAAACTGATATTTTTTTACAATTTTTTTCTGTTGATAAAGACTTCTGATTTTCTTTGCGAATTCAACATTAGCTTTATGACCGGGACGTGCAGCTAAGATTTGAGCTTTGATCGGAGTTCCTATTAACGCAAGGTCTCCCATTAGATCAAGAAGTTTATGGCGAACAGGCTCATTCTTGAAGCGCAGTTTATTATTATTTAAGAATCCTTCGTGGCTTAGTGTAATATCTTTTGCTAAACCAAGTTTATTTTTAAGTCTTTTCAAACCGGCTTCATCAATTTCATGATCTACAATTACAACAGCATTATCAATATTGCCGCCTTTTATCAATCCTTTATCGGCAAGCATTTCAACTTCACTTAAAAAACTAAATGTACGGGCTGGAGCAAACTCAGTAACAAATTCTTTTTCCAGATCAAATAATCCCGTATGCTGACTTCCAAGTACCGGATTTTCGTAGTCAACCATCATAGAAATTCTATAGCTGTTCATTGGTAATGCTACGATATCTATCTTCTCTTCATCGTTATGATACATTACTGTCTGATCTATCACCAAATAATCTTTCGGAGCTTCCTGAGTAACAAAACCGGCTTCAACAAGTTTTTCAACATAGGGCATTGCACTGCCGTCGCCGATAGGAGGTTCTATTCCATCTAATTCGATTGTGATATTATCTATTTGTAATCCTACAATTGCCGCGAGCACATGTTCAACAGTAAAAACTTTTGCCGAACCGAGTCCGAGTGTTGTTCCTCTCGATATATCAACAACAAAGTCTGCGTTAGCAGGAATCTCGGGTCTTCCGCCGAGATCAACTCTAACAAATTTTATCCCGCTGTTTTCTGGAGCAGGTACAAAAGTCATTGTGCAAGATGTTCCGGTGTGCAATCCAATACCTGATAAAGAAACCGGTTTTGCAATAGTTCTTTGGAGTTCCAGCATCAGTTACCTTTCGAAATTAATTGAGAAATTTTCTCTTCCAAAGATGCAATTTTTTCTTCTAACTTTTTAATTTTTTCTGCATAAGCCGGTACATTTCTAATATGAGCTTCCAGTTTCAACATTTTTCCCATTTCATCGGCAGGCGAGCCGCGATACTTGCCGGCTTTTGTTATTGATTTTGATACGCCGGATTGCGCACCAACAATTACTTTATCTGTTAGTTCGATGTGACCAACAATTCCTACTTGACCGGCGAGAATACAATTTTTACCAATTGTAGTACTGCCGGCTATTCCGCTTTGAGCAGCTATTGCTGTATTATCGCCAACGGAAACGTTGTGAGCGATCTGAACTAAATTATCAATCTTAACGCCTTTTTTAATTGTCGTTGATCCTAATGCAGCTCGATCTATTGAAACATTAGAACCAAGTTCAACATCATCCTCAAGAACAACATTTCCAATTTGCGGTACTTTTTGATAAACACCTTTTTCATCCGGGATATATCCGAAGCCATCGGAACCAATTACTGTATTTGAATGAATGATAACGTTGTTTCCAATAACACAATTTTCTCTTACAGAAACATTCGGATAAATCAAACAATTAGAACCGACTTTTACGTTCTCCATTAATACTGTGTTGTGATAGATAATTGAATTATCACCGATAGTTGAACCAGCTTCAATAACAACATTTTTACCTACGGAGACATTTTTACCAATCCTCACGGAATCATGTATTGAAGAGGTTTTATCTATTCCTTTAAGATTAATTTTTGGCTGAAGGAATGTTATAATGATTTTTTGAAGAGCAACATTCGGGTTTTTTACTTCGATGTAGTTAATGTCGGTACGTGTTTTTTTGAAGTCCGGACTAATGAGAACAGCCGATGCTTCAGTTGAATTAAGAAATTTTTCGTAGGCAGACAGATAGAGAAAAGTTAATTCGCCTTTTCTTGCTTCTTCAATTTTAGCGATGCCGTTTAGCTCAATTTGAGGATCGCCAATAACAACACCGCCGACTAAGTCGGCGGCTTCTTTCAATTTTATCTTCATAAGAACTCATTTAAGTTTTTCAATTACCAAAGTTGTAACGTCATATTCTTCTTTGGCATAGAGGAAAATGATATCGCCGCTCCTGTCAAAAATAAAATCGTATTCTTTTTCTTTTGCAACTTGTTGAATAGCGGTAAAAATTCTATTTTGAATCGGCTTCATTAATTCTTCCTGTTTCTGGAAGAGCTCGCCTTTTACACCGAATTTATCCTGCCTGTATTTGGTAGTTTGATTTTCCAAAGCAACTAATTCTTTTTCTATCTCAGCACGTTTTTGCTCGCTAAGAATAAGTTTCCGCTTTTCGTAATCATCATACTTGGTTTTCCAATCCCTTTCCATTTTGGAAAGTTCTTCCTGCCAATCTTTAATTATTGCATCAAGTTTTTTCTGTGCATCTTGAGCTTCAGGAAGTAGTTTCATAATTGTATCACTATCAACATAACCAATCTTCGGTTGACTGTAAAGTTTTGCTGATGTAACAATTATAAATAATGCGGATAAAATTAATCCAAGTTTTTTCATGATCTATTTCCGGTAATTATTTTTTACCTCTTTTAAGATAATCAAGAACTTTATATGTAATATCAAATTCAGGATCAGCTTTTACAAGAACACCGTCTAAAGCTTTGTCAAGAACAAATTGCATACCTAAATCTTTTGAGATCTCGTCAATTGCTTTGTAAATTTTTTCTTTAACAGGGGCTAATAACTGCTCTTGTTTTTGATAAAGTTCGCCATTTGGCTGGGCAAATTTTGCTTGATTATACTGTGTATATTTTTGTTCTTTTTCTGCTAATTTCTGCTGAACTTTTTGTAATTCATCTTTTTTCATTGTCTCAGCTTGTTTTTGATTATCAGCAAGAAATTTTTGATAATCAGCCTGCATACTGTCCAGATCTTTTCTCCATTTTGATACCATGCCTTCAAGATCTGCTTTAGCTTTTATAGCTTCCGGCAATTGAGCAAGTATAACCTGTGAATCAACCCATCCGAGTTTTAATGTGGTTGTTTGAGCTTGTTGTGTCTGTGCAAACGCAGAGACAGTAAAGAAAATAAGTATAAATAAAATAGATTTTTTCACGTTTACCTCTAATTAATGTTATTAAAAACCTTTTCCAAATTGAAAATGGAAAATCCATTGTGGATCTTGTCCATCAACACTTCTTCTGTCAAATCCATAACCATAATCGAAACCGATTAATCCGATTGGATTCAATAAAATTCTTGCACCGATACCAACAGAGCGTTTCAAATTGAATAAGTCGGTATGTTTAATATCCAAATAAACATTACCTGCCTCTGCAAAAGCAAGTAAATAAATTGGAATTGGTTCCAGTGCTAATGCTACTCTAAACTCCGTTGTAAATTTTGCCATAACACCACTTCCTCTTACATTATTTGAAGAAGGGTCTCTTAAACCCAGGCTACGATCGTCGTAACCTCGTAAAGAAGTAGTAGCAATTATTAATCCGCTTCCTCCCATATAGAAATATTCAAACGGTTGTATAGGAGTGCCGTCTTTTAACTCCCCAATATAACCGAGTTCTGCGGAAGTGTAAAGTACAAATCTATTAGAATTAAAAATTGATTTATACCATTCGGATTTAAAATTAATCTTATAGTAATCAACATTACCCGGTAAAAAAGGTCCGCCGGTTAATTCACCGCTAAACGTAAACTTTGAACCCCTGGAAGGGAAGATAGGATTATCTATATCGGTTCTGGAAATTGTTACACCAAGTGAATATTGTCTTGTTAATCCTTCCGGATAATATCCTGCCCCATCAATTACATCGTTATACTGAAAACGTACATTTCCCATAATATAGAAGAAATCATCCGGCCATGTTAACCTTCTTCCAATTCTAAAAGTTATGCCAGATTGCTGCAGATCGTAAACATATCTTTGTCGAGTATCAAAAATATCAAAGCCGAGTGATGTTGGTGTATCCATAAACCAAGGTTCGGTAAAACCAAGAGAGAATGTTCTGTAAAAATTTCCAACGCCAAACTGCCAGTTAAAATTTAGTACTTGTCCGCCGCCCATTTGAAACGGTTCTGCGATAGAAAAATTTGTTAAAGTAAAACCAACTGCACCGCTGAAACCAAACGCTCCGCTGTAACCAATTGAAGCATTCAGATAATCGCTTGATTTTTCTTCAACTTTATAAACAATATTTACTGTACTATCATTAGAAGGGCGGTAATCAACTCCCGTTTTATAAAGCTGTTCTACATTGAAATATTGAAGATTTGAAAGCTGTTGGATACTTCTTAAAATATAACCGCGGCTGAAGTAACTTCCGGGTATTGTATATAACTCCCGGCGTATTACTTTATCTTTTGTTTTATCATTTCCGGTAATTTCAACTTTACCAATTTTAAAACGATTTCCTTCGTTAACTTTTATTCTAATATCAACAGAATCTTTAGCGGATTTTTCTTCTTTAGCATCAAGCTGAAAGCCGAGATATCCGGTATCTTGATAAATTGATGATACATCAGTTTGTTTTTCATTGTAATGTAAATTCTGATTAAATTTTTCGTAATCAAAAACATCACCTTTTTTAAAATCCAATCTAGCATTTAATTCTTCGCTGGGATAAACAGAATTTCCCTCCCAAATTACATTACGAACTTTATATTGATCACCTTCATAGACATCAACAATTACATCAATAAGTTTTTTGTCTTCAGAAAAAACGAGACTATCGCGGAGAACTACAAAATCTCGATAACCTTTTTTTCTATAAAACTTAGTAAGTAATTCTTTATCTTTTTCAAACTTGGCGCGCTTAAATTTTGCAGAGGTCCAGAATTTCCACCAAGCAGGTTCTTTGGTGTCATCAAATTCACCACGGAGAGTTCCATCATCAAACGCTTGATTGCCGTTAAAAATTATATGTTGAATTGTTACTTCATCTCCTTCTTTAATTTCAAGGAGAACAAGAGTACGTTCTTTAATTCGATTTACAGAATTTATAGATGAAGTTTTATCAATTTCGTAAGTTGTTTTTAGTTCTTTGGAAAGATCTTTTTCATCCTGCCAGGTAACGGTAATTTCTTTTTCGGAAGTATCTGCTTGAAAGAAAATATAGTTATGCGGTGTAATTGCAGCGTTTAAGTATCCGTCCTCTTCATATAAAGATTTTATTTTATTTGTTAAGCGAACAATTTCCTGAGGTTTTAAGGTTTGACCGCGGACAATAGAAATTTTCTTATTTATGTTATCTTCGCTTAACTCGTCGTTTCCCCTTAAAACAAATTTCTCAAGGCGTGGATACTCTTTAATTTTTATTTGAAGAAAAATTCCGTCATCAATTTTCTTTTCTATAATAATTTCTGCATTCTGAAAAATTCCCAAATTCCAAAGTCTTTTAATTGCACTATTGGTTTGATCACCGGGGATACTAATTTCATCACCGATTTTCAATCCTGTATTGGCAATTATAGTAGCGGCATCGGCGGATTTATTTCCAACGACAGAAATACCGAGGATTTTGTAATTAACCTTTTGAGTCTGAGCATTAACCTGGCCTAATAAAATTATCAATAAAATAATTAGACTAAGTATTTGCTGCTTACTTGGAGTGTGTTTTAACATTCTGAACTTTTTTGTAGTTGGTCAATAATTGTTCACTAACTAATCCAAATCTTCTTTCTCTTTTTTGATAATCCTTTACAGCTTCTAACAGGTGCTTACAACGGAACTCAGGCCATAAAATATTTGACACAAAAATTTCTGAATAAGCAATTTGCCACAAAAGAAAGTTGCTTATTCTAAATTCACCACCGCTTCTTATCAATAAATCCGGGTCTTGCATTCCGGAAGTGGTTAGAAATTGAGAGATTGTTTCTTCACATATCTCATCAATTTTTAATTTACCTTTAATCGCTGCATCGGTTATATGTTTAACTGCCTCAACAAGTTCCCATCTTCCGCTGTAACTCAAAGCAAGATTTAGTGTCATTTTTGAATTGCCTGCAGTTTTGTCTAAAGCAGCTTGTAATTCTTTTTGAACAATTGTTGGTAATGACTTTGCATTGCCAATGGTTGTTAGTTTTATATTATTTGTATTCAGTTCATCAGTTTCATTTTGAAGACTTTTTACAATCAAACGCATTAAAGTGGAGACTTCATCTTTAGGTCTATTCCAATTCTCAGTAGAAAAAGTATAAAGAGTAAGAGTTTTAACACCAAGTCCTACACAAGTCTCTACAGTTTCGCGTACAGAATCAACTCCTCTTTTATGACCGGCTACACGTGGAAGATTGCGTTTCTTAGCCCATCTGCCATTGCCATCCATTATTATTGCAATGTGCCGAGGAATATTACCTTTTGCTTTTACTTCTTCGATTAATTTCTTGTCGGTCGTGCTAAGTTTTATTGCCAACTTAACTTTTCACCCTCGAATTTTAGCTCGAAAAAATAGTTCGCATGGGGATAAATGTCAAGATAATACATCCAGAGAAAATTATGTTTAATCTGCTTTTGTTTCAGGAAGAGTAACGATCTTTATATGTTTTTGAGTTTCTTCATTGAGTGATGAGATCAAAAGAGATGCTTTAACTAAAGAGTTGTTGGGAACACCTAGGAATAAAGTAATTTTGTTCTGAGGGAAACGTGCATTATAGTTTGCAAGAAAATCTAATTTGCTTAAAAAAGAATGTTCATTCAATTCTTCTTCGGAGACGGTTAATCCGATAGCAATTTTCTTTTTATATTTTGCCACAGCATCTACTTCATAGTCTCCAATCATTGGAGGTGCAGGTAAATATTTACCAAACTTTCGGCTCAACGTTAAATAACCATGCTGCCACAAGTGGTCAATTAAATAATCAACTTTTTCTCTTTTTAATTTCGGTATCATATTTTTTTAATTTAAGCTTGGAATTATTGGTATTACCGGAGAAAATTTTTCGTAAGCAAATACTTTGATATTACACATCTTATCATACTCAAATATTTTAATCTCATTTGAATTACCAATTTTTCCATATAAAACTTTCTTACCAGTTTTATTTCTGCTGATATAATAAGGTTCCAGAATAACTTCATGAAAGTTGTATAAAAATTTTACTCTGTTACGGTTTACGATTGCTCTCATAAATAAAAATGATTTCATGTTATTCTCCAGTTAAATCAATTATAGGTTCTGAAAACGCCAATTACTTTACCAATGATGGAAAAATCTTCACGCTGATTAACTTCTATTGGCTGGTATCTTTCATTTTCCGGCATTAGATAAATTATATTTTCATTTACTATGAATCGTTTCATTGTTGCTTCATCATGAAGCAGTGCAACCACAATATCTCCGTTAACAGCATTTTGTTGAGGAGAAACAATTACAAGATCTCCTTCAAAAATTCCGGCATTGATCATGCTATCACCTCGGACTTTGAGACCGAAACATTCTGTCTTTGCTTTAACCATAGCAGTGTCGAGTAATAAGTTGCCTTCAATATTTTCTTCGGCAAGGATTGGCTGTCCGGCTGCAACACGGCCAACTATCGGAATTCCAATTATATTATCGAAAATTTGTTTGGATCTGTTTAGCCCGTCGCTAAGAATAGAAAGAGTTCTGCTGGTTTTACTTTCATTAGAAAGAAATCCCTTTTTAACAAGCGCATCTATGTGACGTTTAACTCCGAATGTACTTGCCATATTAAAATGTTTTGCAATTTCCCGGAAAGTTGGAGGGAATCCTTTGATGCTTATATACTCTTGAATGAAATCAAGAATTTCTTGCTGCCGGTCTGTAAGCTCTTTTTTCATAATAGTGTTCCTTTGTTCACTTAAAATATAGTGAACGTATGAACACTTGTCAAGAGAAATTTAATCTTTTAGTAGATAGATATAACCGATCACCGATTTTGAGAATTTTTTCCAAGTAGTTTGAGAAATCTAAGATAATTATCCCCTTTTTGATTATCGGACTTTAAAGCAGACTCATTATTATACCTTTTATCGATGTTTAAAGACCATTTAACTGGTTGTTATTTATAAAAAAATCAGAATCGAAGCATTATGCATATAATAGATAGGAGTGTATTAGAATTCTGGTAAGGTCTTTAAAAGTTAATCCCGTGACAATACTTATATTTTTTACCGCTGCCACACGGACATTTTTCATTTCTCCCTACCTTCATTTCTACGTGAGTAGGCCCTATCCTATTTATATAATCAATTTCTTGCATAGAAGGCATTCTAAATGATACAGTAGTTTTTTTATTAAAATTCGTTATGGATAAATCGCCTAGAGCTATAATGTCCATGCCAACTATGATATCAAAATGACCTGCTATATTAGTTGCCTCTGTTACTCTCACAAATGGAATAGCAAATTTATTCGGGAGATAAATGTTAACTAAAAAAACATCACTGTTACTTATGCCCTTTGCATGTTGAACTTGAGCTTGACCAATAGGAACAAGTTTTAATTTTTGGATTATGGTTTGTGTTATTGCAGAATTTGTAGCGCCCGTATCCCATAGGGCTTTAGTCTGATGAATTTCGACTGAAGAAAAATCATTTTTATTTTGAGGAGTAATTGGTAATGAAACGCCAATATCATTGATAATTTCGCGCGCAATTCCATTAAATTTTGTAGTAAATGCTCGAGCTTCTTTTATTGGTGGATCATTAGGCAAACATTACTCTCGAATGGAAAGTTTGTTTATAATTAGCATCCCCAGGTAGACACTGTTGAATTAAGAAAGTACCTAATTCATATTTCTCTTTAGCTTTCGTATAGGCTTCAATTTCGGTGTTGTAAAATTCAACAACTTTTTGATCTTTTATGATTAAGTACTTACCCTCATATTTCTTTAACAATTCTAGTTGATGCTCCAGATAGTAATTGAACTCCTTTTCTAAGTTCTTTTCCATGATTTTATTTACTTTCTATTTGTTTTTAAAATCAGAACCGCCACTGTTCTATGGCTTTTTCGATAGATTATCCCCGTCTGTATATGCTATATTAATGATTCATGAACACTTTGTCAACATTATTTCTTAGACATATTATCGAAAATTAGTAAGAGTTGTTTAACATGAATTGAAATATTATCAACTTATCTCAAATACTCATTTGAAAATTGTATCTATTTCCAGCTCTTTTTGGGTTCTATATAATTGATAAGTTTTCTACCAATAATAAAATTATCCTGTATTCCGTTAAAACTTTCAGCACCAATTCCATAACTAAAAATTCCAACTAAGTTAGCCGTATGCTTTTTTGTTAACCAACCAAGATTGATTTTATTTTCTTTTATGTTACCGGATGTAATTGACATTCCGCCGGTCTCATGGTCAGCAGTAATTACAATTAGAGTGTTTCCATCTTTTCGGGCAAACTCGAGTGCCGCTTCAATTGCTGAATTAAAATCATTCATCTCTTGTAGTAAATATTCTTGATCATTATTGTGTGCTGCCCAATCAATTTGTGAACCTTCGATCATCAAAAAGAAACCGTTTTTATTTTTATTTAGATGTGAGATTGCTTTCTTTGTCATATCACCAAGAGAATAATTTCGATCACTTGCTTTTGCAATGCCATTATGCCCGAGTATAGCAGCAACTTTTTTTATTATACTTGATTCGTACATTTCAGAAAAATCTTGGAAGACTTTATATCCATAAAAAGAAAGAGTATCTAAAAAATTTTTGTGATCTTCGCGCTTGCCTCCGAATGCCAGAGGAATAAAAAAATCAGATCCTCCGCCGATAACAAAATCAACTCCGCTGTGAACAAACTGTTCGGCAATATCAAATTCCTTATTTCTATGATTAACATGTGAATAAAAACAAGCGGGCGTTGCATTTGTAATTGAACTTGTTACAACCAAACCGGTACTCATTTTTTTATTTTCAGCTATCTCCAAAATAGTTTGAAGATTATTTCCTTGCGGATCTTGACCTACAGCAGCATTGTTCGTAAGATAGCCAGTAGCATACGCAGTTGCACCGGCTGCTGAATCAGTTATTAAATTATCTGCAGAACAAGTATTAACAAGACCGATTGTATAGAATTTTTTGAATTGATCATTTTTTGAAAAGAGAACTGAAGTCGAAACTTGACCTAGTCCCATTCCATCACCGATTAATAATATGATGTTTTTTGGACTAGAATTGTTCTTGGAATAAAAAACGGTCGCACTTAAAAAAAATACGACCGTTATTAAAAGAAATATTTTCTTAATCAAAAAATTTCTCCACAATTAGTCTATATAGGTCATCCAACCATGTCGGTCTTCTATTTTTCCGTAATAAATAGCGGATAATTCATTATACAATTTTGTACCGAGTTCACCGGCTTCTTTGTCGTTGAATTGCAGTAAGTTTTCATTGTATTTCAATTTACTAACAGAAGAAATTACTGCAGCGGTACCAGTTCCGAAGATCTCAATTAATTCTCCTTTCTTATAAGCATTAATAACCTCATCCATACTTATCATTCTTTCGGTTACATTATATTTCCAATCTTTAAGGATTTGGAGTACAGACATTCTAGTTATTCCGGGCAGAATAGATCCGGTCAACATAGGTGTAGCAACTTCATTCTTAAATTGAACAAAAATATTCATCGCGCCAACTTCTTCTAAATATTTTTGTTCTATTCCATCAAGCCAAAGTACTTGTGAATAACCTTCTTTTTTTGCTTCTTGTTGACCCATCAAACTTGCAGCATAATTACCGGCTGTTTTAGCTTCACCAATTCCTTTACGGACGGCGCGTACATATTTATTTGTTGCAAGAATTGGCACCGGTTTGAATCCTTCCGGATAATAAGGCCCAACGGGGCTAAGCATAATAATCAATTTGAAATTTTCTGATGTACGTACTCCGAGAAGAGGTTCTGATGCGAACAACACGGGGCGGATGTAAAGTGCGTGCCCCGGTTTTGTAGGAATCCAATCCTTATCAATACGAACTAATTCAAGCATCGCTTGAAGAACTAGCTCAGGATCAATTTCCGGGATACACATTCTTTTTGCAGAACGGTTTAATCGTTCTACATTTTTTTCCGGGCGGAATAAAGCTATTCTACCATCAACTTGTTTGTAAGCTTTAAGACCTTCAAAAATAGTTTGACCATAATGAAGAACCATTGCTGCCGGGCTAAGTTCAATGTTGCCGAATTTTCTTATTGTAGGATTATGCCAGCCGCCCAAATCTTCATCGTAGTCTATTTCAAACATATGATCCGAATAAATTTTTCCGAACACTATTTTTTCGGGTAAAATAACTTTCGTTTCTCTTTCAAGTATTTCAATATTGAAATCGTTCATAGTTTCACCATTCTTTCTTTTTATGGAATGGAAATAATTAAATAAAAAAACTCGGTCTTATATAGCCGGGTTCCCTTAAAAATCTTAGCTATAATCACAATGAGACCGAGAATAATGATGTTTATTTCAAGTATTCTTTTCATTATCTCTTAAGGAAATTTGCTTCCGACTTTCTACTATAAAAAATATATAAAAATAAAAGTAATTGCCAATAGTAAAAGTTTGTTATCAAGTCTAAATATCTTAAAAAATTTTATAGAAAAACATATGAATTCACGAGAGTTCCCTGAACTTCTCACAAAAATTCTTGCCGAAGTTCGTCAAAAATTCAGTAATGTTAAAGTGCTGATAAAGTAACAGAATCTAAATCACCGGAAGAAGTAATTTCAAAATTGATACAACTTTCTTAGTTTTGTTTTGAATTAATTATTAATTGATATGATAACAACAGTTGCACAAAACGTTGGAAGAAAAACTTTAGACTTTCTTCAAGAGTTCGGACAGTTCGTTCAGCTTTTTGTTGAAATTTTAAAATCAGTTCCTCACCTTTTTAAAAACCGGCGAAATTTCTTTTACCAGATGGAACACATTGGTGTTAACTCCATTCCATTAGTTTTTATTATCGCTGTATTTACAGGAGGTGTTGCCGCTTGGCAAGCCGCTTATCAATTGAAAGGATTAGCTCCATTATCTTTTCTTGGTGCCGCAACAAGCAGATCAATTATTACTGAGTTAGGTCCGGTACTAACTGCAATTGTTATTGCTGGAAGAGTCGGTGCTTCTATTGCGGCAGAAATTGGTTCAATGAAAGTTACCGAACAAATTGATGCTCTTGAAACTATGGGGATTAGTCCTGTTGCATTTCTTGCAACTCCAAGAGTTTTAGCTTCAATATTAATGATGCCTGTATTAGTAGTTTTTGCCGATGTTGTTTCAGTTACCGGTGCGTATTTTATTTCGAATTATTTTCTTGGAGTTTCATTCAATGTATTTTTTCTTTCAGTAAAACGTTATTTTCTATTTAGTGATTTTGGTTTCGGATTAATAAAAGGAATGATATTCGGCGGAGTTACATCAATGTTGGGCTGCCATATTGGATTTAGAACAGAAGGAGGCGCTGAAGGTGTTGGTTCTTCCACAATTCGTTCTTTCGTTCTTAGCTCTGCACTTATACTTATTCTGGATTATTTATTATGGACTTTGCTATTTTAAAATAGAGCGAGCGTATTTTATTCCATTCAATTTGACTTATCTAGAATGTAAATCATCATAGACAGGTCATCCCATAAAATAATTGTCGGTCTTACAATTTATTTTATTACAAAATTTAGTATTAACTTTTTTTAAGGATTTATTTTTTACAAATAGCTTTTTTCTCTTGCACAAATTTGATAATGAGTTTAATTTGCTTTTAGAAAACGGAAGCCAATTATCCTTTTATGATAATTTGTAATAGCTTCACAAAAAATAGATTTTCGGTTTTAGGAATCAACCACGCAATTGCTTCATTAGCTTCAAAGCATTACTGTAACTCTCATATAAATTTTTCTTTTTATTCCCTTCTAATATTAAATCATTTATCCACAAATAACACACGAGGAAGTTATGTCAGAATTTGTTAAGAATTTGATGGCTCAAGTGAAAGCCAAGAATCCTAGTGAACCTGAATTTCATCAAGCAGTATTCGAAGTTGCATCTTCATTAGCATTGGTTCTAGAAAAACATCCGGCTTATCGTAAAGAAAAAATTCTTGAAAGAATTATTGAACCGGAACGGACTTTTATGTTTAGAGTTCCTTGGGTTGACGATCAAGGTGAGGTGCAAATCAATCGCGGTTTCAGAATTGAAATGAATAGTGCCATCGGTCCTTATAAAGGCGGATTGCGTTTTCACCCGTCTGTTAATCTTGGCATTCTAAAATTTTTAGCGTTTGAACAAGTATTCAAAAATAGTTTAACTACTTTACCAATGGGCGGAGGTAAAGGCGGTTCCGATTTCGATCCTAAAGGAAAAAGTGACGGCGAAGTTATGCGTTTCTGCCAAAGTTTTATGAGTGAATTGTTCAGACACATCGGACCAAATACAGACGTGCCTGCCGGTGATATCGGAGTAGGCGGACGCGAGATTGGTTTCTTGTTCGGTCAATACAAAAAACTCCGTAACGAATTTACCGGAGTTCTAACCGGTAAAGGTTTGAATTGGGGCGGCTCATTAATTCGTCCTGAAGCAACAGGTTACGGCGCAGTTTACTTTGCAGCTGAAATGTTAAGTACAAGAAAACAAACTTTGGAAGGAAAGAAATGTTTGGTTTCCGGAAGCGGTAATGTTGCTCAATATACTGTTGAAAAGATTTTACAGCTTGGCGGTAAAGTTTTAACATTATCTGATTCCAACGGTTACATTTATGATGAAGCCGGAATCACAACAGAAAAATTACAATTCGTTATGGATCTAAAAAATGTTCGCCGCGGAAGAATGAAAGAATATACCGATAAATTTAAATCTGCCGTTTATACACCGATAGATCCTAATGCAGATCATAATCCGTTGTGGAATCATAAAGCTGATAGCGCTTTCCCATCGGCAACACAAAATGAAGTTAATGGTAAAGACGCGGCTAATCTTTTAAGGAACGGTGTTTATGTTATAAGTGAAGGTGCAAATATGCCGTCTAGCATAGAAGCTATTGATCAGTTTGTTGAGGCAAAAATTCTTTATGGTCCCGGCAAAGCAGCTAATGCAGGCGGTGTTGCTACTTCCGGTTTGGAAATGGCACAGAACAGTATGCGTTATAGCTGGACACGTGAAGAAGTTGATAACAGATTGCACATGATTATGAAAAGCATTCACAAAACTTGTGTTGATACTGCAGAAAAATATGGCACTCCGGGAAATTATGTTAACGGTGCGAACATCGGCGGTTTTGTTAAGGTCGCAGATTCAATGTTAGATCAAGGAATTGTATAATTATTTTTTTGACCTCACCCTTTCTAACGAATGGGTGAGGTTTTTTGCAGCATAACTTCTTATAA
>JACRFC010000088.1 GCA_016234355.1 Ignavibacteriales bacterium
AATAAAAGCAAGATTCTTACCACGAAGACACAAAGGTCACTAAGAAACACTCACATAGTGATCCCTACAGGATAAGAAATATTTACTTTTTAGACATCCTCCTTTTTAGATCTTTTCACCAAGAAATTCTTTTGCCTTTTCGTATACAAGATCAACCGATAGATCTTTTATGCATTTGAATTTCAAATCACTGCGGGAACATGTTAACGGTTTTGGTGAATAATAGAAACATGGCGAGCAGTCAAGATCTAAAGAAGCTATTTTATAATTTGTCTGCCAAGGATAAATATAATTTTTATTTGTTGGTCCGATAATAACGACAATATTAAGTTTTAGTGCCGCTGCAATATGCATCAAGCTTGAATCGTTAGTGATAAATAAATTGCACCGTTGCATAACAGCTGCGATGTTTGATAAACTGTGTGCATTGACCGAATAAACATTTTGAGAATCAATCTTTTCAAAAATAATATCTTTCAAAATTTCTTCTTCACCGCTTCCGAATAGCAATACTTTAGCACAGTAATCCTGGATTAATCTTTTCCCCAACTCCGCAAATTTAGCAGCTTCCCATCGTCTCTTTTCATGATTTTTTAAGGTTGAACAGCCGGGGTGAAATCCTATTACTACATCACTTTCGGAAATTGATTTATTCTTGAAGAAACTATCAGCAAAAGTAATATCATCATTCCTTAAATTTAGTTTGAGGGCAGGAATAGAATCTGATTTCTTACCAATTAATTTTTCACATAGGAAGAAATTTTCTTCAACATTATGAAGATTATCGTTTTCTAACAGACGTGTATTGTTTAAGAATCCAAAATTCAAAAAGTCTTTACGGAGATATTTTATTGCTAACCGCTTTTCGGCTCCGATGATTCTGCTAATTAGGTTATACTCTCTACGATTGGAAGGATAAATATTTATTGTTGCATCATATTTATTTTTGAGTTTAAGAACATAAGAAAGAGAGCTAAGTTTAGAGCTGTTAAGAAAGTCGAAATATCTAACTTTTGAAATCTGCGGAAGCTTTTCGTAGATATCTTTTACACCCTTAAACATTACGAGAACATCTATTTCTGCATTTGGAATTTCCTCACTCAGTTTTATAAGCGAAGGGGTAAACATTAAGGCATCGCCAATTCCGGAAAGCGCTATAATAAGAATATTCATATAGATCGGATTATAATTATTATTTAAAAACTGAGACGCCCGATTGGGCGTCTCAGAGATTATTTATTTTTTATCAAGCTGTTTAGGAACCACTTCAGAAACTTCCATTCCCGCTTTCTTTCTAAATTCATTTAAGAGATTACGGACACTTTCGTCGCCCGGTACGTAACTCTGAAGCTGCAAGAGAATTCCGACAGCTTCTTTATACATTTTAAGATTATCGTAATGAGTTAGAAGGAGATCATAAGGATTATACCAGCTTGAGAAATCACGCGGATTTAATTCCAAATGTTTTTTTGTCTCTTCAATAACTTCACGTGCATATATCTCGTAAAGTTTCATATCTCCTGCGGAAAATAAAATTTTAGAAATATCGTGTTTAATTCTATAATCCATAGGAATTACCGATCGCGGTATTCTCTTCTCCATTTCTTCCATTGCATTAATAGTTTTTCCGTTGTTCTTTTCTTTATATAAATAATGAAGAGCTAACCTCATAAATGCATTACGGTAATTTTGAGTTAAGCGTTCATGATTTTCATCAAAGAAAATGGTTTTATCATTTAATCCGCGGAATAAAAACCCCGGTTGATAATCTTTGCTAAATCCATTTGTCGGCTGATCAAACAATTGTTTTCTTAAGATCGGTTCATTAATATACTCGATCCGGGACATGTCATTCTTTTTAGGAACAACACGCATTGCCATTCCTTCCATCTCGATATAGTCATCTAAACTTAATCTGCTGTCATCAGAACATGTAACTGCAAAATAAACCGGTCTTTTCCATTTTGCCTGCATGATGATATCTAATGCAACAACATCTTGTCCTCGTATAAATTTAACGTCACCGGATTGACCGGTATTTTTCATTATCCATTTTACTTTTTTGTCTTTAACTGTTGCGCTGTCGGTAATATTCCATTCTTTCATAACATCGGGAGGAACATCAATGGAAATTTCGGAAGGATCAAAACGTTGAAGACCTATATGATCAATTTCTTCATCACTTAAACTCATCTCAACTTTTTGTGATCCGAACGGTGTAGTATTTTTTAATTGCTTAACGTACCAGGGTGTATTCACTAAACTCAAGCAAGCAACACGAACATCACGCCGTACTCCTTCTACATTTTGAATATACCAAAGCGGGAATGTATCGTTGTCTCCATTGGTAAATAAAATTGCGTTTGGTGCAACGCTCTGCAAAAGATTGTAAGCATAATCCCACGGAACATAGTTGCGGGCTCTATTATGTTCAAACCAATTTGCTTTTGCCATATTAATGGGAACACCGATAACACCCAAAACAAAGACACAGATCAAAATTGGTTTTAATATTTTCTTTTCCTGGAATTTTTCTTTTAGGATTTCAATTATACCGCGCATGCCAATTGCAATCCATAACGAGAATACAAAGAAAGCCCCTACATAAAAATAATCTCTCTCTCGCGGTTGGGGCTGTTGTTGATTTTGGTAGAATGCAGTAAGATAACCGAGAAAGATGAACATCATGATAAACACAGATGCCATTTTCCAATCTTTTCTAAAATGATAATACAAACCAAACAATCCAATAAAGAAAGGAATGCCCAGCATATCGCTCCAATCAACTCCGCTGTCTTGATAAGATGATTCTCTTCCAATATAATTCCAAAACACATAACGATTGAACATATGGTTTAATTGGTACTTCCATAAGAAATCGAGATCGCTGGAGTAATCGGTATAAATATTTTGTTGATGAGGTTCGTTCGAATATCTTCTTTTGAAAATAGGAAAGTCGCCGTATTGTTCTCTGTTGATATAAGATTCTAGCTCAGTAAAAGTTTTTGGACTATTCATATTTATAGGCGGTTCTTGGTTTGCACGAATAATAATCATGGCAAAACTTGATGAACCGACTATTGCAAAAAACAAACATTTGAAAATTAAATTAAGGACCGGTTTACTCTTTTTACTTGACCAATAAACACCAAAACCAACCACGGCAAGAATTGCAAATCCGGCAAAAATATTCATCTTAAAATCATTTTGACCAAGTATTGAAATAATCTTTGGTAAATATTTAACTAATCCAGGATAAATTACCATCAGTGCAATTCCACCAACTAAAATTGGTATGTAAAAAGAATTTCTTTGAAAGATTTTTTTATACAACGCTCCCATAAATATTGCAGTGATTACAACTAAGATCATTAGAAAACGTGAATCAAGTGCTCCGAATTGTTCAGGTGTCGGATTAGTTGTATCTGTCTGCGATGCCCACATTACAGCGGCTACTACAAGAATAATAACAGTGTGTACAACAAATATTATTCCGGTTTTTTCAAGTGTCTTTTCATCGGTTACATATTTTCTGAAGTAAACCGTCATCATTACCGGAACGATCGCAAGCACAGACATTAAGTGAACGCCGGTTGATAGACCAATCAAATAAAAAATAAAGACTAAATATTTTTCGCTATCGGGTTCATCTGCTTTTTCATTCCAAACAATCATCAGCCAAACAACAAATGCGATAAAAAAAGTTGATGTTGCATAAACTTCGGATTCTACTGCGTTGAACCAAAATGTATCGCTGAAAGCAAAAGAAAGAGCACCGATTGCAGCAGAGATGTAAAGTGCAAATGCATCAAATAAATTTTCTGGTTCTTTTTTTCTATAGTTCTGAATTACCTTAACAGCGACCAGATATAAAAATAAAATAGAGAATGCGCTTGTTAAGACAGAAACTGTATTAACTCTAAATCCAATATTATCTGCGAAAGGAATCATTGAAAAAAACCTGCCGATCATAATGAAGAATGGCGTTCCGGGAGGATGAGGCACCTGCATTAAATATGATGAAGCAGTAAACTCACCGCAATCCCAAAATGAAACCGTTGGCTGCATTGTAGCAAAATAAGTTAATCCGGCAATTATGAAAACAACTGCCGCAAAAATTCTGTGTAATACTTTTTGATTCATTATTTCACCAAAAAATTATCAATTATGAAGATTGGTCTTCGGAACCTGTTTGTGGAGTTTTAAAGAACTGATCGAATTTTTTTCTTTCTCTATTAGTATAATATTTATCGTAAAGTTTTTTTAGCCGTTGCATGGAAAGTTTATCTAGATCTTCATCATCTTTATGGCGTTTTACAAGCATTTTATAATCGTTTAACTCATCACTTTCGAATTGCCGTTCATAGCGTTTAAGTATGCTAAAATAATCTCTTTGTTCGCGAGAACTCATCAAAAAAATCTTGTGTTTTTTGAATTTTGGTTGATGAAATTAATCAAAAAATCATTCAATAAAAAACTATATTTGACTCACTTAATTTCAATACTCAAAAAAATTTATATGCAGGTTTACAAAACATATAAGCCGTTTGTTTCCATTATTATGCCTACTTTCAACCGTACAGGCTACTTAAAAAGATCTATTGAATCTGTGCTAAATCAGACTTATAAAAATTGGGAATTAATAATTGTAGATGACGGAAGCCTGGACGATTCATTTAAGATCATTGATGAATATTTGTTTAAGTATGAAAATATTCGATACATGAAACATTCAAACCGGCGAACACCATTAACAATAAATGCAGGCTTGTTAGCATCGTGTGGAAAGCTTATAGCATTTTTGTGCAGTGATGATGAATGGAAGGCGAATTATTTGAAAGAACGGATCGAATTTTTGCAAGCACATCCAGATATTGATCTCATTCACGGCGGCGTTGAAATTATCGGACATCCGTATGTGAAGGATAAAAATGATCTGACTAAAAAGATCCATCTTTCCGAATGTGTTATTGGGGGAACTTTTTTCGGTAAACGGAATATTTTTCTTGAATTGGATGGATTTAAAAATTTAGTTTATAGCGACGACTCGGATTTTTTTGAGCGCGCTGAAAAAAAATACAAAATCGCTAAGGTAAATTTTCCTTCATACATTTATTACCGCGATACACCGGATAGTATTTGTTCAACAATCGAATAAGAATCTAAAGTAAAGCTTATTTAATGAATATTTTGATGACACTTTCTCAACTTGAAGTTACCGGCGCCGAGGTGTTCGCAGTATCAATTGCCGATGAATTAATTTCCAGAGGTAATAAAGTATTTATTATCTCAGATACGTTAACAAAAAAAACTCAAGCCAGGTATATTCCCGTACCATTATCCAAACGCACTTTATTATTTAGAATTAAGAATGTTATATTTCTTAAAAAATTTATTCGTGAAAATAATATTCATATTGTAAATGCACATTCAAGAGCAAGCGCTTGGGTTTCTTCTTTAGCATGCTGGCTTACAAAAATCCCATTAGTTGTTTTTATACACGGAAGACAGGCAACTTTTTTATCAAGGAAAATATTTCATGCTTATGGTAATTATACTTTACCAATCTGCGAGAAATTACAAGATCAGTTGAGTGATGTGTTCAAGGTTCATCCGGATAAGATAGAAGTTTTTAGAAACTGTTTTGATCTGGATATTATCAAACCGTCGCAAGAAATTACGAAACAAAAAACCGTTTCATTTATTACCCGGCTATCCGGACCGAAGGGTGATCTTGCATATAAATTGTTAGAATATATTTCAACCCGCTTAAATGAATTTAAGGATGTGAAGTTTCAAGTTGTCGGCGGACAAGTTATATCGGAAAGATTTCAAAAATTTACCGGTCAATTTGAGTTTAGAGGATTTGTGGAAAATTTAGAAAAAGTAATTAACGAATCCTCTGTTGTAATTGGCTCGGGAAGAATTGCCATTGAAACAATTCTGCTCAATAAACCATTGATAGCTATCGGTGAAGCTTGCACAATAGGTCTGGTGAAAGAAAATAATCTTAATTTTGTTCTTAAAACTAATTTCGGCGATATGAACGTAATTGAAAAAGTTTTCGATTTTGAAAAAATTATCAACGATCTGAAACTATCACTAGATCTGAACGAATGTGACAAAAAAGTGTTTGATAAAGTTAGAGAGGAGTGTGATCTAAAAAAGAATGTTAGCCGTCTCGAATTTATTTTCCAAAGTGTTGTAGTTCGTTATTATAAAAAGGAAATCCCGATAATATATTATCACAGAATTGTAGAAAGTTTGGATGAAGCAGGTAAACATGGTATTTATGTGACAGCTGGGCAATTCGAAAAGCACTTGAGCTATCTTAAAAAAAGCGGCTACAAAACAATTACTTTTGGAGAAGCTCTTGAAATAAAGAGAAGCGGTATAAAAGGGAAGTATGTAATTATAACATTCGATGACGGATATGAAGATAACCACCGATTAGCATTTCCTGTCTTGAAGAAATATGGTTTTAAGGCAATTATCTTTTTAGTTGCCGGATTGGAATACAATTCATGGGATTTGCAAAGTAACGAACCGAAATTGAAGATGATGAATAAATCCCAACTTCTTGAAATGCAGGATTACGGAATTGAATTTGGTTCTCATACTCTTTCACATTCTGATTTAACAAAAATATCACTTGAAGAAGCTAAAAAAGAATTAGATGAATCAAAAAAAATATTAGAAGAAAAATTGGGAAGGGAGATAAAATCATTTGCTTTCCCATACGGGAATTGTAACGAAGAAGTAAAAAAGATTGCCCGCTTGACCGGTTATAAGTTAGTTTATGCAACGGATAATGCACCACTTGGTTTACACGAAGATCTTTTTCAAATACGAAGGATTGGAATATTTCCCAACACAACAGTGCGCGGATTAGCTAGAAAGGTAAAAGGTAATTATATTTTCAAGAGAGAAAAAAAATATTCACAATATTTGAGAATCCCAACTTAAAAATTATGGTATCAATTTAGAGATTAATAATGAAACAAAATATAAAATCATATTCTGTAATTATGTTGTTAATTCTGTTTACTGCTTTTGTAAATGTTAAGTCTCAGTCAGTCGATTCAGTAGACTCAACAGAAAATAAAAGTATAATGTTCATGGACTCTGCCAATGATCCATCGAGTCCTCACTTCATTCCCAAATGGCATAATATGTTTACTAACATTCCCAACGACTGGCTTAAGTATTTTTCTGTTACCTGGAATGAAAATAAAATTCCTCTTTATCTTACAGTTGCTGCATTAACCGCAGCTACTATTGTAACAGATG
>JACRFC010000008.1 GCA_016234355.1 Ignavibacteriales bacterium
AAACCGTAAAAAATCAAAACCGTTTTTTGCGTTCGAGAAGATTTCTATTCTAAAAAGCCAGACAGAATCAATCATCAAACGCGATCTACTTCTTTTCCTCCGGGAACCAAGCCAGGTAATCCATTCGCTTGTACTTTTATTCTTAATAGTGATTTTTGTTTTAAGTGTTTCCGGAATGAAGTTTATTGGATTTGGTAATTTTTATCTTCAGACGATTATTTATCTCTCCGTTTTTCTTTTTAATCTTTTTTTTATTTCTACTCTGTCATTAAGATTTATCTTTCCGCTGATAAGTTTAGAAGGACTGGCTTACTGGAAATTAAAATCGGCACCTGTAAAGGTTAACAGTTTTATCAAAAATAAACTTATCGTCTTAAGTTCGATCATTTTAATTATAAGCGCCGGATTAAGTTTCTTTTCGAACTACAAGTTTGGATTTCTTCTTACAATCTTTTCATTAACTGTTACTTTATTTGCGGCGGCGGCAATAATTTCGATCAACTTCGGAATGGGTGGAATCTTTTCAAACTATAAAGAAAAAAATGCGATCCGGCTTTCTTCTTCTCAAGGGGCAACACTTTCATTCTTGACAAATATTGTTTACTTGCTCTTTCTTATTATTCTACTGTTCAAACCGGTTAGTCAATTATTCCTTTCCATAATGATCAAAGAATATTTTGATATTACTGTTTTTCTTCAAGCATTAATTCCAATCAGTATAATTTCCATAATTATTATTTTCACGTATCTTAAGATCGCTTACCAATCACTTCAAAAAGATTTTTAATAAGAACTCCTCCCCCTTAGGAGGAGACAGAGGGGGCTTTGGCTGTATATAATTTCTTCCTCATATAACCGGCAATCATCAATGTTGATCTTCTTGTAATAAACCTTGGTATAACCGTAAGAACTTTATTGTAGAATCCGTCCACTACGCTTGGTCTCTTACCAAGTTTCTTCATCGCAGTATTCACAACTTCTTTAACACTTCTAGCAACCGGACCGGCTGAAGTTCCGGCAACTTGCTGAAATTCCGTTGCGGTTCCGCCGGGATTAAGAGCAAGAACATCAACATTATTTTTTTTTAATTCGTACCAGAGAGCTTCACCCATAAAAAGATTGAATGCTTTAGTAGCAGAGTAAACGGAAGTGAAAGGGGTTGGGCTGTAACCGACGAGACTTCCTAAAAATATTATTGCACCTTTTTTCCTTTTTGCCATTTGCGCTCCGAAATAATGCGCTATCTCCGTTGATGCGATGCAGTTTACTTTTATCATTTTTCTAAAAACATCCGGATCAGCTTCAACAAATTCTCCGTTGTACCCGAAACCGGCATTGTTAACAAGAAACCCAACTTCCCTTTTTCCGGCATATTCTTTCAGTTCATCCATAAATTTCTTTTTTGAAAGATCAACAGGAGCTACTACAACTTTGATATTATGTTTTTCAATCAACTCTTTAGAAAGTTTTTCTAATCTTTCTATTCTGCGTGCGACTAATATTAAATTTAGATTTTCCGATGCGAGCCGCTTTGCAAACTCTTCCCCGATTCCAGATGAAGCACCGGTAACCAATGCCCAATTGCCGTATTTTTCTTTAAGTGTCATAACTGTTTTCCTTTTGATTCGTTTACCCCGTGGAATAGAAATTGCATTTTTGAAAGAAAATGATTCTTAATTTACCCCATGGAATAACATTTATATTTCTGGAACAATTTATCCAATGGGTTTATTCCACGGGGTTATTCCACGGGGTGAATCTGCGTTCTATTATTATTTCTGATTGATAAATTAACAAATCATATGCATATTGATTTAGAATTTTTCGAGGAGTTATGAGAAATAGTTCCCAATTCGATCGTTCCTTCTTTTCTTTTTTTCTTTTTTCCTTCATTCCTTTTTTCCTTCTTTTCTTCTTTGCTTCCTCCCTTTCCGCCCAAATAAAAATTATTACAACTCCGGATGCACCCGCTGCTATCGGTCCTTACTCTCAAGCTATTTCTGTCGGCAACTTAGTTTTCTGTTCCGGACAAATTGCTCTCGATCCGGCAACAATGCAAATAGTTGGTGAAGACATAGAAACGCAGACAAAGCAAGTTTTTAAAAACATACGTGCTGTGTTGAAAGCTGAGAACCTAACTCTAAGCCACGTTGTTAAGTGCACTGTCTTTATGAAAGATCTTAACGACTTTGCTAAGATGAACACTCTATACGCAGAGGAGTTTGGAACTCACAAACCTGCACGCTCTACTGTTCAAGTTGCACGTTTGCCTAAAGATGCATTGATAGAGATTGAGTGCATTGCGGTGAAGTGATTAGTAATTGGTAGTTTGTGGTTGGAGACTATCTTTGATGGGTTGACAATAGGCACACATAATTTTAACTTTCAATTATGAAATACTTTGATTGGAACGAATCTAAGAACGAACAACTAAAAAAGGAACGTAACATTTCCTTTGAAATTATTGTTGCTCAAATCGAATGTGGAAATGTTTTGGATATTGTTGAACACTCGAACAAAAATAAATACAAAAACCAGAAAATATTAATTGTAGAATATGAGAACTATGCTTACTTGGTTCCTTTTGTTGAGGAAAAGAACAAAGTATTTTTAAAAACTATTATTCCAAGCCGTAAAGCCACGAAAGATTATTTGAAAGGATGACGTAAATGAAAAATAATAAAACAACAGAGAAAGAGATTTTAGAATCTTACGAGCGGGGCGAATGGAAATCTGTTAAAGATTTACATGCAGAAAAATCTGAATATTCAAGATATGCGAGAAATACTTTCCTAAAGAAAAAAAGAATCAACATTAGAATTTCTGAGAAAGATCTAACAAACTTGAAAGCTAAATCGCTTGAGGAAGGAATTCCCTATCAATCCTTGATCTCTAGTGTGATACATAAATATCTGTCTAAAAAGTTACGGGTGAAAGATTAATGTTCCTTCTTACCAAAAGATGCAATGATTGAAATTGAGTGTATCGCGGTGAAATG
>JACRFC010000093.1 GCA_016234355.1 Ignavibacteriales bacterium
CTATAGGTGCCGGAATTATTGACGGGGCAAAATTTGGAGATAATACAAAAGCTGCTATCATGACTCGAGGCATAGCAGAAATTTCACGACTTGGAATTGCTCTTGGTGCTCGTCCTGAAACTTTTGCGGGGTTATCCGGAGTGGGCGATCTAATTGTTACATGTATGAGCAAGCATAGCCGTAATAGATTTGTAGGTGAACAACTTGGCAGAGGAAAAAAACTTAAAGACATTTTGAAAAAAATGCAGATGGTTGCCGAAGGTGTTGAAACCTGCAGATCGGTTTGTCAACTTTCTAACAAGTATAAAATTGAAACACCGATTGCCAATGCAGTATATAAAGTTTTATTCGAAGAAAGAGACTCTGTCAAAGTAACCTACGAGTTAATGGCTCGCGATATGAAAGCAGAAGACGAGTAATATACTTCTCACCTTCCATTTTTTTATTTATATTTCCTACAATTCAAAACGAAATCATTTGATTCATGCCCGAAAAACTTTCTACATCTGTTCAATATTTGAAATCTGTCGGACCAAAACGGGCTGAATCGTTTTCTAAGATTGGTATAAACACAATAAAAGATTTACTCTTCTACTTTCCTACCAGATATTTAGACCGCACTACTCTCTTAAACAGTGTAAAAGTTGTGCAGCATTTAATTGAAGGATATCAAGGTGAGGTAACAATAATCGGTCAAGTGATTGATTCCGAAGTACATTACTATCATAAGAAACAAATCTTTAAGGTACGGATGAAAGACGCTTCCGGATTTTTTGAATGTGTCTGGTTTCAAGGTGCAAAATATTTCAAGAATGTTTTTACAACCGGCGATCATTTTGCTGTCTCTGCTAAACCGGTTTTAACTAAATACGGACATTTGCAATTTGTCCATCCGGATTTTGACAGACTGGCGGAAAAAGAATCGAAAGATTTCTTAAACACAGGAAAGATCATTCCATTTTACAGAATGGCAAAAGAGCTGCGGGAAACAAATCTTGGCGATCTTAGTTTACGGCGGATCATTCATCAAGCTGTTGAATCTTTTTCGAACGAACTTACTGAAACTCTTCCAGATCATATAATAAAAGAAAAAAATCTTCTTGCTTTGACCGAAACGGTCCGCAATATGCATTTCCCAAAAGATTACCCTTCTTTGGAAATTGCAAAATACCGTTTAAAGTTTGAAGAGCTGTTTTATCTTGAATGCCTTGTTGCTCTAAGAAAAAAATTTCACAGCGAGAAGAAAAAAGGTTTTTCTTTTAAAGCTCAGGCAAGTCCTCTGAAAAATTTTCTAAAGTCATTACCTTTTACTCTCACCACTTCACAGTTGAAAGTCTTAAGTGAAATAAGAAAAGATCTTGAAAGCAGTAAACCGATGAACCGGTTGCTTCAAGGTGATGTTGGCAGCGGCAAAACAATTGTTGCCTTGATCAGCATGCTGATCGTTGTCGAGAATGATTTTCAAGCTGTTCTTATGGCACCAACAGAAATTTTAGCTGATCAGCATTTTAAGAGAATTATGGAAATGATGAAGCCGTTCGGAATTATTGTTGATGAATTAATTGGCGGGCAGAAAAAATCCGAACGGGAAAAAGTTTTACGAAATATCCGGGAGGGAAAGACAAATATAATTATCGGCACTCACGCATTGATCGAAGAGAATGTTGAGTTTCAAAAACTCGGTTTGGTTGTGATAGATGAGCAGCACCGCTTCGGAGTGATGCAGAGATCAACTTTAGTACAGAAAGGATTTCAGTCTGATGTGCTGATAATGACAGCGACTCCGATCCCGCGTACATTGTCTATGACAATTTACGGTGATCTTGATGTATCTGTTATAGATGAGATGCCGTTGAATAGAAAACCAATTAAAACATATTTACGTGGTGAGAACAAGTTACCCGACATTTATGATTTCATAAAATCAAAAGTTAAGAATGGTTATCAAACATTTTTAGTTTACCCGCTTGTTGAAGAATCTGAAAAGATAGAATTGAAAGCTGCTCAAACATATTTTGATGAATTGAGTACAAATCAATTAAAAGATTTGAGATTATGCTTGATCCATGGACGCATGAGCTGGCAAGAGAAAGAAAAGATAATGTTCGAGTTTGCAGCCAAGAAATATGATGTGCTCGTTTCAACCACGGTAATTGAGGTCGGGATTGATATACCGGATGCGAATATAATTGTAATCAATGATGCATTCAGATTTGGTTTATCACAACTTCATCAATTACGCGGAAGAGTTGGAAGAAGCGACAGACAAGCTTACTGCTTGCTTGTTGCTAAAGATGAACTTGCCGTAAGGTCAAATCAATTCAATTTTAATTTCGATTATCTATCTCCGGAACTAATTGAAAGAAATAAATCAATCATACGTTTGAATTCTATGGTTAAATACTCAAGCGGGTTTGATCTTGCGGAGATAGATCTAAAATTACGCGGACCGGGAAATATTTTTGGCACTCAACAGAGCGGTTTACCGGAATTAAAATATGCTAATGTTATTGAAGACACAAAAATTTTATCTAATGCAAGAGAAACTGCTTTTAAAATTATTGAGAGTGGCGGCAATCTCTCCGATCAAAATAATTCAATCATTAAAAAAACTCTCAAGGAAAATTATTCCAATCATATTCACTTCGCCCGGACTGCATAACTATCTCTCTAACTAAAAAATTTTCCTTCGGACACTCCAGTCATAAATATTTTTTTCACCTCCACATTACTCGTGCCAAAAAAATTTTTTCAAAAATATTTTTCGAACAATTTCTTGCAAAAAATTTTTAAATGATTATATTTCAATCAGAAATAATTAAGGAAATGTTATTAGTTCTTATCTACCAAATAAAAAATTAAAAATTGCTCTTACATATAACGTTAAACCGGAAGAAAAAAATTTTTCCGCCACAATACCTCTCACTCTAAACTCAAAATCAACAATTTCTTACAATGAAACTTATGCTGAGTGGGATACTATCGAGACTATTAATGCATTAAAAGATTCGTTGGAACTGTTTCATGACGTAACTTTGATCGAAGCTGACAATAACGCATTCGAAAAATTTAAAAAGTTACAACCCGATTTGGTTTTTAATGTAGCCGAGTGTGCAAACGGCATAAGTCGTGAAGCTCAAATACCAGCGATGCTTGACATGCTGCAAATTCCTTACACTGGTTCCGATCCTTTAACGTTAGCTACCTGCCTTGACAAAGCCAGAACGAAAGAAGTTTTATCATATTATAATATTCCAACTGCTAAATTTCTTCTTATAGAATCAATTTCCGATTTGAAGAATTTTGATTTACGTTTTCCGGTAATTGTTAAGCCAGTAGCGGAAGGTTCCGGCAAAGGTATTTTCAATTCTTCCCTATTGTACAGTTTGGATAAACTAAAAGAGAATTTGACTAACAATCTTCAATCTTATAATCAACCGTTCCTTGTCGAGGAATTTCTTCCTGGACGTGAGTTTACCGTTGCTATTATTGGAAATGGTGAGGATGCTGAGGTTCTGCCTATTGTAGAGATAAATTTAAGCGAGCTGCCAAAAGAATTGGCTCCTATCTACTCGTACGAAGCTAAGTGGATTGTTGATACACGCGATAACCCCTTGAATATCTTTTCCTGTCCTGCTCATATAGATGCAAGTCTGCAAGAAAAAATTACAAACATAGCTTTGAGAACTTATAAAGTATTAAGATGCCGCGATTGGAGTAGAATAGATATCCGACTTGATGCAAACGATGAACCGAACATAATCGAAATCAATCCGCTGCCGGGAATTCTTCCCGATCCAAAAGATAATTCATGTTTTCCTAAAGCGGCAAGAACCAGCGGTCTGTCTTATGAAGAAATGATAAACAAAGTTTTATTCACTGCAGCAAGAAGATACAGCTTAATATGAATTTTGAACAAAAAATATTGATCTGTTATAACGAACCGACCAGATACTATGACAACTATCTTGGTAAGAACATAACCGATTCAAAAGATAATGTTGATCTTTCCGAAAGGGAATTCCTAAAACAGATTGCGTTGATTAAGAAATCCCTCTCAAAGAAATATTTGAGCGTAGAAACACTTGCCGTTAACAGCGATATCAAGAGTGCAATCAAAAAAATATTAAATTATTCTCCCGATGCAATTTTTAATTTCGTTGAATCGGTAGAAGGCAATACAAATCTGGAAAGCTACATTGCCGGACTTTTTGATATTCTCGGAATACCATACACAGGCAACGGAGCCATTGCTCTTGGTAATTGCCTGATCAAATCCAGAACAAAACAGATTCTTCAATCACACGGTATAAGAACTCCAAAACATTTTATTACTGAAGTAAACGAAGTACCGGATAAGAATAAATTCTCTTTAAGATTTCCGGTTATACTAAAACTTGCTCGTGAAGATGCAAGTATCGGTATTTCGGAATTTTCAGTTGTACAGAATTTCGATGCTCTGTTGGAAAGATTAAATTATCTCTACATTTCTTTCAATCAGGAAGTTTTGATTGAAGAATATATTGAAGGACGCGAATTGAATGTTGCGATTCTTGGTGAGAAAATTCTTCCGATCTCCGAAATCCGTTTTGATGGATTACCGGATGAACTTCCTAAGATAGTTACTTATGAAGCTAAATGGTCACCCGATAGTACTTATTTTAAGCATACAACACCAAAGTGTCCAACCGATTTGGATGATAATCTAAAACTAAAAGTTGAAAAAATGGCACGTGAATCATTCGAAGCATTAGAATGCAGAGATTATGCCCGTGTTGATATAAGATTGAACCAAAGAAATGTTCCTTATGTAATTGAAGTTAATCCTAATCCGGATATTTCTCCTGATACAGGATTTATTCGTGCAGCAGCAGCAGCGGGAATTAATTATGATCAATTACTCTATACTATTTCAAAGTTCGCATTGAAGAGAATGGCTTATGATACGCAAGCTGCAAGCTAACGATAGAGAACAGTTAGTTTCTATTATTGAGCAGACAAATAATTTTAGTGCAGAGGAGAAGAAAATTGCAGTGGAATTAATAGATGAAGCGATTGCAAATCCGAATCATGAGTATTACAACGTTTTTATCTATGAAAATGATGGAAGGATTGCCGGTTATCATTGTATCGGTAAAAGAGCGTTAACCGATGGTGCGTTTGATCTGTTCTGGATTGTTGTTGATAATAACGGTCAGAATAAAGGAATAGGAAAGCAATTATTAGATCACGCGGAAAATTTTGTAAAAGAAAATAAAGGAAGATGGATTCTTGCTGAGACATCTTCCAAAGATGGTTACAACGCAACAAGAAATTTTTATATGAGGAATAATTACTCAATAGTAGCCCAGATAAAAGATTTTTACACAATCAACGATAACTTGATTGTATTTGGTAAATACATAAAAACATAAAAAGCCATAAATATAAAGGGCAATTATCATGGAACTCTGGCAGCAAATGGTTAGAGATAGCGTTCACTCTGTTGATGAACTTGTTGAAAAATTCGAGATCGACAGAATAGTAGCAGAAGGTTTGGATGAATTTTTCCAGGCTCGTATAAATCCATACTATCTCAGTCTAATTCGGTATCCGGGTGATCCGATCTGGAAACAATGCGTACCCGATAAAGCTGAATTGGATGATCTGGATGGATTTGAAGATCCGCTTCAAGAAGATAGAATGAGCCCCGTTCCTAATATTACACACAGATATCCGGACCGAGCATTATTCCTAACAACAAGCCAATGCGGAATGTATTGCCGCTTTTGCACAAGAAAAAGAAAAGTAGGCAACTCAGATAAAATTTCGATGAAAGAACTTGAATCAGCTTTTAAATATCTTGAAAAGCATACGGAAATCCGCGATGTAATTATGTCCGGCGGCGATCCGCTGATGCTTACAGATGTTATGCTTGAAAAGATCTTAAAGAGATTGAGACAGATTCCTCACATCGAGATCATTCGTATTGGTTCAAAAATGCCATGCGTACTTCCACACCGCATCACACCGAAATTGGTTGAGATGATCAAGAAGTATCATCCGGTTTATGTTAACACACACTTCAATCATCCATGGGAAATTACACCTGAAAGCACCAAAGCTTGCGAGATGCTCGCTAATGCCGGAATTCCGGTTAGTAACCAGGCAGTTCTAATGAGAGGTGTAAATGATGATGCTGAAGTAATGAGAGAGCTTTTCACGAAACTTCTAAAAATCAGAGTTAGACCTTACTATTTATATATGGCAGATGAAACACGCGGTGCTAATCATTTCAGAACTTCACTGGAAACCGGTCTTGAGATCATGCAGAAACTCCGCGGTTATACGAGCGGACTTGCAATACCTCATTTTGTAATTGATGCACCGGGCGGCGGCGGTAAGATACCGATTCTTCCGCAGTACGTTTTACATCGCGATGAAGATAGAGTTGTAATGAAGAATTACAAAGGTGAGATATTTGTTTACCGTGAAGCACACAACGGCGAAGCTAAACCGGATCTAAAAATTCCAATAGAATTAATTGAAAATAATAACGGTAACGGTTCTAATGGAAACGGCTCGAACGGAAATGGTTCTAACGGTTCCAATGGAAATGGATCGAATGGATCATCTAAGAAACCGAAGAATTACAAAGAGAAGGTTGAAGTTACCGAGCTAACCTCGAGTAATAATTAGTTCTATCACATATTGAACAAACAAAAACCCGCACTAAGCGGGTTTTTTGATTTAGCATCTCTATTGAACAACCATCTTTACCAAATCCTTTTCCAAAGTTTCTTTGGGTATTTCAATAATTTTTCTAATTATTATTTATACAATATTTTAATCCTATCTCTGTTTTCATTTTCTTTATCGCCTTTGTAGTAAATTTCTACAAATTCAATTCTATCAGCATTTTCGAAAAATGAATAAATGATTCTTATACCTGATTGAACACCTTTTCCTTTAAGAGATTTACATGCAAATTTCTTTACTTTATAAATCCTTGGTTCATTGATACCTAAATCACTTATATGTTCGACAGCATTATTATCTATTTTAAGTTTATGAAATAATTTTAGCTGGATATTAATGAAGTTGTCCAGATCTTCATCAAGTGTACGAAAGCGTTTTAAGAGTTTCTTTTTCTCCTTTTCGAACTCAGATAGATAAACAATATCCTTAAATATTTTGCTCATAATTCCTTACTGAATATGGCAGTGTACGGTAAAAAACTGATTCGTAAGGAATTACTTTCCCCTCATCAGTAGTAAGCCATGGAACATCGTGATGTGAATAATCGCTTATCTGGATCGCATTCATATCGGATAGTTTATTAATAACCTCATCAATCAATTCTATTTCTTGTCCGGTAACAATAGAAAGATCGGGTTCGCGCAGAGGGAGATATTTTGTTTGCGGATGGCTGAAATACTTGTCTTTTACGCGCATCAATTCATTATCATTTTCCATCTTCTCAACTATCTTTACGAATTCTTTAGGAGTAGGACCATAATGATTTTTGATGTAAGTAGCGCCGATCAATTGTTCTTCATATCTCTCGTAATAATCGAAATCAATATAGAACAGAAGTTTATAAAGAACAGTTTCGCCAATGTTTGGTTTTGCGCCAACTTTGTTTAGAATGTAGAGAAGCACTTCTTTGAATTTTTTGAGATTCTTTTGCGGAACCGAGATGCGAAGCGATTCTTCAGCGTGAGATTCAGATTCATCTTCATGAAGAATGACTTCACC
>JACRFC010000094.1 GCA_016234355.1 Ignavibacteriales bacterium
AATAGCAGCTACCAAAGCTGGAATTCTACTAAACACATCTTTATTAGAAGCTCACTTTCTCGCAGGTGGAAACGTAACTAAAGTTGTAAATGCTTTGATCTCTGCCAACAAAGCAAATTTGGATTTGGAATTTGCAAAAGCAGCCGCAATAGATTTAGCCGGACGTGATGTTTTGGAAGCAGTGAAAATGTCTGTGAATCCAAAAGTTATTGAGACACCGCTCGTTTCCGGTGTTGCAAAAGATGGTATCCAATTAAAAGCAATGGCAAGAGTAACTGTCCGCACAAATCTTGAAAGATTAGTCGGCGGTGCCGGTGAAGCAACAATACTTGCACGCGTTGGAGAAGGAATTGTTTCGACTATCGGTTCAAGTAATTCACACAAAGAAGTTTTGGAAAACCCGGATAAGATTTCGAAAGTTGTTTTAGCAAAAGGATTGGATGCCGGAACCGCTTATGAAATTCTTTCGATTGATATTGCCGACGTTGATGTTGGTTCAAACATCGGAGCTATTTTGCAAACAAATCAAGCAGAAGCCGATCTAAAAGTTGCGCGTGCTAAAGCAGAGGAAAGACGAGCTGCTGCCGTAGCTTTAGAACAGGAAATGAGTGCCGAAGTTGCTCGTATGCGTGCAAAGGTTGTTGAAGCTGAAGCAGAAATTCCAAGAGCAATAGCCGATGCTTTTCATAAAGGAAATCTTGGTGTAATGGATTATTACAATCTTAGAAATATTCAATCCGATACCGAAATGAGAAATGCGATTGCTAAACCGGAAGACAAAAAGAACAAAGACACAAATGGATAATATATTTCAGCTACTGATTCTTCTTTTTGTCATTTATACGATTTATAACTCTCTCTTTGGCAAAAAAAAACCGCAAAGACCGCAGAATAATTTTCCGAGGGATGAAACCGGAGAAGCTGAAACAAAAGCTTCTCCCCAACCTCAGTATTCTTCGACCGATATTCTTCAAGATCTCTTTGGTTTTAAAATCCCAAAGTCAGAAGATGAGTATGGAAATTTACCGCGAAGAAATTATCCTGGTAATTTAGAGATAGACTTACCGGAGATCGAAGAAGAATCAGATTCTGAAAAGAGAAATGTCCCGGATATTAATTACGATAAACTTATTTCGCTTGAAGTTCAACAAATCAAAACTCTTTTGGATGAACCGCACATAGCTTATGAAGTTGGATCCAGTTTTAATCGTAGAACGATTGATATAAAACAAAAAATAAAAAATCCAGCTTCGCTGCAAGAATTATATTTGATCTCAGAAATAATCAATAAGCCCAAAGCAATCCGCAGATAATGATCAAGAAATATGTTCTTAAGAAAGTTGGAGAAATCCCCGCCCGAAGTTCAATAATTGATGAGTCTAAATTTCATATTAACTACCGTGAACAACTTAATGCTGCACAGTACGAAGCTGTAACTGCACTAGAAGGCGCTTATCTTGTAATAGCTGGCGCCGGCAGCGGAAAAACAAGAACGCTCGTTTATCGTGTAGCTCGTTTAACAGAATTAGGTTACGATCCTGCATCAATTCTCCTTCTTACATTTACACGTAAAGCCGCGAAAGAAATGTTAGACCGGGCGGCTATTCTTCTTGATAACCGCTGTTCAAAAATTAACGGCGGAACGTTTCATTCATTTGCTAATCTTACACTTCGTAAGTATGCAAAAGCAGTTGGACTTGATAATGGTTTTACAATACTCGATCAAAGCGATAGTGAAGATGTTATAAATCTAATACGCGCACAATTAAATCTGTCTCAACACAAAAAAAGATTTCCCAACAAAGCCACGATCTTCAAAGTTCTAAGTTTAAGTGCAAATACTGAGAAAATAATTGAAGATATATTAAACGAAGAATATCCTCACTTTGCAGATTATCTTGATAAGTTTTTAGATATTCAAAAAATATATCATGTTTATAAAAAGAAAAATACTCTTCTCGATTATGACGACTTATTGATCTATCTGCGTAATTTTTTGTTTGAACTTAGCCCGGCTGCAAAATCTTTTCTATCAACAATTAAATTTGTTATGGTTGATGAATATCAAGATACAAATAAGATCCAGTCCGAGTTGATTCAAGGACTCACTCAGGTTAATCAGAACATAATGGTTGTCGGCGATGACTCGCAATCTATCTACTCCTTCCGTGGAGCTAATTTCAGAAATATTATGGAGTTTCCAAAACTATTTAAAAATGTAAAACTGATCACCCTGGAAGAAAATTACAGAAGCACTCAAGAGATATTAAATTTTTCCAATCATATTATTGAACATGCAATCGAAAAATATCCGAAACATCTTTTCACTCGCAAAGTAGGCGGAGAATTACCGGGTATAGTCTCATCCGCAAATGAAAGTATGCAGTCGCGATTTATTGTAGAAAGAGTTTTAGAACTCCGTGAAGAAGGTGTTCCTTTAAATGATATTGCAATTTTATTCCGTTCTTCTTATCACTCATTCGATCTAGAAATTGAATTGAATAAAGCAAATGTGCCCTACGTAAAATTTGGCGGGATGAAATTTATTGAAACTGCTCATGTTAAAGATATGTTAGCGTTTCTTAGAATTGCAGCCAATCCAAATGATTTTGTAAGCTGGTACCGTGTTCTTCTTCTGCACGAAGGAATTGGACCTAAGAAAGCACAACAAATAATGGATGAATTATCATCGGCTCAAATATCGCTCAAGTCGGAGCCTGAGAAATCTGTTTCAATAAAATATAACGATCGGATTTTCAATCTTTTCAAATTAATCTATGATATATCAACTAAGAATCAATTGCCTGCAGATAAAGCCGAACTTGTTTATAAATATTACGAACCGCTCTTTATGGAAAAGTATGATGACTTTAACAAACGCAAAAAAGATCTAGATATTTTTATGAACATTTCACAAAATTATAAAAGTCTAAATAGCTTACTTGCCGATATGGCATTAGATCCGCCGCAAGATAGTGTTGCAGAAGTTGAAGCACCGGATAAAGAAAAAGAGTTTCTCACTCTTTCTACAATTCACTCGGCAAAAGGTTTAGAATGGCATTCGGTCTTTATCATTCATGCTCTTGACGGATTTTTCCCGTCCTCTCAATCATTTGAAAAACTAGAAACGCTTGAAGAAGAAAGACGCTTGATGTATGTTGCTTCAACACGTGCTAAACTAAATCTATATGTGTGTTATCCGATGCACATTTTCGATCGTTCCAAAGGAATTACCTTTGCTAAACCTTCACGATTTATCGAAGGGATAAATGAAGATACTGCCGAGCAATGGCTTCTTGAAGAATAATTTTAAGTTATTAAGTCATGTTACGCACTTTGTGATTTCTTAGTGTCTTTGTGACTTGGTGGCAAAAGAAAAAGTAAGAAATTGAGCCACAAAGGCACTAAGTCACCAAGTTTCACTAAGGAAAATTCATGAAATTCAACTCATGCGTAACATC
>JACRFC010000090.1 GCA_016234355.1 Ignavibacteriales bacterium
ATGAGAAATTTCAAAGAAGGCGATAAAATTTATATTGAACCATTCCGCGCAAAAGCATTTCCTATTATCAAAGATTTGATGACCGACCGTTCGGCTATGGATAGAATTATGGAAGCAGGCGGATTTATTTCTGTCAATACCGGAAGTGTTCCGGACGGAAATGCAATTCCGATTGCGAAAGAAATTGCATCCGAAGCTATGGATGCGGCTTCATGTATCGGATGCGGTGCTTGTGTTGCTGCATGTAAAAATGCATCTGCTATGTTATTTGTAAGTGCAAAAGTTTCTCAATTTGCATTACTGCCTCAAGGAATGCCGGAGCGTTATCAGCGTGTTGAAACAATGGTGAAAGTGATGGATGAATACGGATTCGGAAGCTGTTCGAATACTTATGCCTGCGAAGCAGAATGCCCGAAAGGAATTTCCGTAAAGAATATTGCACGTATGAACCGCGAGTATTTTATGGCTAAAATAAAGTAGCAATATAATTCTTGAAAACCTTGAAGGTCTTTCTCGACCTTCAGGTTATGTAATTAATTCCCGGCTGATTAAGTCGGGATTTTTTTATGGCTTTTTGGTATTATTGTTTTGGATTCCACATAAAAGATGCAAATCAAACAACATGTTCGAAAAAGAAATAAAATTCATATACGATTTCAATCTGAATAAGGTTAATAAGCTCGGACCTTTTTTCACATTCGAACAACTCGTTGCTTCCGATCTTCATCCGGCAATCCTTCAATATATTTCAGCAGAAATTGATTACTTGGTTTTTGAGGATAGACAGAAACTTCTTAAGAATTCTGTCTTCGATTACTCGGGTGAGAAAATCTCTTATCATTTTAACCAGATATCAGAAGAAGTAAAAAAAACAAAACGTTTTGCACTTGAGTACATTGCAAAATTGGTATTGCATGCTTCATCATTCACGGTCAATTATCTTATTCGTCCAAAATGGACTCTTCAAAAATTTGTATTTGATGAATCCCCGGCTAAAACAACAAATGAGATCAAACAGATTCTGAATTATGTTTATTATTATAAATACACAAACAGAATTCTAATCTCATATATCAATACAAAAAAAATCTTATCAATGAACTCGAAAGAGTTCGAAGAACTGCTGAATAAAGCCGATAAACTTGGGGTTGAGACTTACCTGGAAGCAATTTTATCTAATGCACTTAAATCTATGGCTGAGTTCTTAAATATCGGCGAGATCAAGAAATCAAAGGTATCTCTTGCGGCAGTTGAAATGTTTTTAGAAGAAAAAGAATTAATATCACATTTACAAAAGATCAGAGATACATTTGGTAATGACGAAAATTCAAAAATTGAAATCAGCGATATTTTAAAAGTTATGAAAAGTGTTATGATCGTTAAGGAAGAACCTTTACCTGAGATCAAAGAAGAAGAAAAGTTTGAAACGGAAGAAATCGAGGAAGAAGGACCAAAGGTTATAGAGGTTGAAGAAGAAGTGGATTCGGAAGAAGAGCAAGATCATGAGCAGGGGCAAGAAGAAAAGGAAACACTTGACGGACAAACCGATACAGTAGAAGAAGAACTTTCAGAAAAAGAAGTTGTGGAAGAAAAAGAAATTTCAGTACCTCAATCTGCAAAACTCAGAATCCGGATGGATGAGAATATTAGAATTGAACCCATTTATGAAGAAAAGATTACTAAGGCAGAAGAAAGTGTTGTCGAAGAATCTGAAGACGATATAAAACTGAAGGACGATTTAACAGAGGAAGAAAACAATACCGATGAATTGAATGAGTTTGATGAAATATCCGAAGAAGGTTTGTTAGAGGAAACTGAAAACATTGAAGAATTAAATGAAGAACCGGATCACCTCTCAATTATACTTAAACAAAAAGAGGATGACCTAATAGAAGTTGATGACGAAAGCATGAACGAAGAAAATTCAACCGGTAATGAAAATGTTGTTGAAAGCAGTGATAATATTAAATCGGAAAAAGGATTTGAATATGTGGACATGATTAACGAGTTAGCAGCAAGCTTTAGGCAGGAGAGTGATGAACCTTTCAAAGTTGATCTTGCGGAAATTCTTGAGCATAAAGAGATGACAAAAATAATAGAAATCATTTATGATTATGATATTGAAGACTTTGCTAAAACTTTTGATGAAATCTCTAACTGCAAAAATGCAGATGATGCGCATTTGGTAATCAACCAAACTCTGATAGCACACCGAATTGATCGCAACTCAAAAGAGGCAGAAACATTTAGATCAATCATTTCAGAATATTTCGGCTGTAAATAAAACGATGTTTATAGACTATGCTAAAATTTATATCAAAGCCGGTAATGGCGGCGATGGCGCTGTGGCTTTCCGAAGAGAAAAATATGTTCCCAAAGGTGGTCCGGCAGGAGGAAACGGCGGTACAGGAGGAAGTGTAATTTTTCGTGCAGATAGAAATCTAACTACACTTTTAGATTTTCAATATAAAAGAAAATATATAGCTGATGACGGAGATCCTGGCGGATCATCACTAAAGGACGGAAAGAGTGGTCAAGATATTATTATTAAAATTCCGGTTGGAACTTTGATAAAAGATGCCGGGACAAATGAATTAATTTTTGATTTGGATACAGATCAAAAAGAATTTGTAGCAGTAAAAGGAGGTAAAGGCGGTAAAGGGAACAGTAACTTTGCTACTCCTACAAATCAAACTCCGCGTTTTGCAGAAGATGGAAGACCCGGCGAAGAAAAAAATATTGAACTGGAATTAAAATTAATTGCCGACGTTGGTCTTGTTGGATTTCCTAATGCCGGTAAATCCACTTTGATCTCTGTGATCTCGGAAGCTAAACCCAAAATTGCAGATTATCCATTCACTACGCTTGAACCTAATTTAGGAATTGTTCGTTATAAAAATTATCAGAGCATTACTGTTGCAGATATACCCGGCATCATTGAAGGCGCACACCTTGGTAAAGGACTAGGATTAAAATTCCTCAGGCACATAGAAAGAACTAAAATTCTTTTGATAATGATTGATATTACTTCCGAAGATTACGTTAAAGATTATAAAACACTTCTTGGAGAACTTGAGAAGTATTCAAAAGTGTTGAGCAAAAAGAAAAAAATTGTGGCGTTAACTAAATCCGATCTAATCGAACCGAAAGAACTAAAAAAAATCAGAGAAAAAAAAATTCCGGGTTATAAGGAAGAAATATTAATTTTTTCTTCCGCTACAAAAGACGGAATTGAAAAAATGCTCGATCTACTATGGAAAGAATTGAACGATTAAGTATTCAAATGGAAAAGGAATTTATAAGGACGAATACAAGAAAAATATCCTTGCTAAATTAAGATAGTAGAGCAAAAACAAGCATTGCAACGGCTTGAACTTGGAAGGGTGATGCTTTATATTTACACCCCGTTTTACTGCGATTTGGCGAGGTAGCTCAGTTGGTTAGAGCAATGGAATCATAATCCATGTGTCGGGGGTTCGAATCCCTCCCTCGCTACTATTAACAAGGAGTCTATTATGTATACATTACTTATTATGCTTTCAGTCATAGTTGCGATTTTACTGATAATTGTTGTTCTGCTTCAGTCAAGTAAAGGCGGCGGATTAGCAGGTTCGTTCGGCGGTTCCGGTCAATTTGGAACAGTCTTCGGAACAAGAAGAACTGCAGATTTCTTAAGCCGTATTACATGGTGGTTAGGCGGTGCGCTTTTAATTATGGCAGTAGTAATTAACTTATTCTTTTTACCCGGTCAATCAACATCTGCTCAGAAAGAAAGTATTATTCAGGGCGGAGGAAGACAGCAAGTTCCAACTGCACCTGCATTACCCCAGCAGCGATCAACTCAGCCGGCTCAAAAATAAATTTTGGATAAAGTCCCGAACACTCGGGGCTTTCTTCTCGTAAGTTAATCATGAATGCAATTCTTAAATCCGATCTTATTTATTTTATTTGGTGAAAAATGAAAAATGAATATAAACCGCCTGTAAAGGCATACAATAATTTGGAATTCTTAAATTCGGCAGACGGCCGGACAATTAGAATTCTATCAGAATTTTTGGAACCTAAAGCACGTTTCAAAAAAAATAAAATTGTTGATACTGTAGTTTTTTTCGGTTCGGCAAGAATAATTTCCCGTCGAGATGTTTTAAAACTTTTGAATCAAGCGAAGAAGGAAAAATCAACTTCCTCAAAGAAAAAATTTGAACATGCTCTAAAACTTTTGGAAATGTCTCAGTATTATGAAGAAGCAGTAGAACTCTCGAAGAAATTAACGGAATGGTCAATGTCTCTTCCTGTAAACGAGAAGAGATTTATAATTTGCAGCGGCGGCGGTCCCGGTATTATGGAAGCTGCAAACAAAGGGGCTAAACTTGCTAACGGTCATTCTATTGGTCTGAACATCAGTATTCCTTTCGAACAATTTGTTAATAAATATGTAGATCCCGAATTGGCTTTTGAGTTCCATTATTTCTTTATGAGAAAATTTTGGTTTATTTATCTGGCAAAAGTTCTTGTTGCATTCCCCGGCGGATTTGGTACAATGGATGAACTGATGGAAGTTATAACTTTAATTCAGACTAAAAAAGTTACCAAGCCTCTTAAAGTAATTATATACGGCGAGAACTATTGGAAAGAGATTATAAATTTTGATGCGATGATTGATCACGGAATGATAAGCAAGACAGACATGAAGATTTTTGATTTTTGTACTACTGTTGATGAAGCGTTTGATAAGATCACTTCGCACTTCAAAAAACATTATTTCAATAACCACAAGAATGGTAAATAAGAAAGAACCCCGACTTGGTCGGGGTTCTTTTGTTATGACGATTTTCTATCGCGCATAGCTTGATCTCTTGAAGCTCTTCGCTTTGCTTTAATTCCTTCCATTCTTTTTTCAACGGAAGGTTTTACAAAGAAAGTTCTCTTCTTGAATTCTTTTAGAACACCTGAACGTTCATATTTTTTCTTAAAACGCTTTAATGCTTTGTCAATATTCTCGTTCTCTGAAACGGTAATTCCAACCAACTTATATCACCTGCCTTATTGTTGATAAAATTTTTGCGGCGTAAACCTATAAAAATCAGTGCTAAGAATCAAATCAGGTAATCAATTGGAATTAAAAACCCAACTTCTTAAAGAAGGTGGTTTTAAGGATTTCAAATCTATTTCATTTATCTGGTATAATCGCTAATTCTTCAACGCTTAAGATGTGGGTTAAAACTTTTATGCAAAAATAAAATCAACTAGAGACCCCGCTGTTTGTGGCGGGAAGGTTCATTGAAGTTCGATTATTAAAAAAGCCCTTCCCCTTGGGAAGGGTGGGGATGGGCTTTAATGTTGCGCGATATATATAAAAATATTTTTTTATCCAATCCAATTGGGAATTTACTGCAGGCAAATCGTTTTCTTACAAGATCTTTCATACATTTTTGAATCATATATTCTTTCCTAATAACACAATCATCAGTGATAAGCTTTTTCATGCGGCAGCAAATATTCTGATCTTTTAATTCTTCATCTACGTAAGATGTTATTTCTTCTAACAATTCCATTTCTATTAATCGGATTTTTTTGAGGAATTTTTTTTCTTAACGAAACCTTTGACTTTAGCGTAATCGAACAGTTGAACATAAAGCATTTTGCGCGCACGGTGTAACCGCGATCTAACTGTTCCTACGGGAATATCAACAAAGTCGGCAATCTCTTCATATGTAAATCCCTCAATATCACTTAAGATTACTACTGTCCTAAAATCTTCGGGTAGTTCTGAAATAGCTTTGGAAATTTCATCATCAAGCAGATTTGAGAAAGCATCTTCTTCATAATGCTGGGTTTCTACTTCATCGGCTTTAATGTTTTCGTAAAAATTCTGAATATCGTCGTAATCAACTTTATTCGGTTCTTTTGTTGTTTTACGGTAGTCGTTAATAAATGAGTTCTTCAAAATTCTAAATAGCCATGCTTTACAGTTTGTACCTTTTTCAAATTTATCGAAAAAGCGGAATGCTTTTAGATAAGTTTCCTGGACAAGATCGTCGGCATCATCTTCATCGCCGGTCATCCGTAAAGCGAAGTTATAAACTACATCGAGATGTGGAACGGCTTCTTTTTCAAATTCTGCATACCGCTGCTGAAGTTCTTTATCACTTAATGTATTTGTTATTGCGCGCATTGTTGTTGCTTTCTAACAATAAAAATTTATTGTTATCATTAAAATAATTAATTAACTCTCTATTTGATAATGAAGTATTCGGTTAGTTATTCAAATCGCTAATGAATCCGTTCTTAACTTCTTTTTTAAGTTGACCGTTAAAAAAGATTTTCAGATCTGCGGGTTCATCAATACTTAGCTTATTATCGGGAATTACTTGATAGCCGGTGAGATCATATTCTTCAATGCCGTAGAAGATCGAAAGATCGCCTAAATCGGCAATTTTACTTTTATAATAAAATGATTGTGATTCTTTGATCCGTTTTTTCTCACGGTTAATTCCTATATCTATCTTAAAATTTCTTCCATTATAGTTTAATGTTAGATTCCTTAGAAGAAGATCAAAAAGAAGTTCTTCGTTTTCGGGAATATCGAAATACTTTTTGTGATCTGTATTTTCGTAATCTTTTTCAGCGGCAGAATTGAAAGCAGAAAGTAAAGCAATGAAATTCAATTTGCGGACAAAATCTTTTTTCATATCGTTTTTGTAAAAACCCGATTCGATCAAAATTGTGCTGATGCCTTTCTTAGTAAAATTATCGCCGAACGCACGCGGTTCAAAATCATCTTTGTAGCGTGCAATGTTTTGAGGAATGAATAGAGAAAGAGCATCATTGATTCTGCAAATTATCTGCATACTTTTTTCGCGGATATAATTTATACTCTTAACGTGATTCATAGGCGGAGCCAAAAGTGAAATTGCCGAGGCATTATCCGACCTTCCTGCAGTGTAATAGCTGTTCTGATCGTGTAAATTAAAGCCAAACTCAGGTTCAACCTTTTCAGCATAATCCCAAAGAATTTGTGATTCATAAGATTGTAAACGCAATGCATCACGGTTTAGATCAACATTAAAAGCGTTTTCACGCGTGAACATTTCTGCACCGTCGGGATTTAACATTGGAATAAAATGAAATGTGATTTTCTTAAGAAGGTTTTTCCGTAAATCATCATACAGATCTTTTGAAGAGAAAAAATTGAACAGATCGAACAATGCCGCAGTTGCTGTCGGTTCATCGCCGTGCATTTGCGTCCAGGCTAAAATTTTTGTTTCTCCTTCACCGAGTACAACAGAAAATATTTCCTTGCAGTCAAGTGATTCACCTAATTTATCAACTCGGAAAAGATTCTTGGTTTGTATTCCGCGAATAAGTTCTGTGAGCTGTGAATGACTTATAAAATCAGAATTAAGTTTTTTCTCGCGGTAATTATCGTAATCGTTAAAAAGTGAAGTGGAAAGTTCGTTGGAATTCAAATTATACTCCGTTATTTTTCATTTATTGAATTTTGAACAAGTTTAGCTTTGATTCATAAATAATTTAAGAAATATTTCAGATACACGGAGGATTTTATGGCAACCGATACATTAAAAATCGGCTTAATGGCACCGGACTTTAATTTACCCGCTACCGACGGCAAGAAATATTCGTTAAACACCTTTGCCGATAAGAAAGCGCTTGTTATAGTATTCAGTTGTAATCACTGTCCTTATGTGCAGGCTTATGAAGACCGGATAATCGAGATACAAAAAGATTATGCCAATGATGTGCAAGTTGTTGCGATCAGTTCAAACGAGGATGAAAATTATCCTGAAGATTCATTTGAAAATATGAAAGCGCGCGCTGAATTGAAGAAATTTAATTTTCCTTATCTGCATGATGGAACACAAAACATTGCCAAAGCATACGGTGCAACTCACACACCGGAAATATTCCTTTTTGATAAAGAAAGAAAATTAATCTTTCACGGAAAGATTGATGATAACTGGCAAGAACCTCAAAGCGTAAAGAGTAGATATTTGCGTAATGCGATTGATGAACTCTTGAGCGGAAAACAAATCTCAGTTCCGGAAACGTTTACAATCGGCTGTACGATTAAATGGAGGAGATGAAATTCTAAGTTGTTAATGTTGAGTTATGAGTAACCTCTTTAGTTATTGTTTGTTTTTATAAAAGCTTCTATATTTACATAGGTTTTTTAACCACCCCTCTGGTTTCGACCAAGGGCGCAGAGTCACTTCGGTGACTTTTGCTTTTTTATTTAAGCTTGGGGGTTAGAATGCGTACCGTAATTTACATTGATGGATTCAACTTTTATTATCGCGCTGTAAAAAATACTTCATACAAATGGTTGGATTTCAAATCGCTTTTTCAAAAACTTCTTAGTTCGAAAAATCAAATCACCGAAATAAAATATTTCACCGCTCTTGTATCTGGTAAACACAATCCGCAAAAACGTTGAAACAACAAATTTATTTGCGTGCACTAAAAGCTTATATACCTGAAATAAAAATTTTTTATGGACACTTTTTAACACACGAAGTATTTGCGCCATTAGTAGAACCTACTGATGAAATAAAAACAGTTAAGATTATTAAATAACGGCATTGTTGTTACGTGGCGTTTTTATCTTAATAACCTATTACTTAAGATTTCTTGGATATTTCTTCTGCCGTCAATTACACAATGAATGTATATTAAGTCTTTTTCGATTTCGTAAATTATACGGTAAGGTTTGTAATGGATTTCTATATAATTCTTAATTCCGGTTGGTCTCAATTCCGGCGGAATGTGTCCTCGTTCTGGATATTTCTCTAGTTTAAAACAAGTTTCTTCCAAAGCATCTAAAAGCTTATTTGCAGATTGAATACTATCGTTCACAGCTACGTAGATGAATATCTCTTTAAGGTCTAATTTGGCTTGAGGATCAATAATAACTTTATATTTCATAATTATTGAATAGATTTCAATTCACTTCGAAGATCAGTAAATGTTTTTGGAATTCCTTTAGCTTCTTTGCTCCTATCACGAGTCATTGCAAGTAATTTCAGCATTGCCAAAGTTTCTTGAGTCTTTTCATAAACTTTTATGTCTTGCACAATTACTTTCGCTTCACCATTTTGTGTAATGACAAAAGTTTTTTGGCCCTTATTGATTTCCTCAATTAAATTTGCAGCGTTAGCTTTTAGGTAACTAATCGATTTTACAACCTCACTTAATCTCATAACGCAGTCCTTTTTTAGACTAAATATAGTCTATGGCATACATATTTTCAAATTAATTTTAGCCATATAATGACGTTGCCGATAAGCGGCGCCACAAAACAATTTTGTTATCAAGAATTGGTTCTTGACGAACGAGATAATAGTAAATGCATTTAACTGAAAATCATTTTTACAACGGAAGGATTTTAACAGCAAATTATTTTTGAATCAATATCAGCCGGGCAATTTCTAACTGTTTATCTCTGCCGTTATTTTTATCAGCTTCAGTCTGCTCAACAATAATATCCGGAACAATCCCGTTCCACTCAATCAATTTGCCGTCCAATCTTGTAAAATATGAATTCGGCATTTTGATTCGTTTACCGCTTGGCAATGTATAAATATCGTTAGAGCCGCCCCCTCCGCCGGTAGTACTTCCAACAATAGTTACATTTGAAAGCTGACGCATCAATTCAGGTAATAATTCAGCGGCACTGAAACTCGAACCGTTCACAAGAATAACAACTTGGTTTGTATAAGTGAAAGATCCGCCGGGTTGAATCAGCCACTGTTTAATATACCCGTCGGCATAAATCATTCTTTCCTGCATCGGCTGTTTGATAAAACGGGATATTACAAAATCGGAAGTACTGCCGCTCCCGCCGCCGTTGTTTCTTACATCTAAGATCAATCCGTTTGTATTCTTCATGTAATCTAAAATGTTATCAAAATTGTTTATCCAGCTTCCTTCCGTAAATGTTGAGAGATAGATATAACCGATATTGTCAAAAATTTCATAACCGATATTATTCTCTCCGGTGAGTTTTAATTGTTTCCCGATATAATTGCTTACAACAATTTGGCTGAATGACTTGCGGTCAATATCTCTCGGCCATGAATAAGTCGGAACGGGGAATCCTCCTTCGGTATGAATTTCAATGTGACCATCTTTTAATTCGCGGAACAAATCGAAAAGGACATTATAAATTTCATCGCCTTTGGAAGCCAGAGCAAACGGTTTATATTTTCTATAAAGACTGTCCCAGTCAATATTCTTGAACTGGAAAAACGGGTAGACTTGTTTTGCCGTTTTCCATGCAGATTCAAAATCATTTAGATTTTTATTGATGTCGTAATTTTCAATAATCAAATCGC
>JACRFC010000091.1 GCA_016234355.1 Ignavibacteriales bacterium
GGCGATGGACACAGTAACTGAATCTCAAATGGCAATTGCAATGGCTGCTCAAGGCGGAATTGGAATAATTCATAAGAACATGTCTATTGAAAAACAAGCTGATGAAGTTGATAAAGTTAAAAGATCTGAAAGCGGAATGATTGTAAATCCGATTACTCTAACTCCGGACCGAACGATTAGAGAAGCTGAACAGATAATGTCGAAATATCACATCTCCGGAATACCAGTTGTTGATGAAAAAGAAAAGTTGGTCGGTATTTTAACTAATCGAGATTTACGATTTGAAAGAGAATCAAACAAACTTGTTAGTCAATTAATGACAAAAGAGAATTTAATTACTGCACCGCTTGGAACAACACTACATGAAGCGGAAAAAATTTTACATAAGTACAGAATAGAAAAACTTCCTGTTGTTGATAAAAAAGGAATAATTAAAGGGTTGATCACCTACAAAGACATAATGAAGAAGAAAACATTTCCAAATGCATGCAAAGATAATTTGGGACGGCTTCGTGTTGGTGCTGGAGTTGGTGTTACAAGTGATACATTAAAAAGAGTTGAAGCGTTAGTATCTTCTCACGTTGATGTCATTGTTCTTGATACCGCACACGGACATTCGGAAGGAGTACTAAAAACAGTTAAAGAGATTAGAAAAAAATATAAAAACTTACAGCTGGTTGCAGGAAATATAGTTACTAAAGATGCCGCTCTTGAATTAGTCTCGTGCGGTGTTAATGCTGTAAAAGTAGGAATTGGTGCAGGTTCTATTTGTACTACACGTGTTATTGCCGGTGTTGGAGTTCCACAGATCAGTGCAGTTATCGAAGTTGCTCAAGCATTAAAAGGAAAAAATATTCCAGTAATATCTGATGGCGGGGTTAAACAAACAGGAGATGTAGCTAAAGCAATTGCAGCAGGTGCAGATACTGTAATGATGGGCGGAATGCTTGCAGGTGTAGAAGAAACACCCGGAGAAAAAGTTTTATTTGAAGGAAGAAGTTTTAAGGTTTATAGAGGAATGGGTTCATTAAGTGCAATGAAACATGGCAGCAGTGATCGTTATTTCCAGGATGTCGAAGCAGATATTAATAAATTAGTGCCGGAAGGAATTGAAGGCCGAGTTCCTTATAAAGGTTCGCTTGCAGATACAATTTATCAATTCATTGGTGGATTGCGAGCGGCAATGGGTTATTGCGGTGCTAAAACAATAAAAGATTTAAAATCTAAATCAAAGTTTGTAAAAATATCTAATGCCGGCTTACGCGAAAGTCATCCGCACGATGTTTTAATAACTGAAGAAGCACCGAATTATCAAATGACTAAGAAAAATCAGTATTAACATTTTTATTAATCATTCATGTTACGCAGAAAGGAAAGATTCGCCACGAAGACTCTAAGGCACAAAGGTTTCACCAAGAAAAACATAAACTTTGTGAAGATTTTGTGTCTTTGTGTCTTAGTGGCTAAGTTTTTTCATGTGGACTGCGTAACGTGAATTAATCAGATTAAATTGAAAAAATATTTAATTATTATTGATCATCATTCATAAATAATATCTCGATTATGTTCAAAGTTTTAGTTATTGCTTATTACTATCCTCCGCTTGGATTAAGCGGCGTTCAACGCACGCTTAAATTCACAAAATATATGAGCAAGTTTAATTGGCAGCCCACAGTAATTACAACCGGTAATGTAGCATACTTTGCCCATGATTTTTATTTATTGAAAGAAGCCGAAAATGCCGGTGTAAATATTATCCGCACAGAAGCTTTTGATGTTAATACAATTTTAGGGAAGCAGTATCAAACTATAAATATGCCTAAAGAATTTATTAGAAAGATACTTTCAAGGATTAGTAAAGCAATATTTATTCCTGACAATAAAAAATCTTGGGCTAGAAAAGCATATAAAGTAGCTAAAGAACTTCTTCAAAAAGGAAAATTTGATATCATTTATGTAACAATTCCGCCTTTTTCAAGTTTTGTTTATGCTGCTAAACTCAAAAAAGAATTTGGTATTCCTCTATTTGTAGATTATCGTGATTTATGGTTAGGCAATCATTTTGCATTTTATCCAACTTTATATCATCGCTATAAACATAAAAAGTTAGAGTACAAATCTTTGCGATTAGCTGATAAGGTAATTGCAATTAATCGAAAGATAAAAGAGAAACTTTTATTGACATATCCGTTTTTATCATTTAATGATGTAATGATAATCCCTCATGGTTATGACCCCGCTGATTATGAGTACAATGATGATAAAATTGAGCGATCACAAAAGATGCGTTTAACTTATGCCGGAATATTTTATGAGAATATAACTCCGGAATATTTTCTAAAAGCATTCAAGCAGTTATCAATTGAGAGGCCGGATATTGCAGCAAATATAGAATTAGAATTTATAGGTCATCTTCGCAAAGAAAATAATAAACTAATATCAGAACTTGGTATTAACGAATTTGTAAGAGATCATGGATATCTAGACCATCATGAAACTGTTAAGAGATTAAAAACTAGTGATGTTTTATGGATGATGATTGGAAATATTCAGAATGCAGACACAATTTCAACAAGTAAACTTTATGAGTATATAGGAACCGGTAAACCAATTCTTGGATCTGTTGTTGAAGGAACTGCTAAATCTACTCTTCAAGAATATGGTGCATCTTTTATTACAAAGCCAGATGATATACAGGAAATCAAAGACACGATAATATTCATTCATGAATTGTACCTAAAGAAAAATTTACCAAAACCAAATAAAGATTTTATACAGAAACACGATAGAATAAAATTAACTGAAGAACTTACAAAAGCGTTTCAATTTTATTTAAAGACTTAAGCATGAAAATAGCATTAATAGGTTCTGGGGGTAGAGAACATGCTTTAGCTGCTAAAATATCAGAGGACAAATCTTGCAGTAAATTATTTATTCTGCCCGGGAATCCAGGTACAAAACAAGTTGGTGAAAATATATCTATTGTACAGGATGATCATAATGCAATACTTAATTTCTGTACTGAGCATAAAATTGATCTCGTCATTATTGGTCCGGAAAAACCTTTGATTGATGGACTTACTGATAAACTTATTAAAAATGGAATAAAGGTCTTTGGACCAACTTTACAAGCTGCACGTATCGAAGGAGAGAAGTCATTTGCTAAAAACTTGATGAAGGAATATAATATTCCTACAGCAGCGTTTGAAGTATTCAACAAAGAAAATTATGACTATGCTATAAACTATTTACATAAGGTAGATTACCCAATTGTAATTAAAGCAGATGGTATTGCAGCGGGGAAAGGTGTAACAATCGCAGAAAGTTTTGATGATGCTAAGGAAGCGTTAAAAGAATGTTTTGTAAATTCTTCCTTCGGTTCTTCAGGTGATAAAGTAGTAATTGAGGAATTTATGTCAGGTCAAGAAGCTTCGATTTTTGCAATTACGGATGGACTCGACTATGTTTTACTTCCTGCTGCACAAGATCATAAAAGAATTTTTGATGACGATAAAGGCAAGAATACCGGTGGTATGGGTGCGTATGCTCCGACTTCTTTTGTGAACGAAAAAAATATCGAAGTAATTGCAAAAGAAATTATTGAGCCAACCTTAAAAGCGATGAATGAAAAGGGAAGTTCTTACGTTGGTTGTTTGTATTGCGGATTAATGTTGACTAGTCAAGGGCCGAAAGTAGTTGAGTTTAACTGTCGTTTTGGAGACCCTGAAACACAAGTTGTTTTGCCTTTGCTTGAAGGAAATTTTGTTGAACTGCTTTATTCTGCTGCCTGTGGAAAAATTAACAAAGGCGCAGTGAGATATAACGGCGGTACTTCGGTCTGTGTTGTTGCTGCTTCCAAAGGTTATCCCGATAAATTTGAAAAAGGTTTTGAGATTTATGGATTAGAAAATTTTCAGCAAAATATTAAAGTCTATCACGCTGGGACTAAAGAAGTTGATGGAAAAATTTTGACTAATGGCGGGAGAGTTCTTGATGTCACATCATTCAGTGAAAAGAACAACTTAAACGAAGCGAAAAGAATAGCTTATGATGCTATAACTAAAATTCATTTCGATGGGATGTATTATAGAAAAGATATTTCTGATAAAGCGATTAAAGAATAGTTTGTAGAACAGACCCGCCAACAAACGGCGGACAGATTTCCATTCTGCTTATTAGCTCTCAGATTAGAAATCTGAGTTACAGTAGAACAGATTTCCAATCTGTTCTTTAGATCTACAAAATTATCCCGGCGGCCAATTCATCTTACGTCCGCCAAGAAGATGCATGTGTAGATGATATACTTCTTGTCCGGCATCTGCTCCGCAATTCAAAACTAATCTAAACCCGGTTTCACTAATACCAAAATCCTTTGCTATTTTGTTTGCTGCTTCATACAAAGAGCCGAGAAGAGCTGAGTGTTTGTTAGAATCAATGTCTTTTGTAGTTTCAATTTCAGTGATTTTAGGAATGATCAAAACATGAACCGGTGCTTGAGGATTGATATCTTTGAA
>JACRFC010000092.1 GCA_016234355.1 Ignavibacteriales bacterium
AGTATTCGTTTCCAAGTACCACCCGGCTTCTCGCTACGTGGTTATAGAGTTTTACCACGATTAGGACTTAATGGGTTCGCAATTTCCCACCTCACCTAATTAGAATAGTCCAAGTTTAGCTTGGCACTCATTTTATCAGCAACATTTTCTTTGCTTGAATGAAATCGTCTGTTATCAGTTGGTAGAAATATATCCCACTAGCAAAGTGCACAGCATTAAAATTAACTTTGTAAGATGACGCATCCAGTTCTTTGTCTATCAACACCTCAACTCTCTGACCTAATAAGTTAAATACTTCTAACAATACTTTTGCTTTATGCGGAAGTGAGAATCGTATGACAGTGTTAGGATTAAACGGGTTAGGATAATTTTGTTTGAGTGAAAATGACAACGGCACTTCACTGTCAATCGTTTCAACTGAAGTACTAACTCCTGTTGTAAAACTGAAAACTGGGCTCCATTTTGTTGGACTTCCTTCTTTTCCGAAGGATTGTACACGCCAAATATATTTTGTAAGCGCAAGAAGCTTCGTAGTCTGTTGTTTAGTCGTAGTTACACTTGATTTATCATACACTATGTTTGCGAAAGCACTATCTCTTGCCACTTGTACACGAAATGAAGTTGGCTTATGAAATGGTCCTCCTGACCAAGGGGATCCGCGCCATTCAAGAGTTGGAATCATGTCTATACCAGTGTAAGTATTAGATGGGGACATCAATTCGGGAGACTTATACATACCACCGGAAGTAGTTCTGATAAATACACCAACGCAATCATAATAATTCGCTCCTCCTGTTGTGCCTGTTAATATTATACCACCCTCACTGTCTGTTCCAACCATGTTCCCTATTCCAGATCCATAACCAACTTGGGTCCACAACGAATCTCCGGATGAATTCACCTTCATTAGTGTCGCCTCAGGAACAGTTGTAGTATTTTTTTTCAGAAACATTAAGTACTGGTCGGAAGGGAGTCGTAATACTTTTAATGCACGTCCTGTTTCATTTGGATCTTTCCACGGATAATATTTTTTTGTCCACAGAGAGTCGCCAGTTGCATTCAACCTCATAAGTAGAGCCGAGCTTGCCCACTCTCCAGGTCTGGAAACATTACCTGCAACCATACATCCTCCATCTGATGTTGCGGCTACTGATAGACCTACAGATACTTTTTTATCACCAGTGCTTAAACTGCCAGAATAAAATATTTTATTCCACACTGTTGCACCCGCACTATTTAGTTTTGTTACTAAAAGATTACTTTCATATCCAGTACTTGTTCTTTTACCTCCAGTAGCAATATATCCTCCATCGGAAGTAAGACAAACGCTATTGTAGATATAGCCACTCACTGAACCAGTCACGTCCCAAGTTATTGAACCAGTAGAATTTATTTTCAAAATTCTTGGTGAATCTCCATGTCCAGTCTGACCAACTACGAGACAGCCACCATCAGGTGTGGCTATTAAATCTGTCAGTGATGCACCAGCCCATGCATCTTGAGGTGAGATAATTGTGCACCAGGTCGAATCAAATTGAGCGTTGGTTCTCATAACTGAATTATATCCTGTTGTCCACGATGGAGAATACCAATGACCGGTGAGTATGAATAGACCACCGTCAGAAGCACTTACTGCATTGACAGCCCATCTTTTATAGATGTTATAGGGCAATGTGGAAGAATATTTTTTCACTTTGACTGTATCACCTTTTTCATTCAGCCGCCAAATCGAGAATTCGATCGGTCCCCACCAATCAGCATTCCCCACAGCAAAGTATCCGCCTCCGGGTAATTGCCCTGCAGGGCCAAAGCCAAATGATTTGCTTAGAATCTGATAATATTTATCGTAAGGAGTTTGGGCTACAACTGATGAGAAAGCAACAACTAAGACGCTTAGCAACAGCCAAGCAAGCATTATCTTTTTCATAATTACCTCTTTTTTATATCTTGTTCAAAAGAAAAATAAATTTGAATAAAGCATTTGTTTCTACAGAGATAATATCACTGATGGGCAAACAATGTTCAATGACGCAATTGCGTCATTTTTAAATCAGTGAAAAGAAGATATGAATTTTGAGAAGGAGTTAAGATTTTGTTATGTGTCCCTTAATTGCTTTAGCAACAGCTTGAGCTTTAGAATGAACGTGGAGCTTTTCGTAAATGTGTCGTATATGATTACGAACGGTTTGGAGACTTATAAACAGTTTCGAAGAGATTTCATCATTACTTAATCCGTCAACAATTAGAGTTAAAATTTCTTTTTCTCTAACGCTTAAAACATCTTCGGTCAGTTTAGCAGGTACATAGCTTTTAAATAAATTAAGTGCTTGCTTAGCAACAGAAGGACTCATGGGAGAACCTCCTTGAGCTACATCTTCAATTGCCTGAAGTATTCTGATGGGTGAAGTTTTCTTTAGGATATAACCGTCGGCTCCTGCGGTGATGGCTCTAAAAATATTTTCATCATCATCAAATACTGTGAGCATTATAATTGAAGCATCGGGATATTTTTCTTTCAATTTACTTATGCCTTCAATTCCGGAAATTTGCGGTAAGTTGATATCAAGCAAAATTACATCTGTCTTAGTTGGAGTCTTCAGTGCTTCATTAACTGAAGAAAATTTACCCGAACAAGAAAATCCTTCCGTTGATTGAAGGATGAACGAAATGCTTTCCCTGTATTCAGTGTGATCTTCAACTATTGCTACTTTAATCGGCATTGATCAATTGGTTTTAGTTTTTTATTCGTAACTAATTTCCGAGTAGTTGGACAGAATTACAATGACGCATTTATGTCATTTCTACCTTGCGGTAGACAAGTTAATTTTTAAGAGTATTTTGGTTCCACTATCTTTAGTTGAATCAATTTTAAGTTTTGCATTTAATTCATGTGCTCTTTTCAACATGTTCAAAATTCCATTCCCATGAAGTGAACCTATATTTTCTACATCGGTAAAGCTTTCTTTGTCTAATTGAAATTTATCCATCTTAAACCCTATGCCGTCGTCTTGAAGAGATATATCAAATCCATCTTTATAATGTTGTACGGAAAATATCACATCTTTGGCATTGGCATGCTGAATGATATTATTCATAGCTTCTTTGAAGATCAGATAAATATTTTTTCTTACCTCGCCTGAAATAGAAAAATCGTTTTCCAAAGAATCAATTTTGATCTCGCATAAGATATTATTTGTCTTACATGATTCAGTTATAAATAACCGAAGACGCGCAATTAAATCTTTAAGTTTATCGTGGCTCGGAGAAACAGTCCAAACTAAATCCGTGATTGATTCTGTTGCCTCGTTCAGTAACGATTTCACTTTGTCGGCTAAATCTATTCCTTTTTGTTTTTCACTTTTCATTGATCGAGCTAATGCATCGGCATAGATTAATCCGCTGCTTAATGTTGAAGCTAAATCATCATGTAAATCTCTGGCGATTTTATCTCTGGCTTTTTGCTTTTCTTCTCTGATTCTCTTTGCAAAAACAATCCTTTCAAAAATTAAGTGCAATAAGAAAATGTAAATTACCACAAATGAAAGAGGAAGAATGGTAGACAAAGAAAATTCTTTATATAAAAGGAGAAATATTAAAGTAATGTAAGATGCTACAACAATCCCATGTGAAATAACCGAAAAACCAATATTCCAATTGTACTTTTTCTTCCCTCGATTAATAGAGAATATTACAAGCAGCACAACAATAAAAAACTTAAGGAATTCAATTTGGTTTTCTCGATTTTCGAAAAAACGCAAAAGCGATTTTTTGAAATAAGTAACTGTCTTTGAAAAGCCTTCTTCTTCGAATACTTTGTTGTGAGACCCGGCTTTAATCGAAGTTAAAACTTTTTTAATTCCGCTAGTTGGAAAAAAGATTACGATGTCATAGGTTTGATTTGCATTGGCACCAAAATGAACCAGCGTTGAACTTTTAGAACCGTAACTGTTTCCTCCATTGATTTCTCTAAATCCCAGCAAATATTTTTTATCTTCAGCATGACCTGCAGAATACAGCCAGACCTTAGCACCAATTGCATCTCTGTTGGAAATTGTGCCTTTAATATCTATTGTAATAAAATTTTTATCGTCAATAGTATTTACAAATAGGGTACTGTTTCCATTGGTATAGTTGGCACAGTATAGATCAATATCTCCATCGTTATCTATATCTCCCGTTGCAGTACCGGTGCAGTAACCACTTAACTCAGCACCATACTTTATTGTTACATCAACAAACTTTTTCCCATTGAGATTTTTATAAAGAACATTTTCTCCAACGTTAGCAACATAAAGATCAAGAAAACCATCGTTATCAAAATCGGCGAAACTTGCACCGTAAGACAACATTGAGTCGAGACCAATCACTTGTTCCGTAACATCTTCAAATGTATCATCACCTTTACTTTTATATAATCTATTCGAAGCACCTCTGTTCGTTACAAATAAATCAAGCAGTCCATCATTATTATAATCGGCGAAGCAAACCCCATTACTTTTTGTGTATGGTTTCCCTCCTACACCGGCTTTGTTGGTAATATCCATAAATTTTACTTCACCATTTTTCTTTGAAATGTTTTTATACAGATTATTTGTTCTTGCCCAGTTAGCAACGAATAAATCCAACAATCCATCACCATCAATATCCGCGAAGGAAGCTCCCATAGATCCGCCAACACTCGTTAATCCGGCATCTTTTGTAACTTCTTTGAAATAACCATTACCGTCATTGATGAATAAACGATTTGTCAAAAATTCATTTGTAATGAAAAGATCAAGGTTACCGTCGTTGTTCACATCACCAAAGATTGCACAATTTGTCCTTTCACTTATATCTGTTGCTCTGTTGGATTGTCGAGAAACGTCCCGGAAAAATCCTCTGCTATCATTTATCAAAAGTTTATTCGGCTCATTAAGACTACAGATGTAAATATCCGGATCACCGTCATTGTCAATATCAGCTAATCCAGCTCCAAGATGGAGTTTGGGTATATAATTAATAATCTCAGATTCGGAAACTCCGTTAGCATTACGTTTTGCAGCTTCATCCATAAAGAGAGCATTAGTTACGCTGACTTTATCTGAATCATTTATATAAAGTCTATTCGGATTATAAAGACAGACCGAATAAATATCTCTTAAACCATCTCCATTGATATCATCAATTGCAACTCCATATTCGTCATCTAGATTCTTAGCATATGGGAAAGGTATTACTGCTTTGAATCCTAATTTTATTTGTTCACTATGCGGAATTACTTTACTTGAAAAATGAACAAGCGTACCATTATCTCCCGAAATCCATCCTTCATCATCGGAAATAAAAGAAATGGATTTTAAATTTTCTTTAATCGGAAAATCAAATTTCAACCATTTCATGCCGTCGTATAAAATAACAAACCCTTTATCACCCAATCCCCAAATTCTATTTGGTTTTTGAAAATAAATTATTCGAACGTGTTTGAGAGATTCATCTGTTGAATGAGCTTTCCAATTGCCTTTTTTAAATTCGAACATCTCTTTATCAACAAGAGCAAAACCATGATTCACATTTTCAAAATCAACCGACACAACACTTTTATTTTGAAAATGTTGAGTCCATTCAGAGTTGTTAAAAAAGAATAGATTGTTATCATTTGTCCTAGCCCATACTTGAAACTCATTATTTCCAAATATTTGAACAACAGAAAGGAAATTTGGAGGGTAAGGTAGATTTGTCCATTTAATATTCTTTCTAAAAGATATTTCTCTATCACCGCCTAACCATACATTATTTTTATTTGTAACATGAATGCAAAAGATTTCATTTGAAAATGGATTGTAAATTTTTCTCCAGGTATTGCCATCAAAGTAAAGAAGCTCAGACGAATTCATGGGGTATATTCTTTTTGTTAAGTAAATATGATTTTCATCTTTAGCAAACGCCCCGCGAATACTGTTCAACTCAGATTTTTTCTGAACCAAATTCCAAGCTTTTCCATTGAATTCCATTACATATGTTCCTATTGCAATACCTTTGTTGCGGGAGAACATTTTGATATAAGTTATATCGCGTTTCGACGGAGAAGAAAAAACATTAAAATAAATCTTCTTAGTCTCTTGAGAATCTTTTATAGGTTGGGCAAAGTTTGGAGTATTAGCGTTACAGAAAAGAAAAATTGCAGAATAGAAAAATATTTTATATCTCCATCTCAAAATCTTTCCTCGTTAATGAAACATGCGACCAGAGAATATTTATCAGATTTTCAGTATCAATATCATTAATAAAGTCTTCATTAATCAATTACTTGAAAAAAATGTTTGTAAAAATCAAAACTTCTGTTCCCATAAACGATTGCATTCTTAGACTTTTAATGTGACGATTGTGTTAAAATATAATGAAAACTTTGCAAAAGTCTTTAGAAATAATGAGGATTAAAAGAACCGCTTTGCGTCTCTTAATTTCAAATCTCTTAATTTCAAAAAAGTATTTATTGGAATTCTAAAAACAATCTTTTAACTTATCTTCGGTTTTATTAATCAATTCATAAGCAGAATATGGATAGTGACGAGCTTCAAAAAATAATTAAAGCTGCCGAACTTGTTAATTCCAACATTGACCTTCGAGAAGTCCTAAAAAATATTGTAAACGTTGCAGTAGATCTAACCAATGCCGACCGCGGAACATTATATCTTGTTGATAATAACAGGAAAGAGATTTGGTCAATGATAGCAATGGGTGCTGAAACAATTGAAATCAGGTTGAAAATTGGCGAGGGTTTAGCCGGTTATGTAGCTAAGAGCGGAGAGACAATAAACATTAAAAATGTCGGCAGGGATTCAAGATTTCAATCCAATTATGATCAAGTTACAAGCTATAAGACAAAAAACATGATCTGCTTTCCAATCAAAAATAATAAATCTGAAATAGTTGGCGTTCTTCAATTACTTAATAATCGCACCGGTGAATTCACGGATCGCGACGAAAAATTTTTAATTGCGCTTTCTATTCATGCAGCAATTGCAATAAACAACGCTTTAATGCTTCAGAAACAAATTTCCGTTAATGAAGAACTAAAAATAGCGAAACAAGAAGCTGAAAAATTTGCTATGCTAAGGACGCATTTCCTTGCACAGATGTCGCATGAGATCAGAACTCCTTTGAATATTATTTTAGGCGGAATGGAGTTATTAAAATTAAATCTTAATTCTCATCAATCCGAAGAACTTTCAGAACTTTTTCAAATGCTTGAAAGCGGCAGCTCCAGAATTATTCGTACTATTGACGAGATAATAGAAATGTCGAAAATCAGAGCCGGTGATTATGAACTTCAAGTCGAACCGATCAAATTAGAAGAAGAAATATTACAACCGGTAATAGAGAACTTTAAGGAGAGTGCTGCAAAAAAAGAAATCAAACTGCAATTGGAAAAAACAACAGATCAAAACAATATCACCTGCGATCGTTTTATGGTCAATCAAATATTTACAGAGATAATTGATAATGCAATAAAATTTACAAAGCAAGGAACTGTTTTAATAAAACAATTTATAAATGAAGAAGGTAATTTAACGGTTAGTATTAAAGATACCGGTATTGGTATTTCACAAGAATATCTAAAACAAATTTTTGAACCGTTCACTCAAGAACAAACCGGCTATACAAGAACTTACGAAGGAAACGGTTTAGCTTTGGCATTAGCAAAAAAATATGCCGAACTGAATAATCTCTCCATAGAAGTACAAAGCGAAAAAAATGTTGGTTCGGAGTTCAAAATAATTTTTAATTAATTAACCTTAAGTCATTTCTTATAACTGCAATCGGATTTTTATTTATTTAATATTCAATCATAAGAAAGTATTATTGTAACAGCTCTGAAATTTGAATAAGGACAATCAATTCTGTTGATTATTTCTGAAGATATTGTAGAACTGCTTCAGTAGAATTTCGTACTTGTAGTTTTTCGTAAATTTTTCTTAAATGTGTACGGACAGTTTCCACACTAATAAAAAGTGTATCAGCGATTTCTTTGTAACGCATTCCTTTTGATAGGTAGCTCAATATTTCCATTTCTCTTTCGGTAAGTTTCTGTTCGAGTTTTGAATGAACCGGTTTTTCATTAAACGATTTAACAACCATCCGGGCAATTTGCATGGACATTGGTGAGCCGCCTTCGTGTACTTCTTTGACTGCTTCCAGTATTTTTTCCGGTAATGTTCTCTTAAGTAAATAACCGGCAGCACCTGCTTTCAATGCTTCAAATACATGTTCACTATCTTCATACATTGTGAGCATTATTATTTGAGTATTTGGTAGAAGCGGTTTCAATTTTTTAACACACTCAATGCCATTCAACTTTGGTAAATTTATATCCATTAAAACAACATCTACATTCATCGAAGGAATTTTTTTTAGTGCAGATTCAGCGTCGGCAAATGTTGCTGCACACGAAAATCCTTTAGAACCGGAAATAAAATCATTGAATCCATCGCGGATCTCTTTATAATCTTCAACAAGTGCTACTACAATATTTTCTTTTTTATTTTCCATAACTAAAAAGACTTACCGTTAAGTTATATCTTCTTATTACTTAAGAAATCACACGAATGTGTGATAAATTGATTGGCACAATACCGATGATGATTGTCCCGTTTGGTTTGTTGTTTTCTATTTGAAGAGTTCCTTTTACATCTTCGATTCTTTTACGCATGTTTATAAGTCCGTTACCAAATTCATCCACCGGATCTTTAATTCCAACTCCATTATCAATTAGTTGAAATTGCAATTCATTACCAGAAAAAGATATTTCTAATTTAACTTCAGTTGCATGAGAGTGTTTTACTATGTTGTTAACTGCCTCTTTAATAACAAGAAAAATATTGTGTCTAATTTCTGTTGAAACGAATTGATCCTGAAGTTGATCTGGAACTGTTAGACTAAATTGAAGATTTGTTAACGAGATATATTCTTGAACATAACTGGCGATATAGCCGATAAGTCTATCGAGCTTATCATTTTGTGGATTTACTGCCCAAACAATTTCATCCATAGTCATAGTAACCTCTTGACTTGCAGCAGAAATATTTTGCAAATCTTTTTGCAGTAATGCATTGTCATTAATATTTCTTTTTGCCAATTCAGTTATTAACGAGATTTTTGTTAAACTTGCACCTAATTCATCGTGCATATCTTTGGAAATTCTCATGCGCTCTCTTTCTATAGCTGCTTCAGCTTCTAATTTATCCAAGCGTGCCTTATACTTTCTTTTCAATATGTATTGTACAATGAATGCGGAAGAAGTAATGAGAAATATTAAAAAACCAATTCTAAACCAGAGTGTTTGCCAAATGAAAGGTTCGATCGAAAAATTGATAGAAGCAGCATTATTGCTTCTTCTGCCATCGGGTGCTATTGCAACAACCTTAAATATGTAATTTCCATACGGTAAATGAGTAAAAAATGCCTGGCGTCTTTTTCCTACATCAGCCCAATTAGTATCCAATCCAACCAATATATATTTAAACGAAAGATTCTTTGAATAGTTTATTGATATACCGCCATAATTGAATTGAATAGTCTCGGTTCCCGGTGAAAAGGTGCGTATATCATCTTTACTTATCAATTTATAATTGACAAATACTTCATCAATATATGCTGTTGGTTTTTCTTTATCGCTTTGTAATTCTTTTGGATTTACAATTACAACTCCATCTGCCGTTGGGAAATAAAGTTTCCCGGATTTTGATAAACATGCTGCATTATTTGAAAGACCATGGAATTCATCGCTTTTCATTCCATCTTTTTTCCCGTACAAATTAAAAGTCATTTTGGGAATTCGCCCTTCTGCATAATCATTAAGTCTGTTTTGATCAAGAGAGAATAATCCAAATTCAGATGTACACCAGAATTTTCCGTTATTATCGTAAATCATTTTTTTAATAGAGTTGGAATAAATACCATCCTTTTCTTGAATGTTAAATATTTTTCCATCTTTGAATCTGCTTATGCCAAAGACTCCCGTTGAAATCCAGACAATTCCGGTTTCATCTTCATTAATTGAACTAACAATATTACTTGCCAATCCGTCTTTTTCAGTTATAGTTTTTAGTACTGTTCCATTTTTATCAACGAGAGAAGCCCCGCCCCCGGAAGTTCCTATCCAAAATTGCCCTGTTTTGTTTTTAACAATGCAAGCAACAAATTCACTTTTTAATCCAGTTGATTTATTAATGAATTTAAATTTGCCATCCTTATACATGGCGACACCGCCACCGTTTGTTCCGATCCAGAGTGTGTTGTCATTATCATAATAAAGTGAACGGACGAAACTAGTACCAAGAATTCTCTTATCAGCAATATTTTTCAATGATCCGTTTGAGTACTTCCACACACCGCTATTACGCGTACCGATAAAAATTTCACCCTTTAAATTTGAAGTCCATGCATATGGTACTAGGATCGGTTTTGGGAGTTTGGAAGAAATTAACTTCCCAGATTTTTCATCATATCGAATAATTCCTTTATTTGTACCAAACCAAATCGTCCCTGAATGATCTTGAAATACAGTTCGTACTATTTTATCAGGCAATCCTTGATCTTCAGATATGACTTTTATCTTGTTCAAAGTTAATCTTGCTAATCCGGCACCTCTGCTGCACATCCATATTCCATCATTATTAAGTAGTATTTGTGATATTCGGTCGGTAAGTAAAACATTATCCATACCAAGTCGTATTAACTTTTTGCTATTGTAAATGAACACACCCTTGCTTGTAGCAAACCAAATATTTCTATCTTCATCCTCAGTGATATTATTAATGAATCCATTATTAAGGAGAGCTAAGTTTTTATCAGGTAACGAAAAGCCGTTTTTTATTTTCATTATACCGTTATCAGTTCCAACCCAAATGGTGCCATTCGAATCTTCGTATAACTTAGTAATACGCGAAAATTGTTTACGGGTAACATCAAAATATTTTTTGATTTTACCTTTTTCCATAAATAATAAATCCTGATCATTTGAACCGATCCATAGAATATTTTTAGAATCATAAAGAATTGTACTAATTGAGTTGCTCGTCAGACCGTCTTCTTTTTTTATCACATAAAACTTTCCGTGGTCATAAATATTTAATCCGCCGCCATGTGTCCCTATGAAAATTCTGCCGTCCGCATCTTCTTCGAAACAACTTGGATGATTAAGGGACAACCCTTGTTCTTCACTTATCCTTTCAAATTTATTCCCATCATAAATCAAGATTCCTGCCCCGCCGTTGCCCATCCAAATTTTTCCTTGACTGTCCATAAAAAGATTTCTTGTAACATTTGCTTTGATTTGATCCGTGTTTTTTGTGTTGTAAATTTTAAATTCAGCTCCGTCAAAACGAACAAAGCCGTGGGATGTTCCTAAATAATAAAATCCATTTTTCCCTTTCACTATATCATAAATATCTTTTGAAGGTAATCCTTCTTCCGTAGTCCATACCTTAAACGACAAATTCGAAGTATTAGCGATTTTGCTAAAATCTATTTTTGATTGTGCTTGGATCGGAATCTTTAAGAAGATTATTTCTAAAAAGAATAATATTATGCTTAAAGGATATCTCATTGGTACACTAATTTTGGTAGGAATTTAGTGATAAATATCCTTGTTGCAAATACTATATAAAAAAAACCTCTCATTACCTGAGAGGTTTTTTAGAATTGGTATTTTACTCTATTTCATTAAAATGAATTTTTTAGTATCAACAAAAATATTACCTACTCCTTCGGATGGGAAAGCTCGTATTTGATACAGGTAAATTCCGCTTGCTAATCCGTTGCCATTAAATTCTGCTCTGTAATTTCCCGGAGATAATTCTAAATCAACTAGTGTCATTACTTCTCTTCCCAGGATGTCAAATACTTTCAAAATCACTTTACTTTCTTTTGCTATATTATAACTAATTGTTGTTGTAGGATTAAACGGATTCGGGTAGTTCTGCATCAGACCAAATTCTGAAGGAATAAATTCTGCCGCAGTATGTTCTTCATTCTCAACAGATCCAGCTAGACTTAATGCTTTTGGAAGTGACCCCATCGCCTTATCCCATGCATTTCGATAATGCTCAATTCCACTTTCGTATTTAGAATTGGAAATGTCTGCATCACCTTTAAGCAGTTCTTGGTTTGCCTTAGTGATATCTTTAGAGTCACCTTGAAGACGTACGGCATCATTAATAGCCACTACAACTAAGTAGCGTAATACTTGAACTATTCGATCTACAAATCCTTGCAGTAATCCATCCGCAATGGAACTTTTCTTTTCTTTCATTAAAATTCTTAATTTGTTAACAGCATCTTTCGACTCACTAAATACTTTTTCACCCTTTTGTGATTGAAGATGATCACCGTCAACCCAGTAAGCCAAATCCAAAGCTTTATTCATATTCTTGATCGCATCATCAAGCTTTTTGCCATCATCCTTATTGCTTACAGTTCCTCGAAATGAAATTAGATCCTGAAGAATACTTTCCATGATGGAACGAGATTTCTTTTCGAATGTAGCAGTAACAGATTTATTACCATCTATTGTAATAACTGCTGCACCCGTTCCACTTGCAGCTCCGCTCCATCCGGCAAATGTTGAGTTTGCATCCGGTGTAGCTGTTAGAGTCACAACTGTTCCGGCGGTAAATGTATAAGTGCATGTTGAACCGCAATCTATTCCGACCGGTGATGATGTTACTGTTCCAACTCCGGTGCCGGTCTTTGCAACGGTGAGTGTGAACTGCTGGTCAACTATCGTCGTGGTGCTGGACGAGTTGTCATTGCCGTTGGGGTCGGGTGTATCTGAGGTTGTGGAGGCGGTGTTGGTCTTGACGCCGGGCGTCTCGGCGGTGACAACGATGGTGTAGGTGACGGTCTCGTTGGAGCCAAGGTAGGGGGTCGTGATAGCGACGGTGCCGTTGTTGTTGGCGTAGTTGCTTTCGTTGCCGAAGGATGAATAAGAAGAAAGGTAGATCGTGCCGCTGGGTAGGACGTCCGTAGTGACGACGTTCAGAGCAGTCGTAGGACCACTATTGATCACGGTGATGGTATACATGATCTGCCCGCCGACAGTGACGGTAGACGTGCCTGTCTTGGTGGTGGTCGTGTTGGCAGAAACGAGGCCGGCATCGCGAGTATCATCAGTTGCCCCGGCGGCAAGAGAGAACGAATCGGTAAAACCAGTTGACATTTCTACATCACTGTCAATCACGTCATTGCTGCCATTGTCTTTAATAGTAAATCCCCATCCAGAAGGTGGAATAACTTCAACTTTGTAATTACCAGATGGAACATTTGTAAATACATAAAGACCACTTGCATCAGTGGTAGTAGTGCCAAGCACACTGGCAGTAGATGCATCCAATATGTTAACCTGGATATTTGCAAAGCCAGGTTCACCTGAATCTTGAATACCATTACCGTTTAGATCTTTCCATACAAAATTGCTTATTGAACCAGTGTTTGCTGTAAAAGTAGCATTGACAGTTTTATTGCCATCCATAGTGATTGTAACGGGTGAACTAGTACCGCTTGCATCACCGCCCCAACCGCTGAATGTTGCACTTGGGTCTGGAGATGCAGTTAACGTAACATTAGTTCCAGCATCAAATGTTGCAGTGCATGCAGCTCCGCAATATATTCCCGCCGGATTAGATGTTACTGTTCCCGATCCAGTACGATTAATTGTTAGTGTATATTGAATTTTAGTAAAAGCAGCTGTAACTGTGAGATTACCATCTATAGTTAAAGTAACGGAAGAACTTGTTCCGGTTGCATCACCACTCCATCCCGTAAATGTTGAGTTGGCATCCGGAGTAGCGACAAGTGTAACGGTTGAACCAACAGTTAAAGTAAAAATACAAACAGCGTCGTCGCAATTAATTTCAGATCCAGCTGCTGGTGTGTATCTTACTGTTCCGCCTCCACTTCCGCTTTTCGATACTGTTAATGTAAATGTTTGTTGCTGGAATAAGGCGTCAACATTTTTATTACCGTCCATAGTAATTGTAACAGAAGAAGATGAACCAGAAGCATCACCACCCCAACCGCTGAATGTTGCACTTGGGTCTGGAGATGCAGTTAACGTAACATTAGTTCCGGCATCAAATGTTGCTGTGCATGCAGCTCCGCAATATATTCCCGCCGGATTTGATGTTACTGTTCCCGATC
>JACRFC010000095.1 GCA_016234355.1 Ignavibacteriales bacterium
ATCGGCCATTCGAGCTCTGCATATTCTTTGCTTGTTGTTATTCCAAGAGGTAAAGAAATTGCTGCGGCAAGAATGATTAACTGCCATCCCCAAAAATGGAATTGACTTAATTTGTCGTTCCACATTCTTGTTTTGCATACTCTCTGCAAAGAATAATAAACCCCGGCAAAAATTATGTTGCCTACGAAAGCAAAAATTACTGCGTTTGTATGCAGAGGTCTAATTCTTCCATACGTGAGATACTGAATACCAAGATTTAAATCCGGAACATAGAGTTGAATTGCTATAATTAAACCGACAAGCATTCCAACGATCGCAAATGTTACTGCAGCGATCATGAATTGTTTGACGATCTGATTATCGTAGCTGAATTTCTCAACCTGCATTAGTTACTCCTGTATTTGTGTATAAACTTTTTCTATTAAGAAGTCAGAAATAAGAAGTAAGTAATCAGAATTTATGTAATTGTTTTTTGATTCTGAATTCTTACTTCCGATTCATGTTTTCTGATTTCTTATTTCTGACTTCTGATTTCTTTTCCTCATCAAATAAAATTCTAACCGATGGAGTGTACTTATCATCATACTGTCCGCTCTTAACTGCCCAGAGATAGGCAATTAAGAATCCTGTTGCTACTAATAAACTTGCACCGATCAACACAACTATAACTGACATTAAATTAATCCTTGACGCTTAGCTAAAACATTTGTTAGAACTGTTGTGAACACCACTGCCGATATGGAACTTAAAGGCATTAGTATTGCAGCAATTAGCGGTGAAAGCGTTCCCTGAAAAGCGAATCCTAATCCGATTAAATTGTAAACCAAAGATAATATAAAACTTGAAAAAATAATTCTCATACTTAAAGTAGAGAACTTGATAAAATCTTTTAAAAGACTAAAAGACTGCGAGTCTAAAATACCATCGCACGCAGGAGAAAAATTATTTGTGTTATCTGAAATTGAAATACCGACATCGCTTTGTTTAAGCGCTCCGGCATCATTAAGTCCGTCTCCAATCATTAAAACTTTTTTCCCGTTTTTTTGAAGCTGTAAAATAAAATCTAATTTGTTATGGGGTGATTGTCTGAAATGCAATTCGTTATCGGCTCCGAAGAAATTTCTCAGTTTTTCTTTTTCGCCTTCATTATCACCGGAAAGAAGAGCAAGCTCGTAATTGTGTTCAAGTTCGGAAATTGTTTCACTCAATCCGTTCCGGTATTTATTTGTAATGTTGAAGTAACCCTTTGCCGCTCCATTGATAGAGAGAAAAACTTTTGTTGAATACTCATCATCAAATTGTTTAGGTGCCCTGTTAACAAAAATTTTAGAACCTAATTTAATTTCGTTACCGTCTATTACAGCATAAATACCTTTGCCGGTTTGTTCATCGTATAGGTCAATATTTTTTGTGATCTTAGAATTAATAAAATTAAAAACGGCTTTGCTTAACGGATGCGTAGAATTTCTAACGGCAGATTTAACTAAAACTTTTTCACTTTCGTTTAATTCATCGCCGGTGAACACAACACTTGATGAATTATTCTCCGTAATTGTTCCGGTCTTATCAAAAACAATTGAGTTTATTGCAGCAAGTTTTTCGATGATAAAAGTATTCTTCAGATAGAATTTGTTCCTGCCGAATATTCTTAAAGTATTACCGAGTGCAAACGGCGTGGAAAGTGCAAGCGCACAAGGACAAGCAACAATTAATACAGCAGTGAAAGCATTGAATGCAAGAGTCATATTGTTATACCATATCAATGCTGCAATTACTGCAAGCAACAAAACAATAGCGGTAAAATATTTACTAACTGTATTGGCAAACGATGTTATTCTTGATTCTTGCTCGTGCTCTTGCTCTTTCCGGAATGCTTTGTTATTCCAGAGTTGAGTTAGATAGCTCTGCGATACTTCTTTAATTGTTTCAACTTCAATTGCACTGCCGATCTGTTTTCCTCCGGCATAAATCATTTCTCCGTTTACTCTGTTTATCGGCATTGATTCGCCGGTAACAAATCCATAATCAATGTGTGCATTACCTTTTATAAGAATTGAATCTGCGGGAACCAATTCATTGTTACGAATTATTAAACGATCACCGATTTTTAATTTTTCTACCGGGATAGTCGTTTCATTTTTACCATTTTGAATTGTAACCGCGATAGGAAAATAGGATTTATAATTCCGCTCAAAATTTAATGTCTCATAAGTTTTGTTCTGGAATAATTTTCCTGTTAGAAGAAAGAAAACTAATCCGGCGAGAGAATCGAGATAACCGGCACCATGCATAAAAACGATATCTATAATACTTCGAAAGAAAAGGACAGCGATTCCTAAAGCAAGCGGAACATCTATGTTGACAAATTTTTTCTTTAACCCTTTCCATGCCGAGATGAAATAGCCACTCGCACTGTAAAAGAAAACCGGCAATGCGAGAATTATGTTCAAGTAAGCAAATATTTTTTTTAGCTCATCGTGTCCGGTAACATCAATTGATAAATATTCCGGAAAGCTGAGCAGCATAATGTTTCCGAAACAAAATCCGGCAATACCGATTTTATAATAAAGATTTTTGTACAGGCTTTTAATATTTTCTTCTTTATGGTTATCAAGATTTAACTGCGGTTCATAACCGATCGAATCGAGCAACTCAACAATTTTTTTAAGTGAAGTCGTTTCTTCCGAGTAAGAGATAAATATTTTTTTCTGAAGAAAATTTACTTTTGAAGAGATAATTCCTGCGTTAAGCTTGTAAAGATTTTCTAAGATCCAGATACATGAACTGCAATGCATCTGAGGAATATCGAAAGTTATTTGCGTCCGCTTTCCGTCGGTGTAATCAATCAGTTTAAGTTTTAGATCAGCGTCGTTAAGAAAATCGTAATTGCGTTTGATGTGATGTTTTCTTGTAATACCGGGATTTTGATCAATGGAATAATAATTACAAAGATTACTGCCGTTAAGAATTTCATAAACCGTTTTGCATCCGTTACAGCAAAATATTTTTTCATCAATATGAATAATATCATCGGGACATTCATCGCCGCAATGAAAGCAATAAAATTTAGTATCCGTTTTCCTTTCTATAATTTCTAATTGTTCCAACAGTTGATCAAATTTATTGTGAATGGTTTATAATTAATCGTAAAATTAAAAAAATATAGACTGTTTGTCGAATTAAATTTCTGTTCATTTTATATTAACTTTGTAAGAACTTTTTGAGGAAATGATGGAATCGTTAAAAGAGAAAACTGTCTTTATAACCGGTGCATCTTCCGGAATCGGTAAATCATGTGCTTATGCATTTGGTAAAGCGGGTGCAAATCTTATTATCAGTGCACGCAGAAAAAATTTAATTGATGAAATCGCCGATGATATTCGTAAAAAGTTTGGTGTTAAAGTCTATGCCTACAAATTAGATATAACGAAACGGGATGATGTCATTAATTCTATAAAAACATTGCCGGTAGAGTTTAAGAACATTGATATACTAATTAATAATGCCGGACTGGCGCGCGGACTTAGTAAATTTTATGAAGATAATCCTGATAGCTGGGAAGAAATGATTGATACGAATGTGAAAGGATTACTTTATGCTACACATGCTGTCCTTCCAATAATGCTTGAAAGAAAAAGCGGACATATTATTAATATAGGTTCTATTGCGGGACGGGAGGCATATCCCAAAGGCGCAATATACTGTGCAACAAAACATGCTGTTGATGCAATTACGCGTTCTCTAAGAATGGATACTATTGATAAAAATATTTTGGTCAGTACTATTGATGCCGGCCTTGTTGAAACTAATTTTAGTAAAGTCCGTTTTCATGGTGATGAAGAAAAAGCAAAAAGTATTTATAAAGGATTAACTCCGCTTACCGGTGATGATATTGCCGACGCAGTTTTATATTGTGCAACAAGACCGTCGCATGTTAACATTGCAGAAATAACTTTACTTGCGGCACGACAGGCGAGCGCAACTGTTGTGCACAGAGAAAATTGAGCGCGTGTTTCTGTTTCTAGTATTTGAATCTCAAAATTTGTTCCGATGTAAATCCCAAGCAAGTTTTTTGTTTTTTTCGTATATTTGAATAGAAATTTTTGACACCAATTACTCTTCTCAAAATTATCTTTCTTATATGGTAAAAATAGGAGGTACTAATGAGTGTACAACCTATAACCGATTCCAAAACCCAGTTAATGTGGATCAATCAACGTAATAAGACTCAAATGCAACGCGATGAATCTTTTATGAAGACTGAAGATGGAATTGCTTTTATTACTGATTTTTCTTCACCGGCTGAAAATAATCAATTGTCTCAGTCTTCAAAAACTAATTCTGAAAAGCCGGTAAAGAAAAGCAGACGACTGTCTTACACTTCTGAGAATTGGATAGGTTAATTAACAAAATGAATTATGAATAACCCATTTATTCATTTAATTGATTCCGAATAGGACTAAGGAAATACTTTTAAAATTTACTAATAACAATTACAGCCAAAAATTTCTTCATTAATATCAAATCTAAAAATTAAACAAAGAACATACTTAGATCGCCCGCACCTTCTCTTATTATTTCCGGTTCTTCACCACTTAAATCAACTATGCTTGAAGGCTTTCCTTCTAGTGCACCCGCCGATAACATCAAATCTATTTGTGAATTAAATATCACTTGAATCTCTAGCGGATCAAATAAAATTTCTCCTTTCCGTGTTGTAACACTAGTGCTTACAATCGGATTGCCAAGTTCATTAGCAAGTGTTAAAGCAATGTTGTTATTTGGAATTCGAATACCTACAGTTCTTCTTTTAGTCCAAAGTTTTTTAGGGACTTCATGTGCTGCAGGTAAAACAAAAGTATAAGGTCCAGGTAAAAGTTTTTTCATAACTCTGTAAGCATAATCCGATACTTTTGCATACTTGGCAATATTTTTCAAATTAGGACAGATAAAACTGAACAATTTTGTTCCGGCATCCTGTTTAATTGCGTAAACTCTTTCAAGAGCTTCTTTATTGAAAATATCACAGCCGATTCCGTAAACAGTATCGGTCGGGTAAATTATTACACCGCCGTTCTTCAATACTTCTACCGCTTTATTTATAAATCTCATCTGCGGTGTAACAGGATGTAATTCGTAGTATTCCATTAGCGGCTCCTTCTTTTTTATTTTCGTATTGTAGAATATAATTTCATGCTGAATGATAAGAAGTTCTTTATAAGGTGTGTTATGAATCTTTCTTCCTAAAAAAAGTAAGTTATCGGCAAAATGTCAACAGAAATTTGTAGGAAATTAGATTTTCATTTTAGAAATTTACCATTATGATAAAATTCAAAAACATATCCCGCTCGGTTGTAATACTTGGATTGATCAGCTTTTTCACTGATTTTGCAAGCGAGATGCTTTATCCTATTACACCGATCTTTTTAACTGCTGTGCTCGGTGCATCTATGTCTGTTGTTGGTTTGATAGAAGGCATTGCAGAAGTAACTGCCGGATTTTTAAAAGGATACTTCGGAACTCTTTCAGATAAAATAGGTAAGCGCTCAATCTTTGTTGTAATCGGTTATAGTCTATCGGGATTAGTAAAATCATTACCGGGATTGATAGCAACAGTACCTACTGTAATTTTTTCCCGCATTGTTGATCGAATAGGAAAGGGAATCCGTACAGCTCCGCGAGATGCACTTCTTGCAAGTTATGCAAACGGAAACACCGGAGCCGTTTTCGGATTTCATCGAAGTATGGATACACTTGGTGCTGTTATTGGACCGTTGACAGCTATAATACTTCTTTACTTTTTTCCCGGAAAGTATTCATGGATTTATCTCTTTGCAATTATTCCGTCATTATTTGCTATCGGATTTACTTTTGTGGTGAAAGATGCAAAAGGAAGTGTTAAAAATTCTAAGAAAAAAGTCTATCGTGAATTTTGGAATAGCGCACCTCGTGAATATAAAATACTTCTTCTTGCGCTCACTGCTTTTTCACTTGTTAACAGCAGCGATGTTTTTCTAATTCTAAAATCAAAGCAAATTTCAAACTCTGATACGGTTGCTATACTTGGTTATGTATTTTACAATTTAGTTTACGCCCTTGCATCTTATCCGGTTGGAATCTTAGCTGATAAATTCGGTAAGAAAAATATTTTTATTATCGGGTTGATAATTTTCTCCGTTGTCTATTTTGGTTTTGCTATGAATGAAAATCATTTGATAGTTTGGTTCCTCTTTGCGTTTTATGGAATTTATGCTTCATCAACCGAAGGTGTATCAAAAGCTTGGGTTTCGGATCTGGTGCCGGATCAATTCCGCGGTTCTGCAATTGGTTTACTAACCGCACTTTCAAGTTTTGCGGTAATGTTTGGTTCTTTACTTACAGGAATTTTGTGGGATAACTTTGGAGCGCAAATTCCGTTTATGTTCTCTTCATTTATCAGCTTTTTAATTGCAGTTGTACTCATTTTGTTTAGGAAAAGATTTTCGTAGCGAGCTTTGCGGCGTGGCGAGAAATTTTTTCTCTCGCAAAGCCGCCAAGAACGCAACGAAACAAAAATGACCTTTTCCTTCTCACTTTCCAATTTGCTATTTTTCACTGGTTATTAAAATAAAGTTATAATAAGCCCTCTCCTTTGGAGAGGGTGTGGGAGAGGCTTTTGAGTAAAGAAAAATTAGCTGTCGTTGCTGTTAGCGGAGGAATGGATAGTTGTGTTACCGCTGCGATTGCAAATCAAACATACAAACTCGCACTCATTCATATAAATTATGGACAGCGAACTGAAGAGCGTGAACTAAAGGCATTTCATGATGTAGCTGATTATTATAAAGCTGAAAAAAAATTAGTAATTGATTTCGGACATTTTACGAAGATCGGCGGTTCATCTCTTACCGATAAATCAATTAAAGTTTCTAAAGCCGATCTTGAAAAAAAAAAAATTCCAAGTTCATATGTACCATTCCGCAATGCGAATATATTAAGCGCATGTGTAAGCTGGGCGGAAGTGATTGGTGCAGAAGCAGTTTTTATCGGTGCCGTTTATGAAGACGCAAGCGGTTACCCGGATTGCCGTCCGCAGTTTTTTGAAGCATTTGAAAAAATGGTTGATCTCGGTACCAAACCGGAAACGAAAATAAAAATTGAAACACCGATAATTCATTTTTCAAAAGCCGATATTGTAAAAAAAGGAATTGAATTAAAAGCACCGTTGAATTTAACATGGTCATGCTATCAGAATGAAGATGAAGCATGCGGAGTTTGCGATAGCTGTGCATTCCGTCTCCGCGGTTTTCAACAAGCGGGAGTGGAAGATCAGATTCCGTATAAAGTTAAACCGAAGTATATTTAATTGAGAATTTAGAATGCAGAAAGAAATGTTAACTATAAAACAAGCGAGTGATCTGATCAGCATTCAGTTTAAAAAGAATGTGACTCAATCTAACATTTCCTATTTGGTGAATTATGGCAGAATTAAAAAGTTTGCTGATAACGGGAATACACTTGTAAGTAAAGAAGAATTAGTTCACTACTATGATTCATATTATGGAAATCGCCAATTGAATTGGAAAGAAAAACTTGGTGATGATATTGATTGGCATCTTTCGTTTGAACAATTCAAAGAAGCAGAAACCACAAAACATGTACATCGGCTTCACCCGTATAAAGGTAAATTCATCCCACAATTAGTTGAATATTTTTTAGACGACCACACTGATGAGTTTAAGAAGGAAATTTATTTCAAGAAAGGAGACATCGTTTTAGATCCTTTCTGTGGCAGCGGAACCACACTTGTTCAAGCGAATGAACTTGGAATGCATGCAATCGGAGTTGATGTCTCAGCTTTTAATTCTTTGATGAGTAATGTGAAAGTAGGGAAATATAATTTGCATGAATTAAATATTGAATTAAAAAAAATCACCGAAGCATTACAACAGTTTATAGTTGATTCTAATACAGTGAAGTTTGAACAGCGGCTACTTGAAAAACTTTCAGATTTTAACAACGAATATTTCCCCTCACCGGATTTCAAAGTTAGAGTAAAGAATAAAAAGGTTGATGAAGAAGAATATGGACGTGTAAAAGAAAAAGAGTTTCTACCTATATATAAAAAATTGGTTAAAGAATTTGGAATAGAGTTAAAACAAAAATCATCGGAGAACTTTTTAGATAAATGGTTTCTACAACATATAAGAACCGAGATTGATTTTGTATTTGAACTGATAAAAAAGATAAAAAATCCTAACACAAAAAAAATCGTAAGTATAATTCTCAGCCGCACAATTCGCTCTTGCCGTGCAACTACTCATTCGGATTTGGCAACACTTCTCGAACCGATCACAGCAACATATTATTGTTCAAAACATGGAAAGATTTGTAAGCCGTTATTCTCTATTTTAAGTTGGTGGGATAGATATTCAAAGGATACCTTAAAACGTATAGCAGAATATAATTCCTTAAGAACTGAAACTTACCAGCGTTGTTTTACAGGCGATAGTCGTATAATAGATTTATTCTCTGTTACTGAAAAAGTTAATCTGGATTTTGCAAAACAACTTTCAAAACAAAAAATCAGTGGAATATTTTCAAGTCCACCCTATGTTGGTTTGATTGATTATCACGAACAACACGCCTATGCTTATGATTTATTTGGTATGGAAAGGAAAGACAAATTAGAAATAGGTCCTTTATCCAATGGGCAAGGACGTGAAGCAAAGGAATCTTATATAGAAGGAATTTCAGCGGTTTTGAATAACTGTAAAAGATTTTTAGCAGATGATTATAATGTATTGTTAGTTGCTAATGATAAGTATAATATGTATCCAACTATTGCAGAAAAAGCTGGAATGAAGATTGTTCAACAATTCAAGAGACCAGTTTTGAATAGAACTGAGAAAGATAAAGGTGCTTATTCAGAGAGCATTTTCCACTTTAGAGAGATATAAATGGAATCACTTAAGAAGGAAAGAATTTCTTTGGAAGTTATTAAAACACTCAAATCAAGATTCGATAACTTCCCTGAAGATGCTTCTGATAATCGAAATGCACCATTCCATGAGGCATTTCTAGAAGCGTTTAGAGTAAAGATAGAAAGAAATGTAACAGATATTCCGATTTTTATAAGTCTTGCAAGTTGGATGCATGGATTAAATACATCTCTTGGAGAATCTTTCTTTGAACACGTAGCACATATTCTTTGTGATGGAGAGAAACGAAAATTCAATAGAATGATGATAGACCAAGGACAGCAATCAACAATTAGTAATATTATGGCTTCGCTTAAGAATAACACAAGAATCCCAAATTTAGCCACAGAGAATAATGAAATATTTTCAGCGCCGAATACTACTTTAGTTGAAGCGCCTAATTTTTCAGCGGACGTTTATTATGAAGAAGAAAATAGGCTGGTATTAATAGAACTAAAGACAGTTAAACCAAACAGTGATATTTTTAAGGAACAAAAATCAAAGTTTTTGAATGGAAAGGCAGCATTAAAAAACAGATTCCCAGCAAAGGAAATTCTTTTCTATTTGGGATTTCCATTCGATCCGTTGCATCATGAAAAGTGTGGTTTCGACAAAGAAAGATTCTTCGATTACAGTATTGATTTTAGAAAATATTTTGCAACAGAAGAAGTTTTACTAGCCGATGAATTGTGGAATTTCCTTTCACAAGAAGAAGGTACCATGGAAGAACTCCTTTCCATTATTAATATTATTGCCACACCAAACTTTATGGATAAGTTTAATTTTATCAATGAGCCTGCAAATATTGATGCTGATCAAGAAAGATATAAGAATATTTTAGAGGATTGGTTTTTATATAGAGATCTAACAGTGATCAACAATTATGATAACATTAGACGATATTCAGAAGGGCATAGAAATGTTCAAAGATTACTCTCACAAAATCTATTCGACCTAAATAACAAGTATAAAGAAAATAGAATTATTACCTTACTCGAAGCAATTAACCCATTGAGAGCTGAGACTAACGAATGACCGACAAAACAAAACTCTTAGAAACATTTCCTAATCCAAATCCGGAACGGGATTACACAATAATTCACACAGCGCCGGAGTTTACCTCACTTTGTCCTAAGACCGGACAACCGGATTTTGCTACAATCATTTTAGAATACATACCGGATAAGATTTGTGTTGAGTTAAAGAGCTATAAGTTTTATCTACAATCATTCCGCAATGACGGAATCTTTTTTGAAGCAGTTACAAATAGAATTCTTGGTGATCTTGTAAAGATTTGCAAACCGAGATATATGAAGATCACCGCAAGATTTAACACACGCGGAGGAATTTCGTCTGATATAATTGTTGAATACGATAAAAGAAAGTAGTTAGTATCCAGTATCGAGTATCCAGTATCAAGATAAATTCATAACTCAAAACTAATAACTAATAACTCATAACTTGTGGAGTTACAATGGCAAAGAAGTTAATTAAAAGAAGCTGGGCTGAGCCGTTCAAGATTAAAATGGTTGAGCCGATCAAAATGACAAACAGAGGTTATCGAGATAAATGTGTTAAGGAAGCGGGGCATAATACTTTTTTACTAAAGAGCGAA
>JACRFC010000096.1 GCA_016234355.1 Ignavibacteriales bacterium
TAGTCACCTCCGTTTATTTTCCCATCTTTTAGAAAGATTTTTTTATCTGCATACGATTGGTAAACTTTATTGTGAGTAACCAAAAGTATTGTTTTGCCTTCTTCAACAAGAAAACCAAAAATGTCCATAATATCTTCACTTGTCTTTGAATCCAGATTACCGGTAGGTTCATCGGCAAGGATTATTAAAGGGTCGTTAATTAATGCGCGCGCTATTGCAACCCTTTGTTGTTCGCCGCCGCTTAGTTCGTTAATTAGTCTTTTCGATTTTTCTTTTAAGTGAACTTTATCCAAAGTAGCGTGAACAATTTCCTTTTTTTGTTGTCTGTTCAGATCGCCAACAGCCAATGGAACCATAACATTTTCTTCAACAGTTAAATAAGGAATAAGGTGGAATGCTTGAAAAACAAAACCTAAATACTCCCTGCGGAAATCGGCTAAACTATTTTGAGGAAGAGAATAAATATTTAAATCATCAATCAGCACTTTCCCTTTTGTAGGAACGGAAAGACCGCCTAACATTGTTAGAAGCGTGCTTTTCCCGGAACCGGATTCTCCCATAATAGTTATGAATTGACCTCTATCTATTTCCAAAGAAATATTATTCACAGCGGTAACGATCTCGGTTCCGGATTTGTATTCTTTACTTACATTTTCTATTTCTACTAAACTCATATCTATGCCTCATTAAATAAATCTAAATGCAACTATTGGATCTAATCGTGATGCTTTTATTGCCGGGTAAATACATGCCGTTATTCCTACGAACAAAGAGAGTAGTACAGCAATTGGAAGAGTTGTAAAATTATAAGTAAAAGAAGTTATACCATGTATGCTAAGGAAGGGCAAAACCAATTTTGCTGCTGAGATACCCGCAAGAAACCCAAGTAAGCCGGCTGTTAAACTTGCCGCTATAACTTCTGTTAAAATTATTTTGAGAATGTGTGACTTTCTGTAACCAACCGATTTAAATATTCCAATTTCTTTGGTTCTCTCGGTTACAGAAGCGTTCACACTTGCGAATACAATTAAAAAGCTTGTAACTAACATTACCAAAGAAATTCCAATTGAGAACCGCTCAAAACTATGAACAGCCATCATTTTTGATTCAATGTTTTGCTTGATGGGCGTAACATTTGCCGTCGGCAAAACAGATGAAGTTTGAGAAACAATATCTTCGATGGGACAGTCGTAACACAATGCCGCTATTTCGATGAGACTAAGTTTTGAGGGCTTGCGAAAAAGAGTTTGAGCAGTTAAAATATCCATAAAGATAAGACCATCGTCTTGCGAACCGGTATTTGAAAGAATACCGGAAACAACAAACTGCTGCTCATTGATTACGAGCGTATCATTGACTTTGATTTGCAAAGCTCCTGCAGTGTTTGAACCCACCAAAAGATTATTCGGGAATGACGGAGATTTTCCATTAATAACCCACCACTTTTTAAGTTTTAGTTCATCCGAAAAACGAACTCCGGCAATTAGAGCATTTTTACCCTTTAGATTAACGGTCTCAAAAAGTTTAGGCGAAATTATGGATAAGTTCTTTCGGTTCTTTATGGTGTTAATTTTTTGCAAATCATTTTCTGAAAGAGGGGAGCTGTTGAATGAAACTTCTCCCAAACTCAACCCGCCATAATTTATCATCAGTTGATCGGATTTAGGAGTAATGATAATGTTAGCTCCAAACTCATCCAAATTGATTGCAACACTTTTATTTATATTTTCGCTTACGGTAATAAGTGTTACTACAGAAGCCACGGATAGAAATAATCCGATAATCAAAAAAATTGTTTTAGCTTTTCTACGTCTTAAACTCAAAAACGCTATGTTATGTAATTTCATAAAAGTAACTCATTCCTCTTTGCATTCGATTCACGATGAGATAATCTGTTTTTCCTCAATGATCAAATGACCGCTATTTTACTTATAACCCATCCTTAATTAATTTCGCTTTTGCATCGTCAATAGAAATTTCCACTACATTCATTCCGCATTGTGGGTAGTCTTGCTTTGTATCAGGAATTATATTCGAATGCATCGAACATTGGAAAACTTTCCCGTCTCTATTTTCCTCGATTTGTGCAAGATCTATAATTCCTTCTCGAATAAGTTTATTCTGAGAGATGTTTTCCTTTTTCTCTAAATTGGTTGCTAAGTTCTCTTCATTATTCATTGATTCATGTCCCTTACTTTCTTTCATATCCATCCCTTTTCCTTTACAGCCGCTCATCTTTTCTGTGCTTTTATTTTTATTATTACAGTTTTTTGTTGAATCCGGAATTGTCTTACCATAGCTTAGCGTAAAGAAGCCAAATAGAATTATTGATGCTAAAGTGAGCGTCGTTTTTCCAATTATCAATTTTGATTTGTAATTCATTTTATCACCTGGTTATTTTGTTAAAGCCATTTTTAAGTTAATGAGTAATTCACCTTACGCACGAAAGTTTTTCAGTTATCATTTCTTTGCGACCTTCGCGTTAACTTGGCGGTCTTTGCGTGAAATTTGTTCTTTTTTTCCACGCAAAGCACGCTAAGGAGAAACGCCAAGTGCGCCAAGTCTATA
>JACRFC010000097.1 GCA_016234355.1 Ignavibacteriales bacterium
TAAGAAATATCATCAAACGTTAGATTATTTATTACGATTGCTTAAAAAAGAAATTGCTCAACGGTTAGAAGATTCTAACAACTGATTTTCGAAAACGATTAAATATGTTGTTATTATATAATTAAAGAATAAATAAAATCTTTTTGGGGGAAGATGAAGGGCAAAGATGCAAGAGCAAATGAAAATAACAGAAGAGGATATTTTTACGTATGTCTTTAATCCGGAAAAATTATCCAAAGAGAATTTAGAATATTTAAATTCTAATCAAGACCGTTTCAAAAAAGAGATTGATTATTGCAAAAGTCTTTTAGCCCAAACAAATGTTACTGAAATTGATTCGATTACAGATCAGATAATTCAAAAGATTAAATCCTATTAGATCGTTGAATTGTATCCTCAAATAATTAAACACAAAGAAGAGAACGGTGTAAAACTTGCCGCCGCTTCGGTTCTTAAAGAAAAAAAATCTAATTCAATGTCTTTTGCCGATTCTGATTCAAAATACCTCGTAAGAATTGTAAAAGCCGAATCACAAACCTTGCTTTATCTTTTTTCAGAAGATAAATCCAAACATGATTTCAAATTGATAATTTACCCTTCACATACTCAGTATCGAATCACAGATTTATCTAAACCTATCGAGATTTTAGAAGAAGAGACAATAGAAAAAATCAATATAGAATAAACGGGCAAGTAAATATTTTTTTGAAGATATTTGCTCCTGATGAACTCACTTAAAAAATTTGATAACAACTTCTTTTCGAATAAAGTAAAATTTCTTGCAGGTGTTGACGAAGCCGGTCGCGGGCCTCTTGCCGGACCGGTTGTTGCGGCGGCAGTTATATTCGATAAAAAAACATTTCATAAAGAGATCAACGATTCAAAACAAATCCCAGAGAAAAAACGTGAAGAATTATTCGATTGGATTACAAAGAACTGTTTATGCTATGGAGTCGGCATTATTGATCATCTGGAAATTGAAGAAATAAATATTTTACAAGCATCTCTTAAAGCAATGAGGATTGCAGTTGAACAGCTTACAATCAAACCAAATCTAATTCTGATAGACGGGAACAAATCATTTTTATCGGAGATGAAGACAAAAACAATTGTTAAAGGAGATTCAAAATCATTTTCAATAGCCGCTGCATCTATTATAGCAAAAGTAACACGTGATAAAATTATGAGAGAAGCGCATGAAAAATTTCCTATTTACTCTTGGAATCACAATAAAGGTTATGCAACTTTAGAACATAGAATTGCTGTTAAAAAATTTGGTGCTTCGCCTTTTCATCGTAAAAGTTTTTTAAGCAGGATTTTAAATAATGATATTCAGAAGAAACTATTTTAAGCTGTCACTCTGAACGAAGTGAAGAGTCTTACGATCTGAGTTTTAGATTCTTCGTCGTCCCGATAAAAATCATCGGGACTCCTCAGAATGACAAATTGAAAATTATGGAACAGAACAAACGCAAAACCGGAAACTACGGTGAAGAACTTGCCTGCAGGTTCTTAAAAAATCTTGGTTATGAGATCATAGAACAAAATTATCAGTTCGGACATGGTGAAATTGATATCATAGCAATGGATAAAGAAACTCTCGTTTTTGTGGAAGTTAAATACCGGCAGAATTTGGAATACGGTCCTCCTGAGCTTTCAATTACTAAGACAAAACAGAATCAAATAAGAAAAACTGCTGAATCTTACCTATACAAAAATGATATTAAAGATCAACAATGCAGAATTGATTTTATTGCGATCTTGCATCTCAAAGATTCAAAACCGCAGATAAATCATATCTTTAATGCTTTCTAAATCATTACAGTTTATTAATCAGTGCTACAATCTATTCCATTCTTTTACTATTTTACTCTTGTTATAAATCAAAATTACTAAAATGAATTTACCCCGCATCAGATACGGAAGAAGATTAAACTACTCGGACTATTTCTACAATTTCTTTGCTACACTAACCGGTTTAACAATATTCAACTGGGAATTTTTTAAGCAGGCTTTTGTTCCTCCATTTGAAATTAGTGAAGTTAGAAAACACATGTATGAACTCGGCGTAAAAACTTTTGGAATTGTTAGTGTTACAGGGTTCATCATCGGACTCGTTCTAGCTATGCAGAGCCAGCCTGTTATGCAAAGATTCGGTGCAAGCGACTTTCTTCCTGGAATGGTTTCACTTTCTGTTGTCCGTGAATTGGGTCCTGTTATCACTGCATTAATTTTTGCCGGACGTGTTAGTTCGGGTATAGGCGCAGAGCTTGGTTCGATGCGAGTTACGGAACAAATTGATGCAATGGAAGTTTCTGCGATTAATCCTTTTAAGTATCTTGTTGTTACACGTGTTATTGCTACTACAATGATTCTTCCGATTCTTACTATCTATGTAATAATAATAGCAATTATGGGATCTTACCTGGCAATAATTATTGTTGAACCGATGAGCTTCGAGTATTACAGAAGTTCCGTTGTACAGTCAATTGAGTTTGGGGATTTCATTCCAGGTGTTGCTAAGACTTTCGTTTTTGGATACATCGTAGGACTTGTAGGTTCATATAAAGGATTTTCAGCCGAGGGCGGCACAGAAGGCGTTGGACGTGCATCAACAACTTCTGTGGTTCTTGCTTCGCTTCTCATTTTAGTTTTTGATATGGTTTTAGTAAAAGTGACGTTGTGGTTATGGCCAACAATCTGATAGTAGTAGTAGAAAATTTAACCAAACGTTTCGATGAACTACTTGTTCTCGAAAATGTTTCTATTGAAGTTCATCGAGCCGAAAACTTAATCGTTTTTGGAAAAAGCGGATCGGGTAAAAGTGTATTGCTCAAATGTATTATTGGTTTAATGAAGCCCGACTACGGGAATGTTTTTATAAATGATAAAAACGTTCTTGTATTATCCATTAATCAATTGAACAAAGTGCGTAAGGATATCGGTTTTTTATTTCAAGGTGCTGCGTTGTATGATTCGATGACGGTAAGAGAGAATTTATCTTTCCCTCTAAAACGACACTTTGAAGAGATGACTATAAAAGAGATTGATGATAAAGTTAAGTACACACTCGAACTTGTTTCGCTCGAAGAAGCAATTGATAAAATGCCGTCAGAACTTTCAGGCGGAATGAAAAAGAGAATCGGTCTGGCGCGTTCAATCATAACCGACCCGGCGTTGATGTTGTACGATGAACCGACTACGGGACTTGATCCGATCACTTCAAAAGAGATAAGCGAGCTGATACTTAATCTTCAAAAAAAATTAAATATGACTTCGATTGTTGTAACACACGATTTGATCTGTGCAGAGATCATTGCAGATAGAGCAATATTTTTGAAAGATGCTCATGTAGCTTATGAAGGAAATATTGACGATCTGACAAAATCAAATGATCCATTCTTGAAAAATTTTTTTAGTCATGACATAAAAAAAGTTTAACGGAGTAAGAAATGTTAAAACTACTTGAAGGTGCGCGGCTAGGAATTTTTATCTTCTTTGGAACTGTGCTTTTAGTTCTCTCAATTTTTCTTTTAGGCAGCAAAGAAAAACTTTTCACGCGGACAAGCGAAGTAAAAGCATACTTCTCTCAAATCGAAGGATTAAAAAGCGGTGCGCCCGTTCGTCTTAGCGGTTACGATATCGGCAGTGTAAGTTCAATTTCATTTGCATCTGATTCCACCGCTAAAGTTGAAGTGAAGATGAAGATTGACAACGCGCTTAAACATTTCATTCATCTCGATAGCGAAGCAGCAATTGAAACAGAAGGTCTGGTTGGTAAGAAGATAGTTACTATTACTGCCGGAAGCGCAGACGCACCGGAAATTGGTGACGGCGGCGTTATTCGTTCTAAAAATCCGGTTAACATTTCTGCCATTATGGAAGAAACCGAATCTATAATGGGTAATATTAAAAATCTCACAAAAGAATTTTCTGAAATTTTTTCTAAGGTAAATAAAGGCGAAGGGTCTATCGGCAGGCTTGTTAATGATGATCAGCTTTATAAATCCGCAGTTAACGTCACTCAATCTGCAGATAGAAGCATGAGCATAATTACAAAACGTTTAGATGAGATAGCCGATATAATTGTCAAGATAAGCGCTAGCATGAAATCAATTGTTGGAAATATTGACAGCGCTACTATTGATGTTCGCAACCTTGTTCATAAAGTGAATAAAGGGGAAGGTGTTCTCGGTTCTCTAATAGGCGATAAGAAGATTGCCGATTCGGTTAGAACTATGCTGAAAAATTTGGTTAAGACTTCGGATGATGCGAGAATTGCTACTTCAAGTTTAGCAGAGAATATGGAAGCGCTAAAACATAACTGGTTATTCAAGAATTATTTTGAAGAGCGCGGTTATTGGAGCCAATCCGAATATGAGAAAGCGATTGATCTTCAATTAGGGGAATTGAAAAAACAGCAGGAAATTGTAGATCAGAAAATGAAGGAATTGAAAGAATTGGAATTACGTTTGCAGAAAAAATAATTTCTATTTACGAATTACGATTTATATTGAGTCATTTAATTGGGTAATATAAGAGAACTTTACATTCACTGATTAATATTTTATTTTTTAGCAACCATAAAGAGTGATGCAATGGAAATAAAAACGATAAAAGTTAAAAATCCTTCGGTAATAATCAGCGCTGAAAAATACGAAGATTTAAAAGAAACTCTTGAAATTTTATCTGATTCCGAACTGGTAAAATCTATTTCCAAAGCTCTTGCAGAACCTAAGTCAAATCGAAAGTCGCATAAAGAAATCTTTGATAAAAAATGCAGGAGTATAAGGCATTGGAAAAACGTTTACAGGAAAAACAGTCGCAACTTATGAATTGAGGATTATCATTTTTCTGTAACACGTTATACAAATAAAATTTTCTTTTATTATTGTTAAGATAGTGTAAAATAAGAGCTCAATAATCTGAACCTTTACAAAAACTATTTGACCAACAACATTTTTTTACTGATAGAATTACTTCCAGTTGTCAGATTATAGAAATAAACCCCGCTTGGTAATTTACTTGCATCAAATGTTACTTCATACTTTCCAACTTCATAAACTCCATCAGCTAAGTTGGCTACTTCTCTTCCTAATACATCAAATACTTTTAGTTTGATCTGACTTTTCTGCGGAATCGAAAAACTAATTTTTGTTGTTGGGTTGAATGGGTTAGGATAGTTTTCATATAATTGAACATCCAACGGAGTTTGATTCTTTGCGCCAGTAGTATTTTGTTGACTGTTATTATAAACAAACTGCGAAGAATTATTAGAGAATGTTTTTAAGTACCAATCTGCAGACAAGATATTTTCGTCTCCCGGGAATTTATTCTTTACCAAATCTAAAGTTTCTTTTGCAAGATCATACTTTCCTAAACTCGTATACAAGTAAACCATATTCAATCTTGCGGCAGGTTCATGCACAGTCGCCGGATAAAGACTAATCAAACTCTCAAATGCGGAGAGGGCAGAATTAAAATCTCCCATTGCAGAATAGATATGACCTAGAGTACTTAAAGCAACCGGACGTAACTCGAATTGATCTGCTTTAGCAGATGCAAATTCTTTGATGAAATCTAAAACTGTTTGATCTTTGTTTGCCTTAAATACATTTCCCAACTCAACAACAGCTATTTCTGCCGTCCTTTTATTTACTTTCGAGTTTATTATGCTTTTATAAATTGAAATTGCATTATTATAACTACCTTTTAGTGAAAGCTCATGAGCTCGTTGTAATATTTCATCATCGGTTATACTTTGGACAGAATGAATATTGATGTGGTATTTATCAATTGGTACAATACTCAATCCGGGATCGGCTATAGGATTGTTATAATAGACTGTTCCACCATCCTGTATAATGTTCGTTTGTGATGCTGAAGGATTCCAATATACTTGTTGGGCATAAATTGTTGAGCTAGATCCTGCATAAGCATTAGTTGTGTTATTTACAACACGATTGTTGTAAGTAGCATCAGGCAATGGTCTCCCGATTGACGGTGTAGAATAATAATTCGCCGATATGCCATAATAGCTACTTTGCATTGTATTGTTCCCAATCCATGAACCACTTGGTTGTGCAAATAATGGGGTTGCAAAGTTGTAACAATAAACAGCTGCGTAATTACCTGTAGCTGAAATTGTGTTATGTCTCAAATAAGCATTTGCATGATTGAAGTTCAGCCCATAATAACTATTGCCTTGGATTATATTATTATAAAGATAAGGTGAGGATGTATTATAAAAGTAAACACCACTGGTTGCACTAGCGTTATTGCTAATTGTACAATTTTGAATAGTTGGTGTAGTGTTGTCAAACATTGAAATTGCCGCACCGCCATAAGTTTGTACATTATTTATTGTACAACCGTTTAAATTGCCGGAGCTACCACTATTAAATACTATTCCACCCCACGTATATGCACTCGTAAAGTATGAACTTGTAGCATTTAATATCCCGTTTATA
>JACRFC010000099.1 GCA_016234355.1 Ignavibacteriales bacterium
ACTCTTATGAAATAGTTGTTGGTGGACTAACGAAGAAAGAAAAGTTGGTGCTGGATGCTTGATCTTAGCTTCCGGACACTAAATTTATTTTTTATCAAGCATCCAGAATCTAGTATCCAGAACTCAAACCGGATCTACATGCACAAAAACTTTTTGAACCTCTTCAAATTTTTCTAACGTAAATCTAACTTCGTTGCCTATATCATGAGAAGTTACCGTATTTAAATTCTTATCAACTTCAATATGAATTTCTATATGAAATTTATTTCCAACGTAATGAGAACGAAGATCATTAATTCCTTTAACTCCCTTAATTTCTCTTGCAATACTTTTTAGTTTTTCATCAAACTCTTTGCTTGCGGATCGTCCCATTAAATAATCAATATTTTCTTTTGCAACTTCATAGCCGGTTTTGAAGATAAACATTGCAACCATGATTCCCGCAATACTGTCAATAAATTTTAGATTATAAGCTGCACCAATCACACCGACCAATGCAATAGAAGAAGCAAGTACATCGTTAATGCTGTCTACCGAAGCTGCTCTAATGGCAGGACTGTTGAACATCTTTCCGATTTTAACTTGATAACGGCTGAGAGCAATTTTTATGATCATAGTAATAACTAAAACAACATAGACAGCCGGAATTGTATTAATATTTTGTGGTTCGATCAAACGTTTAACAGATTCTTCAATAATATTTATCCCGACAACAAAAGCAAAGACGGAAAGAATAAATGCCGCAATCGGTTGAGCCGGCGTATGTCCGAACTGATGATTTGGATCCGGCTTCTCCCGCGAAAGCTTTACAGCATATTTAATTCCTAATGAAGAAAGAATATCGGTAAGTGAATTGAGAGCTTCGGAAATTACTGCAATGGAATTTGAAAGTATTCCTACAATTGATTTAATGATGAAAAGAAAAATATTTATTACAAGAGCAATGTCCGTTGCTCGTTTTAATCTATGAGGCATATTTAAGTAAAACTCTTTCTATTACATATTAGAAATTATTTAACATGAACCGTCATACATAATCCATCAACCATCATACTTTCTCTTCCCAAACATTAGCAAGAGTTACGATCATTTTCACAGCAGCTTCCATATCTTGAACTGCAACGTACTCGGTATAAGCATGGAAATTATGTCCTCCCGCAAAAAGATTTGGTGTAGGCAATCCCAAATAACTTAAGCGTGAGCCGTC
>JACRFC010000100.1 GCA_016234355.1 Ignavibacteriales bacterium
CGACAGCAGCACTAAAACTAATTAACAAATATTTTTCAAATACATGACTATGAAAAATAAAAAATTAGAACTCAATGTTGACTTCATTGGTGGACAAGTTCCATTGACAAAAGAAGAAAAGGAAGCAATCAGCAAGTATATCCGTGAATACAAAGCAAAGCATTCAGACAAAAAGAAACCTGTAAGGACTTCACGAACAAGGGAAAAAGTAACAGCGTAATTTGACAGTTACTACTTCGTGGAGAGAGAACGCCTGCTTATAATTCCGAAAGCTTTTGGGGCTGCATGCGGGATTACGTAGTTACACTAGTTGTGGCTCATTTAAGAAAACAACAACGCTTGAAAAACAATTTCGTATCTTTGAACTATGAAAACAACTGACATCATAAAAGAAATTACACGACTGCCCATCGACAAAAGAATTTTTATTGTTGAACGAACACTTAAATCCATTCGTGAAAAAGAAGAAAAAAATAAAATTGAAAAAGCAGTTAATTCATTACTTAATGATTATTCCACTGACAAAGAACTGACCGAATTTACAGATATTGACTTTGAAGAATTTTATGAAGCAAGGTGAAATATGGTTGATAAATCTTGACCCGACTATTGGGGAGGAAATCAGAAAAACCAGACCAGCAATAATTGTTAACGATAACCGCATTGGCAAACTTCCTCTCAAAATAATTGTTCCTCTCACCGACTGGAAAGACCAATACGCAATAGCACCTTGGATGGTAAGGGTTGACCCGGACAACAAGAATAATTTATAGAAAACATCTTCGGCTGACTGTTTTCAGGTCCGCTCTATTTCTGAATTACGGTTTGTAAAAAAGTGGGGCACAATAGACAGCAACAAACTTGAAGAAATAAAAACAGCATTAGCCATCGTGTTGACAATTCAGTAAAAATAAACGAGCTATAACGGCGGGTTTAATAAATGCGGGGTGAAGTGGTTAATTGAATATAAGTTTTCCGATAATTCTTAGATTCAAAATCTATTTCATCAAAGTTCATTGTTGCTAACATTTTTTCTAATCAAATTTATTTATACAATCTTCCCTTTCTTTCATTAATTTTGTTAGTAATAAAAGCCCCCTAAATCCCCCGAAGGGGGACTTTAGTTATAAAAAAATATTGTGGAGTTGAATCATGAAAAAATTTAAAGTTCTTCTGCTTCTTTTTATAGTAAGCGGATTTGCATTCGCACAGGTACATAACAAAGGAACATTCATTCAGCCGAAAAGTGAATTTTGGGATGAGGTTCAAAAAGGAATTAATGATTTCAATAAAAAAGAAAAGCCCGATAATAAAATATTTAAGATGGATTTTACCGGGTTGAATCTTCCAAAATCAAAAAATGAGTTTACATCTTACTGGCATAACGATCCGGTTAATCAAGGAAGCACCGGAACTTGCTGGTCTTTCTCAACAACATCTTACCTGGAATCTGAAGTCTATCGAATTCATAACAAAAAAATTAAACTCTCAGAGATTTGGACTGCCTATTGGGAATACCTGGCAAAAGTTAAACGCTTCGTTACAGAAAGAGGAAATTCTGCTATCGGTGAAGGATCACAAGCAAATGCAGTAATTAGAATTTGGAAAGAATATGGTATTGTACCGGAAAGTGTTTACGATGGAAAACTTGCCGGACAAAAACATCACGACCACAGCAAAATGTTTCAAGAGATCAACAATTATCTTATCGGAATAAAGAATACAAATTCATGGAACGAAGATGAAGTTGTTAGCACGGTAAAATCAATTTTAAATCATTATCTGGGAGAACCACCAACCAAAGTTATGGTTGATGGTAAAGAATACACTCCAAAAGAATATTTAAACAAAATAGTCGGGCTTAACATAGATGATTATGTTGCGGTTATGTCGTTAATGCAAAAACCATATTATGAAAAAGCAGAGTATGAAGTTCCGGATAATTGGTGGCACAACAAAGATTACTATAATGTTCCTCTCGATGTTTTTATGTCAACTATAAAAAGTACAATCAGAAAAGGATTTACACTCGCCATTTTCGGGGATGTTTCTGAAGCCGGGATCGAATCGCATGCAAAAGTTGCTATGATTCCTTCGTTCGACGTTCCTTCCGAATATATTGATGAGTCCGCACGGCAATTTCGTTTTAGCAACGGAACAACCGGCGATGACCATGGAATTCATATGGTTGGTTATTTAAATAAAGACGGTAAAGATTGGTACTTAATAAAGGATTCCGGTTCAGGTTCTTTCAATGTAGGTGATAAAGGATATTATTTTTACCAGGAAGATTATGTGAAGCTAAAAATGCTTGGGTTCATGGCGCATAAAGATGCTGTTGCTGATTTACTAAGTAAGTTCAAAAAATAATATTTCACTTTATGCTGTTATTATTTTAAGACGATGTTAAGGGAAGAAACAAAAATATAATTAGGAAATACATGAAAAAATTTATCAACGTAGGAATGAAGAAAAAGAAAAGGATTGCGCTTGTTGCCCACGATAACAAGAAACAAGATTTGATAGAGTGGGCTAAATACAACAGAGGAAATCTTGGCGATAATGAAATTCTTGCAACAGGCACAACCGGAAAATTGCTGGAACAAGATTTGGGATTGAAAGTAACCCGATTGCAAAGCGGTCCGCTCGGCGGCGACCAGCAGCTCGGTGCAAAGATTTCAGAAAATAAAATTGATGTGTTGATTTTTTTTTGGGATCCGCTTGAGCCACAACCGCACGATCCTGATGTAAAAGCGCTTCTTCGTATTGCCGTTGTTTGGAATATTCCTATTGCATGTAACAGAGCATCTGCGGATTTTATTTTTTCTTCACCTCTTATGAAGGAAGAATATTCCCGCATAGTTTTAGATTATAACGATTATTTAACCCGTGATATTTCATAGAGGAAAAAATGAAACGACCTAACAAAGATGAATACGCTTTATACTATCATACTTATATTGAAAAAGTCCCGGACGGGGATGTTGTTAAAAGTATGAACAAGCAAATCGCTGAAGTAAAAAGATTATTCGAGAATGTTACTAAAAAGCAATCGGAATTCCGTTATTCTCCCGAGAAATGGAGTGTTAAAGAAGTTCTCGGTCATATTTTAGAAGCCGAAAGAATATTTGCTTATCGCGCACTGCGTTTTGCGCGCAACGATAATAAAGATCTTCATGGATTTGATGAGAACGAATATATTCATCAATCAAATTACAACGAGATCAAACTAACAGATCTTATTGAAGAATTTTGTGCATTACGTACATCAAATATGCTGATGTTCAAAAATTTTACTGACGAGATGTCTTTACGCTCCGGCACCTCAAACGGAAATAAACTTTCCGTACGCGCACTTGCATATATCATGACCGGACATGCATATCATCATCTTAAAATTTTGAAAGAGAGATATTTTTAATTTTATGCCGCTGCTTGTTTTAGCATATCCGCAGTTAGAAAATAAAAAAACCCGATTCCTATAAAACCGGGTTTTATATCAAGACCGATTGAAAATAAAAGCCCATCCCAAACCTTGCCTGCCGGCAGGCAGGGGGAAGGGCTTTTTCGATTAAATTATTTGGTTAGCAAAAATTCCGCAATCCTGCCAAGCTCTTTAACGTCTCTATTACTGTACGAAGGCATAATTGTACTTTTATATTTCTGTCGGTACTCATCAAAACGTGCCCCGCCGCTGTATGATGATGGATTACGCAAATAATTAATTATTCCGTCACGAGTCCAGTTCTTACTAATATTAATTAACGCGGGCGCCTTCTGTGACCCTTGTAAATTATCTCCATGACATGAGATACAACCAAGTTGTTTAGTCAGCGTTTGTCCGTCTGCATCGGAAGTGGTTTGAGTTGTTTGCTGTCCCATTTGTCCCATCGTTGGCGGCATTGTCTGTTCTTCTTTGCGAGTAATTCTTCCAAGTATAAATAGAATAAGAAATAAACCGAGAAAAGAGGCAACCCATTTTTGTGCATTAGTCATCTGCAATAAACCTTTCTATTAGAATTTAACGTTGCAAAGTTAAGGTGATGGGTCTTGAATAACAAATTGAATAGCGGTCAGC
>JACRFC010000098.1 GCA_016234355.1 Ignavibacteriales bacterium
AATTTTATTTTAGTTGGAGTACTCATTTTTCCCTGCTAGATGCTAGAAGCGAGAGGTGAAAATAAAAATTCAACCTCTAGCTTCTCGCCTCCCGTTTCTTACACTTCATATTATTGATTTAAAATAATCGGTAATCCATTTTTGCCTGATCCTATAATAACAATTTTTGCGTTAGTAGAGTTTGAAAGCTTTTCAGTTGCTTCAATACCTTTCCATTGCAAATAATTTTGGCTGATACCTCTTGCAACAATTTCTTGGAAATCAGCAATACCTTTTGCTTCGATCCGTTTACGGTCGGCTTCTTGCTCTTCTTTCTTTAATACAAATTGCATCTGTTGACTTGCCTGCTCTGCCTGCAACTTTTGCTCGATTGATGCAGTAAGTCCTGATGGTAAAGTGATCTGTCTCATCGGTGCAGATTCAATTGTTATACCGCGAGGACCCACTAACTTTTCTAATTCGTCTTTCATTTCTGTTGCTAACTGTTCGCGTGAAGTAGTATAAAGAGCTTTAGCATCGTACTTAGATGTTACGCCGCGTACTACTGAGCGAAATTGCGGCACTAAAATTATTTCTTCATAATTCTCACCGACGGTTTTGTAAACATTACCAGCTTTTTCCGGGTCGAGACTAAAGAGAAGACTTATTTCAAGCTGAACAACCAATCCTTCTTTCGAAGGCACATTCATTGTTTCTTTTAGTTCTTGAGTTTTAATGCTAAACTTGATCACATTGGCTAATGGATTAACAATATTCACTCCGGATTTTAATGTTGAATTGCTAACGTTACCAAGAAAATCTACAACTCCAACTGTTCCGGCGGGAACTACAGTGAAAATTTGAATCAGGGCTAGGGCTCCGCCAAGCACAATTCCGATTATAGAAATTTTTGCCTCCTGGAATCTCCCCATTTTTTTAGTGTTGAAATAAACAAGAATTGATCCAACCAAAATTATTAGTGCAATTATAAAAAACATATTTCCTCCTTTATCATTGGTTTCTAATTATTTAAGTACGTAAAAAAATCTCTCTTAAACAACCATAGTTGTTTTAATAAGTTTTACAGAAGTGGTTTTTTGATTTGAAACCGTTACCGCCGAAAGAAGTTTTCTTTTAACAGAATCAATTTTTTCTTTTTCATCGGTATATAATTCAGCGATTACTTCTCCTTTCTTAATTTTGGTTCCGATCTTAGGATAAAAGATTATACCCGCTTTAGGATCAATTTTATCTTCCATTGTTATTCTTCCGGCTCCAAGTTCAAGCGATGCCATTCCAACTTCGTAATTATCAATTGTTTTTATATAACCGGTTTTATCGGCGATTAACGATTCATGAATTTTTGATTTAGGATATTTCTCGGGATGTTTGATCATCGAAACATCGCCGCCTTGAAGTTTTACAATCTCTAAAAATTTATCGAAAGCTTTCCCGCTTGCAACAATTTCTTTACTGATTTCTGTTCCCTCTTTGATTGATAATGCTTTACCGCCAAGATAGATCATCGCACCGGATAAATTCAGCGATAAATCAACAAGATCGCCCAACATTTCTCCCTGTAAAACTTTAATTGATTCATAAACTTCCAACCAGTTGCCGATATAATTGCCAAGCGGTTGATTCATATCCGTGATAAATGCAATTACTTTTTTATTGAATGCTTTTGCAGTATCGGTAAGAGAATCCGCTAGTGCCAATGAATCGTTGTACTTTTTCATAAAAGCGCCGGAGCCGGTTTTAACATCAAGAACTAATCCGTCAATTCCTTCTGCTAATTTCTTACTCATTATGCTTGCAGTTATTAGCGGAATAGATTCAACAGTTGCTGTTACATCTCTTAGTGAATAAATTAATTTATCTGCCGGTGCGACTTCTTTTGTTTGTCCCGCTAAGACAGCACCACACTTTTGAATTATGGATTTGTATTGCTTAAGAGTAACATTAGTCTGAAAACCGGGAATCGCTTCGAGCTTATCAAGTGTTCCGCCGGAATGTCCAAGTCCGCGGCCGCTGATCATTGGCACATTCACACCGGCTGCCGCTACAATCGGTGTAAGTATTAAAGAAGTTTTATCTCCTACTCCGCCTGTAGAATGTTTATCAATTTTTTTTCCTTTTATTGAATCGAGATTAATTACACTTCCGCTGAATAACATTGCATTAGTTAACCATGCTGTTTCTTTTTTGTTCATTCCCTTCAGATAAACAGCCATCAGAAACGACGAGAATTGGTAATTCGGGATTTTCCCCTTTGTAAAATTTGAAACTAAATATTTGATTTCTTCATCGGTTAAAGATTTTCCATCACGTTTTTTTCTGATAAGTTCTACGGTGTTCATTTTATTCTCCGGGAAGTAGAAAAGTAATAGTATGCCTATTTATGTTTAGTGACTTAAGCAAATCAAGACGATTAATTTTTAGAAGATTTATCAAAGGGGTTGTGTTGCTGATAACTTTTTTAGGCATTACGAATGTCTTCTTCTAATTCAGAATCTTTAATATCTATATAAGAGATTTTTTGTTTATCGAGTAGCTCAAGAAAATTGATGCGGGTTATCCCAAGCGTCTTTGCAGCTATACCGGAAGATATTTTTCCCATCTCATAAAGTTTTAATATCGCCGCTTTTTTTATTTCATCTGAAAATTCTTTGTCGTCCATTTTCAGTGATATTGCCAATGATTTCGGCAATTCAACATTTATCATGTTTTCCATTTTAATTCCTTTCTTCATTTAAATAAAACTTACTTCTTTTTGTATCTTTTATCAACACAGTTTTATAACAACATTGAAACTCACACACAATTTCTATTAACTTGCCATCACAAATAATCTTCTAAACAGAATAGAGGCAAGAATGTTTGATTCTAATTACAAATTTACTTGTGTTGACCGCTTCCTAAAATACGTAAAATATGATACTCAATCGAACGAAGATTCAACAACATTTCCGAGCGATCCGAAGCAGATTGAACTTAGCAAAGCGTTAGTTGAAGAGTTAAAACAAATCGGTCTGAAGGATGCTGTTATGGATGAATATGGTTACGTTATGGCAACTCTGCCATCGAATACAACAAAGAATGTTCCCACTATCGGATTTATTTCTCACGTAGATACAAGTCCCGCTGTTACCGGAACAAATGTTAATCCGGTGATACATAAAAACTATCAAGGCGGAGATATAGTTCTTCCAAAAGATCCAACAAAAGTAATTGTTGCTTCAGAGAATCCTGAACTGAAAGAAATGATCGGTCTCGACATCATAACTACCGATGGAACAACTTTACTTGGAGCAGATGATAAAGCCGGCATTGCAGAAATTATGGATGCGATGAATTACTTAATCCAACATCCGGAAATTAAACACGGAACAATTAGAATTTGTTTTACTCCGGATGAAGAAGTCGGACGCGGTACGGAAAAATTTGATGTAAAAAAGTACGGTGCAAAATATGCTTACACAATTGACGGCTCTACTCGCGGTGAAGTTGAAACGGAAACATTCAGCGCGGATGCTGTTGTAATTAAATTTAACGGAAAAAATGTTCACCCCGGATACGCAAAAGGAAAAATGATCAATGCCGTTAAGATCGCCGCCAGATTTTTAGAAATGCTTCCAAAAGAAAGACTTTCACCAGAAAC
>JACRFC010000103.1 GCA_016234355.1 Ignavibacteriales bacterium
TGTTGAGTATAATTACAAACCAACTCCTCAACCGGAAATAATTAATGCGTTCGAGATAGAACCGTACATAGATGCAACCGGTAGAGACCGGTTAAGACCAACCGATAAAATTAAAACTGTTACTGTTCCTTACCTTGCAGATTATTTTTCAAAACGAAGTGTACAGTTTCCTTATGCTTACATAATTACAATTCCTGATGCACAAGTTGTAAATCTTCTTAAGATGCATGGAATCAAAATTGAAAAATTGGAAAAGTCCGTAACGCTCGATGTTCAGACAATAAAAACAAAAGAGTTAAAACCGGCGGAGCGCTTGAATCAAGGTCATTACAATAATTCGATCAAGGTAGAATACATTAATGAGAAAAAAGAATTTGCGGCGGGAAGTTTAATTGTGCGTACATCTCAACGATTAGCAAATGTAGCTGCTTATTTATTAGAACCCGAAACTGATGATGGATTACTCTACTGGAATTATTGGGATAAATATCTCGTGCCGCAATGGGGCGGAATGTTTTTGCCGTATCCTGTTGCTAAAATTTTAACAAAACAGGAACTACCAACTAAGGAATTGAAATAATTTATCGGGCAGATTATTAATCCGCCCGATAAAATTAAATTTTACTTCATCAATAACATTTTTTTTGATAGAACAAAATTATTCGCGGTAATTGTGTAAACATAAACTCCGCTTGTTAGTTTGCTGGCGTCAAAGTTTACTCTGTGATATCCAGCCGATTTGTTTTCATTTACAAGTGCAGCTACTTCTTTACCAAGTAAATCATAAACCTTAATTGTTACAAATCCATCTTGTGGTAACTGGTAATTAATCGTTGTTGTTGGGTTGAATGGATTGGGATAATTTGAAATTGAGTAATCTGTTGGAATTTCTGTTGTTGTTGTAATGAACTGTCCATCTTGCGATTGGATGTTGGGATTTTCTATACCATAGACTGCGGTATATTCCGGATCAGAGTACGTACCTTCTGTTGAGTAATAAGCGCGTACATCATACCAGAGTAGATCATTAGTATAACCATTTGTTACTGCATAATCATAATCCGTGTAAGACTGTACACCTCTACCAACTGTTGTTAGTAGTACAGGATCCCCGGTAACACCATTGTGTTTTACTCTTCTCCAAATCTGGAATTGGTTTACTGCTGTGTTTGGATTATCAGTCCATGTAACAACAACTGGCTGCCCAACTGTACCACCGGCACTTACATATTCGCCGCTGTTTGTAGGTTTGCCTGTGTAATTTGCCGTATATGTTGTAGTTGCATTTGGATAAAATGTTCTTGAATACGATGTATTGCCATCATTCCATTGAGAAAAAGTATATTCGATATCACTATCAACCGACTAAAACAAAAAGTTGATCTATTAGTAATCGAAAATGCCAATTATAATTCAAAATCGTCATAATACTTCCAACGTACAAAAGTGACCCCCTAATCAAAAATCAAGTTGCGAATAAGGATAAATTAAAATCGTTTGTCTTTGGTTTTGCAAATGTTCTTTTGACATTTCTCAACAACTCAATTACATCGAGCATGCTTATTAAATGAATACGAACAAGCGTTGCTATGGTTGAGAAAGCTTTCTTTACATCGGCTTTCTTTTGTAATACTGTTAAGAGCAGCTGTGCTATTAACGTGCACCAGACTTGTGTCCTAATTGCGTTTTCGTTCTCACCATAAAAGTAATGTAATTGAAAGTTCTGTTTCATCTTCTTGAAGAGCAATTCAATTTGCCATCGCTTCTTGTAGATTAGAGCCACTTCTTCGGCTGTAATGGAAAAATTGTTGGTAATAAAAACATACGATCTATTTTTTTCATCTTGATAATATATCCTCCGAAGCCGTAGTTCCTTTTCTTCTTTCTTCTCTTTGTAGTTTACTATGATAATCTCTTCTCTGATTACCCCGGCTTGATTTTGCCGGATTTGCTTTTCTTGCACTGTTTCCTCTATCTGACAAACCGCATTTTTCTTTTGTCTGGTTACAAAGTAGATCATGTTTTCTGTCCAGTAAGCAAATTGAAGATAGTAGTTATATGCTTTGTCGAATACCAACATGCTATGGGCTGGTGCTTGTATTTCCTTCAAAAAGTTTTTGTCGTGCACTTTTGCCGCTGTTATATGGATGAATTTTCCCACTGATTGAACGGCATCTATGAGCATATGAACTTTCAATCCGCCTTTCTTTTTTCCATCATTCTTTGGGTTTCTTCCTACTCCTTTTAGTATATCGCTGAACAATCTTATTGTTGTTGAATCTACTATTAGCAACTCTTTTATCGTTAGTCCATATGTTCGGCTGTCCGACAAAAAATTCTTGTATTGCTCTGCTAATTTGTAATACAACGCTTCAAAAAATGAATTGTCTCGATTTCTTAATCCGTCTGATGCCGTACTTTTGGCTGGCGCTTTGGTCAATCCCAAATGGTTTAGTTTCCCTCTCATTGCTTTCATTCCTTCACATATTTCTCCCATTGAATCGCATCTGCTTAGTATTCCGAATAACATTGTTACCATTTGATCCCAGCTTTTATATGCTTTATAGTAATGGTCGCTTTTTTTATCTTTCACCAGTCCGGTAAATGTCCATTTGTCTATCAGTTTTAGTAATTGCCCATATATCGGCTGTCCGACTAATTTTATTTCATTATTTTTATGCATGTCGTTCTCAGTTTGTTTTTGACTAACTCAAACTTACGACATTGGGGAGTTGCTTTTTAGCTCCCCTTTTATTTTTTCTCGGTTAGTAGTGATTCGATATAGTTATTATAGTAATAAGTATTAGCCGAAACATTTATTGCATTTTGTTCTATAACTTGAAATTGAGAAGTAGGGGAGTTGTATTGAGTTCCGTTAACAGTAATTACGCCGCCGTTGCCCACACCAACAAAATTGTTCTGGAATGTTACGTTAGTTATTTTTCTAAGTACCGCTTGAAACGTCGCACCGTTCTCCGAGGTTAATGCCGGACGTGATGTTGAGTTTGACGAACCAATCGAACTTATATTGTTATAGTAATTCTTTTGCCACTCACTTTTCCCTAAAGGGGCTTCACTATCGTTGAATATCCAGTTATAATTATTATACTGTTGATTATCATATGCCTCGAAGTACATTGTTTGGTCTTCATATATTGAGAAACTAAAAGGGCTTGTCCGGCTTGTGATTGTAGATGTATTTATACCAACACCTATATTACCCGAGTTACCGCCATCCATATAATTCTGTGCAATAAAATTTAAGGAAGCTGCCGGTCTTGTATATCTAACTTCAAGATTTATAGATAAGTATGCATATGAATCATTCGCGGTTTCATTTTCACCCACACCTCCAATCATCATACTTCTGCTTGAAAGAGCACTTTGCATTTGATTTTTTACAGGAGTTGAAATGATTGTTCCGCCGCCATATCCTATGCCCGAATGTAAGGTGCTTCCACTCCCTATTGCTGCCCAATTTGCACCAAGCCCGCTGCCCAATGAAGAAATATTGGTGAGCTTAAAAGTATAACTTTTGTAATCGGTCGAATAATTTACTTTTACTTCTTGAATTGTAGCATTCGTAGGGATTGTTGATAAATCAACACTAAAATATGTTCTGTAGATTTTTTGAATGGCGCCGCTTAATTCTTTCCCGATGTTATAACTACCGTACGCATAAGTTGAATTACCGCTTTCGATGTTTTTCACAATGCTTGTACCAGACGGGTACAATAATTTAGTTTCGGTAATTATTGGCTGAGCATGAATTAATGTTGCCAATAGAAACAGACTAAGAAAACTGATGATGAACTTTTTCATTGTAAATCTCCTTTTTGTTAAAAAAATGTTATTTTTAAAAAGAGAATAGCCGTAGCAGTAATACTGCATATTAGGACGCTAACCTATGCGGGCTATTCTTAGCTAAAAGGGGTAGCGGTACAAGCGCTATCCCTTCTGTTTCACCTTATTTTTTAATACTTTCTTTTTGTTTAGTTTTTTTATCTCCTCTATTCTTTTAGTTTACCATGTAAAATCATATTTAAGCCTTTCGCCCCCTCGTACATTATAAAAAATACTTCGTTTTCAGTTATGAAAGGGTTTTTAATCAAGTAAGTAAATGGATTATTGAACTTGAATAAGTATTCAATGTTAGTACCATTGTAATGAGCTAAACCATCGACCATATTCACAAAAAAGGGATCAGAGGATTTTTAGGTGGGAAAAGAAGAATTAAATTTGTATGATAAATCAAAAGGAAAGGTAAAATGGAAAAAATAATAGAGTTGCTTGACCTATTCTTGCCTGAAGGTATCCTAGAATATTTTGAGTATGCGGGATATGAGCGAAAGAGTAAAGAGGAA
>JACRFC010000104.1 GCA_016234355.1 Ignavibacteriales bacterium
ATCGAATAACCTTTTGCACCGCCCCAGCCGGAATTATATTTTAAGCTATCAATAACTGCATTTCGGAAATCATAAATCAAAACGCCGTCCGATGAACTTAATGAACCGAATTTTGCCTGGAAAAATTTCTTTGGAGGATAGTAAGGATATTTCAATGAATCATATGTAACGATTGCAAACTCTCCGGGATTTAAGAAATTGTCTTTCGATGTAATCAAACTTTTTGTCGGCGATGGAAGTAAATCACTGATTGACCAATTTTTCAAATTAACTACATCACTTGAAGCATTATAAATTTCAATCCACTCGGATTCACCCGTTAGTGGATCATACATTACTTCGCTTACAAGAACAGTATTTCTTTTTAAACCCGGACGGATTTCTACAGTGAAAGAATTATTTAATGTGTCTTCATCGCTGCTAAAAATTACTTTGCACAAAATTGTTTTGTTGTCGTTCAGTTTCAGTTTAGAGTTTGAAACAATCCATGTTGAATCACCTCCGTTTAAGTTTATTCCTTTACCTTCAGCAAAAAATGTTGTTGAGTTATTCGTTTTCAAATAAAATTTTACTGTAAAGTCTGCCGCCTGTTCTAAACCATAATTGACCACCTTTGCATTAATGTTCACATCTTCATTAAGTAAAGGATACTGGGGCGCGGTTGATATTGCATTTACAGTTAAATCATATCTTTTCTGTGTGATACTATTTTCGCGTCCCGGTGTACTAAGTTCAATATCTCTTGATGAACCCCAATTATATTTTTCGAGTGAAGATGATAAGATAGTTTTCCGTTCGAGTGATTTTCCGCCGATGCCTCCCCAGAATGAATCGTAACGGACTGAATCAATAGTAACATCGCGGGAATCTTTTAACACAACTCCGTCTGCATCGTTATTCAAATTTGCAAACGAAGAGATGATCAGTTTGGAAGGAATTGTAGTGTGAAAATTTTTTATTGTAGAATCTTTCGCAACAACTAAAAACGTTTTGCCCGGAAAGATATAATCCTTCGCTTGAATTTTTGTTTTGACCGGAGTTGTGAGTACGTCTGTTATAGTCCAATCTTCTAAATCAATATCGTATTGTGAATTGTTGTAAAGCTCAATCCATTCGGGCTCGCCGTTTGTCGGTGTGTACATTATCTCGTTTAGCAAAACCATTTGCGGAGAATAGCCCGGAGATATACTTGCTTTAATTTTATCATTAGAACGATCTTCGTCAAATGAGCCGGTTACAAATACTTCAAACGTTTGTTTGGAGGTAATTCCTATAATTTTGTAGTTAAAATTGTAGATTTTAGATGAGTCCGGATATGCAGCAAACAATTCTTTACTCTCTAAATGAGTGAAGGTACCATCATTGTTAACTTTCCTTAGAATCAAGTTTGTACTCACAAATAGTTTCCCAAGGTTTGCAACTTCACACGAAATCGAAACATTAGAATTTACAATTGGAGCAATAGGATTAAATAAAATTCTTTTTACTGCATAATCATAATTTTTCTTAGAAACGGAATTAACAAATCCTGGTGTAGCACCGTTTGTACCCGTACTTGTTTTCCAATTAGTTGAATCGGTTGAGAATGATGTTGCCTCGATCCGTTCCAAAGATTTTCCGCCG
>JACRFC010000102.1 GCA_016234355.1 Ignavibacteriales bacterium
CGATGATTTCGGAAAAGCAACTTTTGTAAATATTGTTGGTAAGATTAACCTTAGCACAATAGGAAAACTCTCCGAACAATTACACGTTCCCGGATTAGAAAAAGCAAAGAAAGAGAAATAAATTTCAAACTTCGAAAGCCCAGCTTTTCTGCTGCCGGGTTTTCATATCTAATTCTAATTATAAATCTTTGCGCGGTGTACACAAAGATTTTCGTTTTCATCAGCATGCCAACAGAGGAGCGGAACGTCCTCAATGCTTGACATAATATCCATTTTTAATTACTTTGCGCACAAGTTATGAAACAGAAAAAAATAATCATCAACAGAAAAACAAATTTTCCGGCTATACTCTGGTGTCTGTTTACGCCATTTGCTCTACAGTGGGCATCGACTAATTAATTTTTATAAAAATTGTTTTAGCCAAAGCCCTTCCAAAAACGAAACGAAGGGCTTTCTTGTTTAAGAACTATCCTTTCAATGCCGGGTTGGTCTTAAAAAAATAAGTACGCGGCAAAAATTTCAACATTTAAGTTCATTCAATACTTTGGTATAAGAAATATTCATAACTAATATTTGCGGAGTACATGGTGATGCGTTTGAAAAGCGTAATCGTTAAAAAAATCTTTTCCGGAATTTTTAATTGTTTGCTGATAATTTCCGTTTTGAATACTGTTGCTTTTGCACAACCCGCCCAATTAGCAAGATACAAACGCGGGATGGTTGTCTCTGCCAGCGAATTTGCCTCGCGTGTCGGTGTAAAAATTATGGAGAACGGGGGCAATGCAGTTGATGCCGCTGTTGCAGTTGGATTTGCATTAGCCGTTACGTACCCATACGCCGGTAACATTGGCGGCGGCGGATTCATGGTTATTCATTTAAGCAATGGGAAGAATACTGCTATTGATTACCGCGAGAAAGCGCCCTTATATGCAAGTAAAGATATGTACCTTGATAAAAACGGAAATTACTTGCCTGCATTAAGCCAAGAAGGAACAACTTCTGCCGCTGTACCTGGAAGCGTTGCCGGATTAATTTACGCACTCAAAAAATATGGAACGATGCCTCTCTCACAAGTTATTCAACCGGCTATTGATCTTGCAAGAAACGGGTTGCCGCTTGATTATCGAACCGCCGAAGCATTCAAAACATTTTTGCCTAAGTTCAAAAAATACCTTTCTTCGTATAAAATCTTTTCCAAAGACGGCGCTCTTTATCAAGAAGGGGATTTATTCAAACAGACCGACCTTGCAAATTCTCTCGAGCTGATTAAAGAAAAAGGGAACCTCGGATTCTATAATGGAAAAACTGCAGAGTTGCTTGTTAAGCAAATCAAATCTCTCGGCGGATATATAACTCAAGCAGATCTTGACGAATACAAGCCGGTAGAAAGAATTCCGGTTGAAGGAACATACCGCGGTTACAAAATTATTTCCATGCCGCCTTCAAGTTCCGGCGGAATTGCTCTTGTTGAAATGCTAAACATTCTTGAAAACTATAAATTCTCAAAAGACGAATGGGGAAGCAGTGAGTACATTCACAGACTTGTTGAAGCAATGAAATACACTTATGCTGATAGAACTTATCTTTTGGGTGATGAAGATTTTTTCAAGGTTCCGAAAAAAGGATTGACATCAAAAGAGTACGCAAAAACTATCTATGATAAAATCGAAGAGCACAAAGACTTTGCTGTTCCTTCCAAAGAAATAAAAGCAGGTGATCCCACAAAATTTACGGAGAGCAATGAAACAACTCACTATTCGGTTTATGATGAGAATGGAAATGCAGTTAGTGTAACAACAACCATTAATTCCGCATTCGGTTCCGGGATTGTTGTTGACGGTGCCGGATTTTTGCTTAACAACGAAATGGATGATTTCAGCTCTAAACCTGGCGAGCCAAATCAATTTGGTTTGTTGGGATCCGAAGGAAATTCGATCCTGCCGGGCAAGAGACCTCTTAGTTCTATGACTCCAACAATAGTTTTAAAAGATGATAAACCATTCATCATAATCGGTTCGCCGGGCGGTTCAAGAATCATTACTACCGTCTTGCAAGTAATTATGAATTGTATTGATTTCGGTATGAACATTGCCGAAGCGATCTCCGCGCCGAGAATTCACCATCAATGGATGCCGGACGAAATCTTTTACGAAAAATTTTCTTTTTCAAAAGACGTAAGAATCAATTTGCAAAAAATGGGATACAAATTTGAAGATGCTAATCAAAAATTTACAATTTTAGGATTAGCCGAGGCAATAATGATTGACAACGACAATCACGTAATTTTTGGCGCATCGGATCAAAGAAGCAGCGGGGCTGCTGCCGGTTTCTGATAGATCATTTAAGCAGTAATTTATTTCATTGTTTTCTTTCATGAATCATTTAAGAGGAGGTAGTATGTGCAATAAATCTACAACTAAAAAGCAGCGGACGTTTGCAGTCTTTCTTGTTTTGTTCGCTCTATCATTTGGTGTTCAAGCATTTGCTCAAAGTTCGGGAAGCATTAAAGGTGTTGTTAAGGATGCTAAGACCGGTGAGATTTTACTTAACGCAAATGTTACTGTTATTGGAACCCGCACTGGCGCAAATACAAATGCTAATGGCGTGTATGTTGTTAAAGTCCCTGCGGGGCATTATCATATTCAAATTAGTTATGTCGGCTATAAAACTATCCGCGTTGAAGTGACTGTTAAAGCCGGCGAAACTGTAGAGCAAAATGTTGCTTTGCAGAATGATTTAATTGGTACACAAGAAGTTGTTGTGTTGGGAACAAGAACTCAAGACAGAACCGTGGTTAACTCGCCTGTACCAATTGACGTTATCACTGCGAAAGATATAGAACAATCGGGATTTACACAGACGACCGATTTATTGAAAGCATTGGTGCCATCTTACAATGCACCACAAGCAAGTATAACCGATGGTTCCGATCACGTTCGCCCGGCAACGCTTCGCGGTCTTAATCCAGATCAAGTTTTAGTCTTGGTTAATGGAAAGAGAAGATACACAAGCGCATTGGTTAATGTTAACGGAAGTATCGGACGAGGTTCTTCGGGAACAGATCTCAATGCAATTCCGGCAGCTGCAATCGAACGAATTGAAGTTCTGCGCGACGGCGCATCGGCTCAGTATGGTTCAGATGCTATTGCAGGTGTAATCAATATCATTCTAAAAAGTAAAAAGGGATTAGATGCTTCAACTTCTTACGGTGAATACATCACTACTGAAAATAGAGGTTACTCGGAAGCCGAAGGAAATATTGCAGGTGAAACTGCAGCAACTTATCCTTGGGATGGAAATGCTCAGGACGTAAAAATCACTGATGGTTTTTCAAAAACCGTCCACGTTGGATACGGTTTTGATTTAAATGGCGGAACCGTTTACTTAAGTGGTGAATACAGAAAACATAATTTCACAAACCGTTCTGCCCCCGATTACCGTCAGCAATATTTTACAGTCGGCGGTCAACCCGATCCACGCGAAGCAACATTTGGCAGACTCAATCACAGATTTGGCGATGCAGATCTTGAAGATATGGGTGTTTTTCTAAACAGCTCCGTTCCGGTTTCTGAGAGCGCACAATTTTATGCTTTCGGCGGTTATAGTTTAAGAAACGGTGCTTCAAGCGGATTTTATAGACGCGCACTTGATGATAGAACTGTGCGTGCAATTTATCCAAATGGATTTCTTCCATTCATTGATACAAAAATTTATGATGGATCTCTCGTTGCAGGCTTAAAAGGAAGTTTCGGTGAATGGGTTTACGATGCAACTGAAGCTCTCGGCGGAAATTCATTTAATTTTAACGTTGATAATTCAGCGAACGTGTCGTTAGGCACAGCAAGTCCAACTTCGTTTAATATCGGCGCATTAAAGTTTTATCAATCAACAACAACAATTGATTTTGTAAGACAACTTGATATTGGAACCGAGAATCCATTAAACTTTGCCGCCGGTGCTGAATTCAGATGGGAAAATTATCAAGTGGTTGCTGGAGATCCGACATCATACCAGAATGGTGGTGTAACAATTCTTGATGGTCCTAATGCGGGGAAACCTGCGGCAGTTGGCTCACAAGTTTTTCCGGGGTTCGCTCCAAACAATGCCCAGGATCAGTCGCGCACGAACGTTGGTGTCTATGTTGATCTTGAAAACCAAGCAACAGCACGGTTGACTCTTGGAGCTGCAGCAAGATTTGAAAATTACAGCGACTTTGGTTCAACTATAACCGGTAAGTTTGATGCACGATATGAAATCATACCTGGATTAGCTGCAAGGGCTGCAATAAGTAACGGTTTCAGAGCGCCTTCATTATCACAGGAATATTTTTCATCAATAGCTACAAACTTTATCGGCGGTGTTCCGTTTGAATTAGGAACCTTCCCGGTAAATTCTCCGGTTGCAAAAGCATTGGGAGCTAAAGATCTTACCGCAGAAAAATCTGTGAACATCAGCGGCGGATTAACTTATGCCGACAACAACTTTTCGCTTACTGTTGATGGTTATCAAATCAACATAACAAACAGAATAGTGTTGACAGAAAACTTTACCGGAACAGGAATAACAAACTTCCTTCAAGCAAAGGGAATAAATGCTTCAGGCGGTCGTTTCTTTACAAATGCTCTTGACACAAAAACACAAGGTGTTGATATAACTGCTAAATACGGTGTCTCGCTGGGTGATGGAGTTCTAAGATTAACTGCGGCTATGAATTTCAATCAAACCGATATTACAAACAAAGACCAAATTCAAACCCCGGATCAGATAAAAGCAATTACAACTATCTTGTTGCTTGGACGAGTTGAGCAAGGAAGATTTGAAAGAGGACAGCCGTTAAGTTCTTGGAATTTCCAGGCAAATTATTCTATCTCCGAATGGAGTTTTATGACAAGAGCGGCTCGTTACGGTGAAATTACATCGTTCAATAACAATGTTATTCAAGACCAAACATTTTCTGCTGTTTGGGTTGTTGATGCCGAAGCCGCATACAATATTTTAAAAGGATTAACGTTTGCAGTTGGTGTTAATAATCTTTTAGATCAATACCCTGATAAAGTGTTGAAGATAAACAGCAACAGCGGAATTCTTCCTTTCAGCAGTTTGTCCCCGTCCGGTTACAATGGTCGTTATGTTTATTCTCGCATAAACTTTTCGCTATAACTATTATGCAAACAAAGAGGCAGTCTCAAAAGTAATTTTTTCCGATGAAAAGTTGCGATTTTAAAACTAAATTAAATCCAACTCATTCATTATTGGTACTTTTGATACTGCCTCTTGTTTTTAACCAACTTGTTTATTCCAATCTCTTTCTAAATCTAAGTGCACTAAAAAATAAAATTAATATTCCCATTGCCAAAAGCATTGTTGCATCAAACCAATGTTGTGCAAAGCCGTTTCCTTTTAATATTATCCCGCGAATAATAGTTATAAAGTATTTAAGCGGTATTATATAGCTGATATACTGTATTATCCTGGGCATGTTTTCTACCGGGAACGCAAATCCGGAAAGATAGATCATCGGCATCATTACGGCGAAGATAGCTATCATCATTGCTTGCTGCTGCGTTTTGGAAACTGTTGATACAAAAAGTCCAAGTCCCAAAGTTGAAAGAATGTATAAAAAGGACGAGAAGAAAAGAAATACAACGCTTCCTCTAACATGAATACTGAAAATAATATTCATTGCTACTATTACGATCGTAACAGACACAAACCCAAGAACAACAAAAGGAACAAGCTTTCCGATAATCAGTTGAAGCGGTTTTATTGGCGTAACAATTAATTGCTCAAGTGTCCCGATCTCTTTTTCTTTTACAACTGCCAGGGAAGTGAGTATCAATGTAACGATACTAACCAACAGACCAACTATTGCGGGTACCATAAAATTTCTTGTCTTAAGTTCCGGGTTATACCACACTCGTATTTTTGCGCTAATACTTCCGGCGGAGGTAATTTTTCTTCCACTACGATCAATAAAGTCTTTGACAATTTGCCTGGAAAACGTTGTTACTATGGTTGTAATATATCCCGCAGCCATTGATGCCGAGTTTCCGTCCGAGCTGTTAAATATTGCCTGAAGTTGTGTAATTTCTCTTCGGTTGATCTTCTTTTCAAAATCTTTAGGAATAACAATTGCAACAAGACTCTTTCCCCTTTCAATATAAGTTTTCACATCTTCATAGTTATCGGCATAGTGATCTATCTGAAAAAATCCCGAGCTTATAAATTCCTCAATAAAATTTCTGCTGGTTGTTGTTTTATCTTGATCATAAAATATTGTGTGAACTATATTGAGGTCCAACGTTGCGGCGTAACCTAGAAAAATTAGTTGAATGATTGGCGCAATTAAAATAATCCCGAACATTTTAGGGTCACGTTTAAACTGAAGAAATTCTTTTTTTATTATGTGAATGATTGTCTTCACTTGGCTTATTCCCGCACTTCTCTTTTGTTATAAATAATAATTGCTGCGCCCAATAGAACGCTTGCATAGAGAATTAAATATAGAAGCTGACCCCAAATTGCAAAGACCCCCACACCACGAAGGACAATTGCTCTCAAAACGTTTATAAAAAATTTTGCCGGAGTTATATTTGTAATAACCTGAATAATTACCGGCATGCTCTCTATCGGAAATACAAATCCGGATAAAATAAATGAAGGCAGCATTGTAACCATTGTAGCGATTGAAAAAGCTACCTGCTGCGAGTCGGAAACAACCGAGACTAAAATTCCTATGCTTGTCGAAGCAATTAAAAAAATTAATGTGCTAAGGAATAAAAGCAAATAGCTTCCTTTAACAACAACGTCAAACAATATATAACCTGCGATAAGAATCATTGCGGCATTAACCAGAGCCAGCAAAACATATGGAAGCGTTTTTCCAATTAATAGCTCCGATGATTTTATTGACGAGACATTGATCTGCTCTATTGTTCCGCGTTCTTTCTCTCTTACCAATGAAAGCGAAACACTGACTGCCGCGGTTATAATTAGAATCATCGCTATCAAGCCGGGAATAAAAAAGCGTGTTGATTTCAAATCCGGATTAAACCAAAAGATAGGACGAAAGTCTATCGGAACAAAAGATTTAACTCCGGCTTTAGATAAAACTTCCGTAGTAAGTTTTGCGTTTAGAGCTTGAGTTGCTGCCATTGAGTAGAATTGAATTATATTAGCAGAGTTACCGTCAACCCCGTCAATTAAATACTGAATCTTTGCTTCCTGTTTCGAATAAAATTTTCTTGAAAAATCTTTTGGAATTACCACAACACACTGAGCTTTTTTTTCATTAAGTATTTCTTTTATTTGAGAATCGTTGCTTATATATCCGACCAAATCAAAATAAGTTGACTTGGTTAAAGAACTAATGAACTCTCTGCTTACTTTAGAATTTTCTTCATCGTACACAACAATTTTTATATGGTGTACATCAAAGTTAACCGCGTAGCCGAACACACCCAGCAAAAAGACAGGAAAGAGAAGGAGAATTAAAAGCATTCTGATATCACGAAACAGATGCTTGAACTCTTTTTTCGCTATTGCCCTTATTCTTTTCAGATTCATACTTTCTTTTCGTTTCCCAAAAGATGAATGAAAACATCTTCAAGAGTTGGCACAATTTTATTAATTCTCTTAATTGTTATACCGTACTCTTCGCATATTTTATTAATTCTGGTTAAATCATTAAATTTCTCTTCGACGCTGATATGAATGTTATTCCCAAAGATGGATGTTTCTACAACAAAGCTTTGCTTCTCAAAAAGCTCTAGCGCATCTATTACTTTATCGCTCTCTATTTCGTAAATATTATTCTTTAAGTAGTCTGTTTTTAATTGTTTTGGATTTCCCTCGGCGATTAGCTTTCCGGCATCTATCAATATAATATTATTGCAGAACTCCGCTTCTTCTAAATAGTGTGTGGTAACAAATACGGTTGTTCCTTCGGAGGAAAGTTCATTGATCAATTCCCAAAAATTACGGCGCGAGATCGGGTCTACACCGCTTGTCGGTTCATCTAGAAACACTATGCCCGGTTGATGAATTACTGCTGCGCCAAGAGCGAGTCTTTGTTTAATTCCGCCCGGGAGTGAGCCGGTTAATAAATTTTCTTTTCCTTCCAGATTAGCAATTTTTAGAGCCCATTTTTTTCTTTCTTTAAGTTTCTCGTTGGACAATCCGTAAACACCGCCGAAAAAATCTAAATTTTCTCCTACTGCTAAATCATTGTAAAGAGAAAATCTTTGCGACATATATCCAATGTTTTGTTTTACTTTATCCGGATTTTTTGCAACGCTGTAACCCCCGACTATTGCGTCGCCGAAGGTCGGTTCTAATATTCCGCACAGCATTCTTATTGTTGTAGATTTACCGGCTCCGTTTGCCCCCAGGAATCCGAATATTTCCGCTTGCTTAACATTAAACGAAATGTTATCAACTGAAGTGAAGCTCCCGAATCTTTTTGTAAGATTTTTTACTTCAATCGAGTTCACCTATTCAGCGTCCTTAATAAGATGCATAAAAACATTCTCAAGTGATGGAGTAATTATTCTTTCGTCTGTTATTTGAACTTTGTTTTCTGCTAACATTTTTTTAACTGAAGGAAGCTCGGATTTATAATTTTCTACGACAACATTTATTCTATCGCCGAACATCTGAACTTCAAGTGTGGTGTTTCTTTTTATTGTTCGATATGCTTCTCTTACGGGACTGCAGACAATCTCAATAATTTGTTTATTCATCTTCTCCTTTATTTTTTGCGGCGTATCTAATGCTATAATTTCTCCTGCGTTCATTAATGCCACTCTGTTACAGCGCTCCGCTTCATCTAAATATGGCGTGCTCATAAAAATCGTAATCCCTTCTTTCAATAATCTAGAAAGAATTTTCCAGAAATCTCTGCGCGAAACCGGATCCACTCCTGTTGTCGGCTCATCAAGAAAAAGAATTTTGGGTTCGTGGATTAAGCTGCACACGAGCGCAAGTTTTTGTTTCATTCCACCGGAAAGTTTTTCAGCTGTTCGGTTTCGAAACGGTTTTAGTCTTGAAAAGTCTAAGAGTTCGTCTCTTCTTCTAAAATAATCTTTTACATTATGAATCTCGGCAAAGAATTCTACGTTTTCATCTATAGACAGGTCGCCGTATAAACTAAATTTTTGAGAGAGATAGCCAATATTTTTTTGTATCTCTTTTCTTGATTGTGTAAGGTCTTTATCTAAAATCTTAACAATACCCGATTCTTGATTTATCAGTCCGCAAAGAATTCTAATCATTGTTGTTTTCCCCGCTCCATCGGGACCAACTAAGCCGAACATTTCCCCCGTTTTAACTGAAAGAGAAACATTATTAACGGCTTTAATTTCTCCGTAGAACTTTGTGAGATTTTTTATTTGAATGATGCTGTTCATTACAAAATTCCAAGATTGCATGATTGCAAAATTTCAAGATTGCATGATTACAAAATTCCAAGATTGCATGATTGCAAAATTTCAAGAAGATTTCCTTTTTGTTTTGTTTCTTTCTCTCAAGTATTTAATGAAGTTGGCGAGTTGTTTAGAAATTAGCGAAACTGTTTCAGAGTGTTTATTGAACTCGTCTTCTGTTATATACTCTAAATCGAGTGCAACATATAACAAGCTCCGCACTTCACCTGACGATCCTTTTGAGTAGAGTAAAAATCTGATAAACTCGGTGTTCGAATCTCGCTCGTATCCTTCGGCGATATTGTTCATAATCGAAACAGCCGCTCTTTGAATTTGATCGCGTAAAGAAAAATCTTTTTTGAATTTTGGTTTAGCGGTTAACTGATAGGTTGTCTTAACAAACGCTCTTGAATCTTGCCAAACTTTCATATCTTCAAATTTTTGTATTTTCATAGCGTTCTCCTCTTTTGTTATTGATGATTAGTTGGTTTAACCGTGATCTTGAAATTTTGCAATTTTGTAATCATTCAATAATAAGTTTAATGTCTGCGGGAAGTCCGGTTTTCAATTCAAACTTTTGATTGGGAATTTCGATCTTGACGGCAAAGACAAGTTTTGTTCTCTCATCTTTTGTTTGAATATTTTTAGGAGTGAATTCCGCTTCTGATGAAATATAAATTACTTTTCCTTCGAACGATTTATCCGGGAACGAATCAACTTTAATTTCTGCTTTCTGCCCTAATTTAATTTTTCCGATTTCTGTCTCTGAAACATAAATGGTCACCTTTGTTTTTGATAGATCGGCAAGCTTAAATAACGAGGAGAGCATCGAAACTGTTTCACCGAGCTCAATAAATTTTTTAATTACAAAACCGTTCATTGGAGAAGTAACATAACAATCGCGAATATTTTTGTCTATTGATTCAACTACCGCTTCTGCTTTTTGATAGTTTGCTTTAGCCTGGGCTATTTCTTCCGGCCGAGCAATGTTTTTTATTTTATTAAAATTTTCTTTAGCCGAGTTTAGTTGTGCTTGTGCAATATCAAACCGCGCTCTTGCGTCCTCATACTGTTTCTGTGTTATGGTGTTGGCTTTAATTAGGTTTTCCATTCTTTCTTTGTCTGATCTTGCAATCTCATAATTTGCTTCTGTTTGATTAAGCATCTGCCCGGATTGATTTATATCTTCTTTGCGCGCACCGTTAATTAATAGATCCAGCTGTGCTTTTGCAATCTCTCTATTGGCAATCATTTGCTTCCGCTGAATGTCCAATGCCTCGTGATCTATCATTATAATAGTGTCGCCGGCTCTTACTTGAGCTCCTTCATCTTTGATAATCTTTATTATTTTTCCGGCTGCTTGTGAACTTATAACAGATTCTGTTGCTTCGATTGTACCCGATTCTTCGATAATTGAATTCCTATTGTTCCCGCTGCAAGCAAAAATCAAAAGCGAGAGAATTGCTGTTATTAAATATTTTCTTAGCATGATTCTTTTCTCGTTTATATAACAAAATTTTTTATTTATGTTTCTCTCCAACGAACCGGATAACTGAGGCTTTTCCTTGATGATATTTTCCTTCGTCTAAGATTACGATCTCTTTAGAAAATTTTTCGAAGTTCAGCTCTATTAACTCTTCGGAAATATCTTCAAGCGAGTAGAGCAGCTCTTCGTCCTTTGGCCCGCCTGAATCATATTTAATCTGATCTTTTTCAAAAACCTCAAGAATAATTTTTCCGCCGGGTTTTAACGAATCAATTGCTTTCTTAAAGACAATGCTTCTCAATCTTTCTTCCAAATGTAGAAAAATAAATACAGCCGCATCATAATGGTTTTGTTCCGGTGTATATGAATAAAGATATTCAACGTAATAATTAATTTTAACTTTCCTTTCTGATGATAGTTGCATGGCTTTCACTTTGCCTGCTTCGCTTTGGTCTACTGCGTCAACACTCCAGCCAAGCGAGGCGGCATAAACAGCGTTTCTTCCTTCGCCTTCGCCCAACATAAGTATTTTGCCTGGATTTAATTTATTTAGCTCTTCTTCAAAAAATTTATTCGGTTCTTTACCATAAATAAATTCATCATTCGAATAACGATCATTCCAATGTTCTTTCCACTGATCTTTCATCATCGCCTAAAGATTATTATAACAAAGATAAGTATTTGATGCTCTCTTTGTCATTTGCTATTTTTAAGGAAACAACGGGCAAAAAAATGATAAACACAGAAAAGATAATTATTGTAGGCGACCGCGTTCTTATTCGTCCGGAAGAAAATCTTAACAAAACAAATAGCGGCCTCTATCTTCCTCCGGGCGTACAGGAAAAAGAAAAAGTTCAAGGTGGTTATGTAATTAAAGTTGGTCCCGGGTACCCAATTGGTATGCCTGCTGATGACGATGAACCGTGGCGAGACAAAAAATCCACAAAGTATATTCCACTACAAGCTCGCGAAGGAGACTTTGCTGTATTTCTTCGTAAAGATGCTGTCGAAGTTGAAATCGAAAAGGAAAAGTTTGTTATCGTTTCCCAGTCCGCTATTCTTCTTCTATATAGAGACGAAGATCTCCTAAGTTAACGATATTAGACTTATTTATTATTAACTTGAGTTTAATAAACCATTACCGGACTAAATTATTTATTCTGTTAAATAAGTCTAAATATATTGACTTATAATTAATTATTTATCATTTTTAGTCTAAATTAATTGACCAACAATTATGTCTATCGTCTCTTTACCTCCTAATCCTAAAATTCGTTTTGATTCTGAGATATATGCATTAATTAATGAAGCTGATAAATCTCTATATCTGCTAGAGGGTGCAATAAACGTTCTTCCATCGAATCATTTCCTGATTTCTTCTTTGACAATTCTTGAATCCTTAAAAAGTTTGAGGATAGATGGTTATAAATTTAGTCTTACCGATATTTTTAGTCTGCTTATTCAAGAAGATCAAGAAGATTTAAAAAATATTTTAAGTTACATGCGCGCTTTATCGTTAGCGCAAAAATTACTCCGTAATGTGTCAAGCTCTTCACACATTATAAAATCAATTCACAAAGAATTAGCTTATGATTTATCTGGGGAAGATTTACATCCGGGCGAATATAGAAAGACACAAACTTGGGTTGGACAATATTCTTCAGGGGAAAGCAATGCTAAATATATTCCTCCTCATCCGGATAAGATCGAGCCACTCATGAAAGACTTTGAAGCTTATATTGTTTCTGATATTTCTTATCCTTTTGTAGTTAATGCCGCCTTGATTCACGCCCAATTCGAAATGATTCATCCTTTCGAGACTAACAATGGATCGGTTGGAAGAATTTTGTTGCAGCTTCATTTTTTATGGAAGAGACGATTAAGTGTCCCCGTCCTCCAAATTTCACATGTCTTAAATAATAGGAAAGCAGAATATTTTGATCGGCTGGAAGATTTAGAAAAAAATAACTCCTGGGAAAGCTGGATAAAATTCTTTCTTAAAATAATAATTGAATCCTCTATACATACTTCACGCATCATAAAAAATATTACTGATTTAGAGTTGAGCGATTATCAAAATATTTTAAATAAAGAGTTTGTGTCTGCGCCATCGTTAAAAGTTTTCGAGTTAATCTTTCGCAAACCATTTATATCGCTTCCGTTTATCACTAAAGTGCTTGGGTTAAACAAACAAACGGCAAATGTTCTCATTGCAAAATTTCTTGAAGAAAATATTTTAGAAGAGACCACCGGAAAACAGCGGTATAGAATATTTGTTTATAAAAAATTAATAGATATTCTTGATGGTTAAGCTCTTGTCGCGGTTTTTCCACCTTAAATTTAGGGAGAGTCTATAAAGGTAGGATTACTTAGTATCTTGTTATAGAATTGATGCGCTAGATGTAGTAATGATAGACAAACGGTTTTCGCCACTGTTATAACTTTTAATCGAAAAAATTCCTCGAGGCTTGCTTCGTGGTTATAATTTTATAAAGAGGATCGGGAATTAAATACCTCGACCGAGTTTTAAAAAAGCCCTTCCCTTTGGGAAGGGTTGGGATGGGCCTTTATTAACTAATTTAAAGGAGCTAAAATGAAACTAGTTCAGGAATTTAAAACATTCGCTATGAAGGGAAACGTAGTTGATATGGCGGTTGGAATTATTATCGGTGCGGCATTCGGCAAGATAGTTACTTCGCTTGTGTCGGATGTGATAATGCCTCCTATCGGATTGCTGTTGGGCGGTATAGATTTTAGCAGTCTTTCCGTCTCTTTGGCTGATGGTGTTACAATTAAATATGGATTATTTGTTAACACGGTGATTGATTTTACCATTGTTGCTTTTGCTATTTTTTTGATAATAAAAGGAATGAATAGTTTAAAGAAAAGAGAGGAAGCAAAGCCCGCTGTTCCTCCGGTGCTTAAAGAAGAGATTGTGCTGTTATCTCAAATAAGAGATCTTCTCAAAAAGTAATTTTGCTTTTTTAATTTGTACTTTGGTCTTTCATTTTTTTAAGTGCTGTTTTAAATTATTTCTTTAAAAGTGTGTATATAAATCTTTTTTTTAATAAAATTATCGGATCTTATCAATGGAAGATTTTACTGTTAACGTTCCCTTGTTTACTGTTATACCTTTTCTCCTAATGCTTCTTTCGATAGCTGTCTTACCTTTGTTCTGGAATCATTTCTGGGAAAAGAATAAAAACAAACTCATCGCGGCAATCGTTCTTAGCGCTCCCATTGTTATATATCTTTTAAGTGCCGGGTTAGGAGAAAAGCTTTTCGAAACTATTTTATTTGATTACGTTCCGTTTATAATCTTGCTTGGTGCTTTGTTCACAATAACCGGCGGCGTTTTTTTAGACGGCGATATAGAAGCAAAGCCCTCGATAAATGTAGTGTTTATAATTATCGGTGCGGTGCTTGCGTCTTTTATGGGAACGACCGGCGCTGCTATGCTGTTGATACGCGCTTTGATTCATACCAACAAAGAAAGAAAATACAAAGTACACACAATTTTATTCTTCATCGGTATTGTTGCTAATTGCGGAGGATTATTAACTCCTCTTGGCGATCCACCATTATTTATGATGTACCTGCGCGGCGCTCATTTTACGTGGTTTCTAAAACTTCTTCCCGAGTGGTTCGTTACCAATCTGTTTCTTATAACTATTTATTTTTTTGTTGATACTTACTACCACAAAAAAGAACCGAAGGAGGCGATCGAGTCGGATAGGCGGGATATAAGGCCGATTAAAATTTCCGGAAAAATAAATTTTATTTGGCTCATCGGTGTGGTTCTTGCCGTTGCGTTCTTAAACGAACAATATCTTCCTTTCATAAAGAGTAGTCACTATTATAAATTTATCCGCGAAGCCGTTATTCTTGCAATGGCTATTTTTTCGTTATTGTTTACAACCAAGATAACAAGAGAATCAAACAATTTTACGTGGGAACCGATTAAAGAAGTTGGTTATTTGTTTCTTGGTATTTTTATAACTATGGTTCCGTGTCTGTTGTATTTGGAAAACAATGCCAAATCTCTCGGCGTAATTCTACCGCAACAATTTTATTACTATTCCGGATTGTTAAGCAGTTTTTTAGATAACACTCCGACAGCGGTAACGTTTCATTCCCTTGCTCTGGGCTTGGGCATACATTCGGGCAATATCGTTGCCGGAATACCGGAAGAGATTCTTAAAGCAATTTCTGTTGCCTCGGTTTTCTTTGGAAGTATGACTTACATCGGCAATGGTCCAAATTTTATGGTGAAGGCGGTTGCCGAAGAGAACAATATAAAAATGCCGAGCTTCTTCGCATATATTTATGGCTTCTCTCTTCTGGTTCTTCTTCCGGTGTTCATAATCATTCAGCTTCTTTTTATTAATTAGATTTGCCTGCCCCGGTTTATTCGGGGCGGTGATATCTTTATAAGTCTATATTGTAATTCTTAAGTTCGTTTAATAAATAATTTAGTTCGGCTTATAAAATATTTTTACCTCCTTTATTTAATTTCACCTAACCTTTCTTAAATTGCAGTCGGTTCTTAGATGAGGAATTATGCAGAAACAAAATGTTAGAACAATTGTCTCGCTTCTATTTGTCGTTAGCGGAATCGCCGGATTGATCTACCAGGTAGTTTGGTTTAAATATTTGAGTTTATTCCTGGGTAATACTACTTATGCTCAAATGACGGTGCTTGCAACTTTTTTAGGCGGCCTCGCTTTTGGCAATTATTTATTTGGTAAAAGATCCGACTCTATGGCTAATCCTGTGCGCATTTACTCTTTATTAGAATTATTCATCGGCGTTTATTGCTTGTTATATCCGACAATTAATTCGCTCGTAGGAAATTTATTTCTTTCTACGGCTTCGAATTTAAATCTTATTTCAAAACCGTTTTTATTTACCGGGACTCGATTTCTTGTTGCGGCAATTCTTCTTTTTCTTCCCGCTACAGCAATGGGCGGAACTTTGCCCGTATTAAGTAATTTTTTTGTAGAACGTATTCAAGATGCCCGGAAAGAAATTGCTTCTCTATATTTTCTAAATTCTTTTGGTGCTGTTGTTGGTGTAGTCTTTGCCGGTTTTATATTAATAAAAGAGTTCGGTTTGGATGTTACAATTTACTCTACTGCATTCTTAAATATCTTTGCCGGATTAGTGGGCTTTTACTTATCGAGAAAACAAAATAAATTATTTGAACATGAACTTGTTGCTGTAGAAGAAACTAACCACAAAGATTTTCTTGAAGTAGATAAACAAACTGTTAATAGAGTTATCCTCGTTGCGGGAATTTCGGGAATGGCAGCTCTTTTATATGAAATGGTTTGGGTGAGGTTGTTAATTAATTTCTTCGGTTCCTCCACGTATGCATTTTCTATAATGTTAATGGCCTTCATCGGCGGAATAACCTTAGGGAGCCTGGTTGTTTCTCAAAATGTTTTAAAAAAATATAATTATGTAAAATTATTAACCTTCTTACAGTGCGCAATCGCTTTTTCAACTATGTTTGTTTTGCTTTTTTATGAACGCCTGCCTTACCTTTTATGGAAAGTCTCGGCATTGTTTTTAAAATCCCAAGAATCCTTTGAGATTTTTCTCGCTGTCGAATTTATTCTCTGCTTTTGTTTAATGTTATTACCCACTTTATTCATGGGAATGTCTCTTCCCGTTGCCTCCGAAATAGTTTCTGTTTCAAATAAAAAGATCGGTGTTTCAGTCGGCAGAGTATTTTCTGTAAATACTATTGGAACCGTTGTTGGTGTTGTTTTAACCGGGCTGGTATTCATTCCATTGTTTGGAATAAAAATAACTTTTGAAATTGGGGTCGCACTTAATTTATTTGGTGCATTTCTTTTGCTGTCGAAATACAAATCTTTTTCCGCCAAAGAAAAAGCATTGGTTTATACTATATGCGCTTTTGTTTTTTGTTCTTATCTAGTATTTTCTCCTAAATGGAACGAAAAAGTTTTGCTAAGTGGTGTGTTTCGTTCTTTCGGCGTTCCTCCGCCAAGTTCCTTCGATGAGTTTGCCAAAGGATTTACTGATGAAGAAATAATTTTTTACCAAGAAGGAATTAATGCAACCGTTGCTGTTACACAATCTCTTCAGAATAAGACGAATAAAAGATTAATAATTAACGGTAAGCCGGATGCAAGTACGTATTTTGATATGCCCACTCAAGTCTTGCTTGGTGAAATTCCTATGATGCTTCACCCCGATCCGAAAAATATTTTTGTGGTTGGTTTCGGCAGCGGCACAACTATTGGTTCTGTGTTAAACTCTCCTGTTAAAAAAGTTATTTGTGCTGAGATTTCCAAAGAGGTTATTTCTGCTGCTTCTCTCTTCGAGCATGAGAATGAAAATTGTATTAATGATCCGCGTGTGAATATCCTTAACGAAGATGCCGTTACTTTGTTAAAGCTTTCCAAAGATAAATACGACGTTATTATTTCGGAGCCATCTAATCCCTGGGTAGCGGGAATCGGGAATCTATTTTCTAAAGAGTATTTCGAAAAATGTTCAGCGTCGCTTGCAGACGGCGGTATTATGGTTCAGTGGTTTCATCTTTATGAAGCGGATGATGATGTAGTCAAGCTCGTATTAAATACCTTCTCTTCGATATTTCCGTTTTCACAGCTTTGGGGAGGGACTGCCAACGATATTATATTGGTCGGTTCAAAAAAAGAAATAAACCTTTCTTTGGAAGGTTTCAATAAAAAATTTTCTTCACCTTTAATAAAACTAGATTTTGAAAGGATCGGGATTAACAATCCATTTACTTTTTTAGCTTGTCAGTCGGTTTCGCCGCGGGGTTTTTCTACAATGGCAAACTATTTTCCTATAAACTCCGAGATACACCCGCATCTTGAGTTTTTGGCTCCTCGCGCTTTTTTTATCGGGAAGCCGTCCAGCTATATTTATTCGTTCGATGAAAAATTTGACACGCTTTCTTCCGGATTGTACATAAAAGAGTATATCAAGAAATATCCTCCTCAAAAAAACGTTTTGCTCAATAGTATAAATTACACATTGAATATTTCAAAGAATTATCGCTTTGCTTTCGGATTATCAAAATATCTTAAAGAGCTTTACCCTAAGGATTATCAAACAAATCTACTTTATTCTTTAGCTTATGAAAATTTAGGGATAATAAATGCGCGGTTACTCTCTTTAGAGCTACTTGTAAATCTTTTCCCGGATTCTTTGCAGATTAACAAAGACTATAACAATATTCTTCTAAACGAAAAGATTAACGCCGCAACTTTCTTGCATATCTTCTCGATCGAGAATGAGTCTAATTCTTTTATAGGATCCACTAAACCGGATAGTGTTTCTCGCCTTAGTGTATATATTCAGCTTGCTAAAGCTTTTTTACAAAACAGCGAACTTCTAAAGGCAGAAGAAAAGTTAACTATTTCGGAAAACTATTTGAAGCGTTCCCCGCTACTAATCAAATCCGTTAAGGCAGATGATTTTTATTATGTAGGCGCTATAATAAATCTTTATAAAAAAGAATATGAGAAGGTTTTCAGATATTATTTGGCTTTGATGAATCACAATCCTAATTATGAAAATCTTTTTCGGTTGAGAAAGCTTGTTTCCTGGCACTTAAAAATGGAGCGGTGAGACTTGGTGTAGTCTAATGCTAAGGTCTATATTTGCTTGCTCTGTCTCTCTTAAAAAGAGAAGCAAGAACAGGGTGATTAAAAACATTAAAATTCCGGTTCTATAAAAAATATTTTCCACTAATTAATCTTGTTCCAACAATCCCGTATTAATCGTGTAATAAATAACTAGGGGTAAGAGAATAGTTGTTCCTCTCCATGGTTTTATGCTTATTCAAAAAATTTTCCCTTCTGTTCTATTGTTCATGCTTATTTCTCAAAAAGCCTTCTAAGTTTTTCTTTGTCCTTTGTCAGTCCAAGACAAACGATTAATTTTATCCTCGCCTTTTGCCCATTCAAGTAGTCTGCAAAAATCACTCCCATTTTCTTTAACCATTTCCCGGCGCCTGGATAACCATAAATGTCCAGGGTTTCTCCTGCAGGACATCTTGACACAAGAACTACCGGAATATTTTTTTCTACGATGTATTTAATTCCATCAAATGCGAGTGGTGGAACGTTGCCAACACCCATTGCTTCTATAACTACTCCTTCTACACCGCTGTCAGCAGAGTACTTAAAAAACTTTTCGTTCATTCCTGCATATATTTTTATAAGATCTACATTTGAATTAATTTTTTCTGTCTCTATCCTTTCAAGCTTATTCGGTTGTCTGTTGAATATTACTTTGCCTCTATTAATAAATCCAAGCGAACCAAAATCCAGGCTTCGAAATGTTTCAATATCTTCCGTGTGTGTCTTTGTTACCTCGCTTGCTGCATTTATTTCACCGTTAAGACAGACTAGAACGCCCATTCCTCTGCTGTTGGTATTATTGCAAATACGAATCGCATCCAATAGATTTAAAGGACCGTCCCAATCTTTTTCGCTGCTTGTTTTCATTGCACCTATTACAACTATAGGTTTTTCGGTTTTAATTGTTAAATCTAAAAAATATGCTGTCTCTTCCAGCGTATCTGTACCATGAGTTACTACCACTCCGTCTATATCTTTGCGTGAAATAAACTTTTTTATTTTTTTTGAAAGCTTCAACATTAGTTCTGGTGTAATATGTGGCCCGGGAAATTTGCCAAATTCATAAACTGATATATTTGCTCTCTTTTTTGCTTTAGGAATCATTTCTAATAATTCTTCTCCGTGGAAATAAGGAACAGCCGAATTCGTCTTTTCATCTATTCTCATAGAGAAAGTTCCGCCTGTAAAAACAATCAAAATATTTTTCATACCTTGCACAAATAAAATTATTGCTTAATTAATTTCTTCGGCACTAAATTAGCTTTCGTTATTCTTTGTTCAAAACTTCTTTTTATAAAAATTATTTTTCTCTTAAAGAGAATTTATTTGCACTAATTACGCTCTTCTCCTATCTTCACACGAGCATATAATAGGCTAAATTACCCGTTAATAAGTTGTTGATAATTAAATTTTGTGGAACGTTTCACGTTTTTAAGAATTTTTTTTGTGTTGTACTTTTCTTCTCTTTCTATGTTAGTTATTACTAATTTTCTCTGAAAGTTGTTTGTAAACAAATAGTTTACGCCGTCTTTTTAATGTTAATAATTTGTTAGTAGTCTTGAAAATCGTCTTAGTTTTTTATAATAAATCATTTTTTTATACCTTTTTCTTTCTTCCGTATTGTGGACAATATGCAAAACGCAGCCGAAAGCCTTCTTGGCATCCAAACTGAAAAGAATGCCTCTGAAGTTTGGAAGGAATGTTTAGAATTAATCAAAGAAAATGTTCCTTTTATAACCTACAACACCTGGTTCTTACCTATAAAACCTTTTGAGTTGGAAAAAACCACGCTAAAAATTTATGTGCCTAATAATTTTTTCATTGAGTGGATAGAAGAACATTATAATACTTTAATCAATAAAACTATTTCTCAGGTTCTGGGCTCGGACGGAAGACTTGCTTATGTAATCTATGAAGAAAAGATTTCTGCCGACGCTTTTTCTGCCCCTGTTTCATCCAATAATCTTGCAGCTGTTTCTTTAGCACAAACTAAAGTGCGTGACTTTGAAACTTATTTAAACCCAAGATATATTTTTGAAAATTTTATAAAGGGTGAAGGAAATCAGCTTGCGCGCGCTGCTGCTATTGCTGTAGGAGAGAATCCCGGACAAACTTCTTTTAATCCCCTTTTTATATACGGTGGTGTAGGTTTAGGAAAAACTCATTTGATACATGCGATCGGCAATAAAATTTTAGAACGCTACCCGGAAAAACGCGTTGTATATATTTCTTCAGATGCTTTCACCGTTGAATTTGTAGAAGCTATTCAGGGCGATTCCGTTAATGAGTTTTCTAGTTTTTATAAAAGCATGGATGCTCTTATAATTGACGATATTCAATTTTTGGTAGGCAAAGAAAAAACACAAGACTTGTTCTTCCAAATTTTTAATACTCTACATCAATCCGGCAAACAAGTTGTTTTATCCAGTGACAAGCCGCCTAAAGATTTAAAAGGCTTAAATGAAAGATTAATCTCCCGATTTTCGTGGGGTTTATCTGCTGATATACAGCCACCGGATTTCGAAACTCGCGTTGCTATTTTAAAAAATAAAAGTGAAGTATACGGCATTATTCTTTCCCGTGAAATTTTAGAATATATAGCACAAAATATAACTTCTAATATTCGTGAGTTAGAGGGGTGTTTAATCAAGCTTCTTGCCAACTCTTCTCTTACTTCTAAAGAAATAGATTTTGACCTGGTTAAAAAAACTGTTAAAGAAGTTTCTACAAATAAACAGGTTAATATTTCTATAGAGTTGATCACCAAAGTTGTTTGCGAGTTTTTCAATCTTGAAGAAAATAAACTTCGCGAAAAGAATCGTAGAAAAGAAATTGTTTTAGCTCGTCAGGTTGCTATGTACCTTTCCAAATTACTCACTAAGTCCTCTCTGAAAACCATTGGTTTACATTTTGGAGGAAGAGACCACTCTACGGTTATCCATTCACAAACCAGCATTGAAAATCTAGTAGCAGGGGATCCTAAAATGAAAGAGATGGTAGATTCATTAAAAAATAAAATTGAGATGCGTGTTACTTAAAATTTATTCTTGTTCGTAACCGGTGTATAATCAGTGCTTTTAATGTTTATATTCTTTTGTTAATAACACACCATTTGATAACTTACGTTTGTTATTATGTTACCAACTTTATTCTGTTGGTTATTTGTTTGGAAATTTAATTGTATGGTTAATAAAAACTACTTATACACAAGTTAACACAGCTTATTATTAATATTATTTAATATATATATAGCTTATATAATAATATGGCTGTTGATATCACGTAACCATAAGTAAAACACAAATTGAAAATGGCAGCATTTTTTGATATTTTTGGTTCAACTAGGAGATGAATTATGGAATTCAAAGTTAACAGTAAAGAGCTCGAAAAACTTCTAAGCAAAATTATTCCGGCTGTCCCTACACGCACACCAATGCCAATTCTGGAAAACTTTTTATTCGAAGTTAAAGATGGACAGCTTACCATTTATGCTACCGACCTAGAAATATCTTTGAAGTCTTCACTTAACATTGTGGCAGATGAAAACATAAAAATAGTAGTTCCGGCAAGACTTTTAAACGATGTGGTTCGTTCTTTGAAAGACACAACGATTCATTTCAAGTTAATGGCGAACAAAAAAATCAACATTGTTACAGACATGGGAAAATATACAATCAGTTATTTGGACGCCGACGAGTTCCCGGAAATTCCGTCTGTAGAAACCGATAAAAACGCAAAAGATATAAACGAAGTATTAATCAATGGAGAAGAACTACGATCAGCATTTGAAAAGTGCGCCTTTGCAATGAGCAAAGAAGAAATGCGTCCGGCAATGATGGGTACATTATTTGAGTTTAGAAATGACGGATTACGGCTTGTAACCACCGACGGGCACAGGCTTGTAAATATGTTGAACAAAAACATTAAGGTAGCGTTCAATCAACAATATGTAATTCCGGAAAGAGCGGTCTCTGTACTTTTGAAAATATTGAACGAGAAGGATGTTAAAATTCATCTTACAAAAACTTATGTATCGTTTAAGCTAAACGACATTGAGTTGATTACCCGGCTCATCAGCCAAAAGTATCCCGACTACGCAAGCGTAATTCCACTCGAGAACGAATTTTTTATGAAAGTAAACACCAGAGATATTCACGAGTCAATAAAAAGAATGATGCTGTTCTCAACATCAAGCACAAGACGCGTTAAGTTTTCAATTATGACGGATGCTCTGGAAATCTCCGCAGAAGATTTAGATATCGGCGCATCAGGAGAAGAAAAAGTAATTTGTGAATATAAAGGAGACGCTCTGGAAATCGGATTTAACTCAGCTTACGTTAACGATGTTCTTACACACTTAAGCAGCGAAGAAGAAATAATTTTTAAACTTCACTCACCGACCAAAGCGGTAGTAATAGAACCGGTTCAGAAAAAAGAAAATCTAGACTTAATGATGTTGTTAATGCCGGTTCGCTTAAATACGTAAAATGGTTCTTAAGCAAATCGAATTGCAAAACTTCAGACTGCATAAAAACACATCGCTGAATTTTTCCGACAAGTTAAATCTCATCGTTGGTGGAAACGGGCAGGGAAAGACATCCATATTAGAGGCAATCTACTATTTGAGCACTACAAAGAATTTAAATCTTGCTAACGAGAATGATGTTATAATGTTTGGCGAACAATATTTTGATGCGAAAGGAAACTTTTCAGATTTAACAGAAAACAACACACGGATCTTTTTTGATTCTTCAAAAGGAAAAAAGAATTTTTATTTAGACGGCAAACAAGTTTTTAATTCTACTTCGGTTATAGGAAAATTTCCGATCGTCTCGCTTATACAATCCGATCACGCAATTACACAGGGCGCGCCGGCAGAACGGCGAAGATTTGTAGATTCGGTAATTTCGCAGGCGAGCCACACATATTTGGAAATATTGCTGGAGTACAACAAAACATTACGTCAGCGCTCTTCATTGTTGACTCAGATAAAAGAAACACGTAATCAAAACTTATATGATCAACTGGATGCGTGGACGGAATCACTAATCATTAGCGGCACGGAAATAATTAAACACAGACAAAATTTTGTTATCGAGTTTAACAGTTACCTTAAAGATTCTTATAATCAAATTATAGAAGGAGCTGAAGAACCGAAAATAATTTATGATTCTTTTTCTGGGACAGACCAGGAAAAGATTACGGAAAGATTTAGAGAAGAATTGAATGATCTCCGTGAAGACGAACTACGGAGAGGAACGAATTTAGCTGGACCGCACAGAGATGATTTTATCTTTTACATAAACGAGCTTGAGCTAAAACGCTTTGGTTCACAAGGACAGCATAAAACATTTCAGATAGCTCTAAGATTTGGTCAGTTCTTTTTTATGAAGGAAAAACTTGGAAAGACACCGATCTTTTTGATGGACGATGTTTTCGGCGAACTTGATGTTTATCGCGCCGGAAGAATCAGCCGGTATCTTTCTCAAATAGGACAGGCATTTATTACTATGACCGACCTTACAAAAACAGAAGGGTTGGATATGGGAAAAGAAAATCTTTTAATAAAAGTTAACAATGGCAAAGCGGCATACGCGTAGCAGTTTTAGAACACTCGATGATGTGTTGAATAAAGAGGCGGAGTTTACCAATCTGCGCCAGTCGCTTAAGAATTATAACATAGTTGATGAATTTGAAAAAATATTTCCGGAACTAAAACCGATCGCACAAGCTGTTAAGGTAGAAAAACAAATTTTGTTTCTTAGGGTTGAAAACTCCGTTTGGAAAAGTGAACTGAATCTTAGAAAAAATCTAATAGCAGAAAAAATAAATAAACATTTTAACGGACAAGTAATAAAAACATTAAAGTTTTTGTAGAGCTTGCCTGTACGGCAGGCGGGAAGGAATACAGATAAATTATGGCGAAAGAAAAAGTAAAGAACTACACAGCAAAGCAGGAAGATTATACTGCGAAAAGCATTAACGTATTAAAAGGACTTGAAGCTGTACGTAAACGCCCCGCAATGTATATCGGCGATATAGGATCGCGCGGACTTCATCACCTCATCAACGAAGTAGTTGACAACAGTATTGATGAAGCTCTCGCCGGCTATAACGACCGCGTAATTGTAACCATTCACAAGGACCAAAGCGTTACGGTTGAAGATAGAGGAAGAGGCATTCCGGTTGATATGCACCCAGAAGAAAAAAAATCTGCTCTTGAAGTTGTTATGACGGTTCTTCATGCTGGAGGAAAATTCGATAAGAATTCCTATAAAGTTTCCGGCGGTCTTCACGGCGTTGGTGTTTCTGTTGTGAACGCGCTTTCCGAATGGCTCATAGTAGAAGTGAAGAGAGACGGAAAAATTTATTCTCAAGAATATAAACGCGGCATTGCTAAAGCGAATGTTAAACAGATCGGCACATATAAAAGTGAAAACACCGGAACCAAAATTACCTTTATGCCGGACAAAGAAATTTTCAAGACAATAAAATTTCACTTCGATACGGTTTCGGAAAGACTACGCGAACTTGCATACCTTAATAAAGAAGTTACGATGACATTGAAAGACGAAGCGGACGACCAGGAAGAAGTTTATAAGTTCAAAGGCGGATTGATAGACTTTGTAAAATATCTTGATGAAAACCGCTCGCCAATTCATAAACCCGTTTACATTGAAGGAGAGAAAGACAACACGCCTGTTGAAATCGCGTTTGAGTACAGCGACTCATATTCCGAAAACGTTCACTCGTATGTTAACAACATTAATACGATAGAGGGCGGAACACATCTCGTCGGTTTTAGAACGGCGCTTACAAGAACGCTTAACAACTACGCATACAAGAACGGGCTTATTAAAGACAGCAACAAAATAACTTTAACCGGCGACGACTTCAAAGAAGGATTGACGGCGGTAATTTCCATTAAAGTGATGGAGCCGCAGTTTGAAGGACAGACAAAAACTAAACTCGGCAACGGAGAAGTTAAATCGGCAGTAGAAACTTTAGTGGGAGAAAAACTTTCAGAGTTTCTCGAAGAGAATGCTACGATAGCAAAAAAAATAATTGATAAATGCATGCGTGCGGCAGAAGCCCGCGAAGCGGCACGTAAAGCTCGCGAACTTGTTCGCAGAAAAAACGCTCTCGATACGATGCACTTACCCGGTAAACTTGCAGATTGTTCAATCAACGATCCCGAGCATTGCGAGATCTATGTTGTAGAAGGAGATTCTGCAGGCGGTTCGGCAAAGATGGGGCGCGATAGAAGATTCCAGGCGATCCTTCCGATAAAAGGAAAAATCTTAAATGTTGAAAAAGCGAAGATCAATAAAATTCTTGAGAACCAGGAAATACAAGCGATGGTTTCGGCGATCGGTGCGGGAATCGGTGAAGAGTTCGATCATGAAAAAGCGCGATACGGAAAGATTATTTTAATGACTGATGCCGACGTGGACGGAAGCCACATCCGGACTTTACTCTTAACATTTTTGTACCGCCACATGAAAGAGCTGATCACATCGGGCAAAGTATACATTGCACAACCGCCGCTTTATAAAATTAAAAAAGGGAAAGAAGAACATTATGCTTTTGATGATGACGAACGCGATAAAATTTTAAAACGGTTCAAAGTAGATTTAAAAGGAAAAGAGGAAGTGATTGTTGTAGAAGGCGAAGAGGCGGAAGAAAGCGAGAGCACAACTTCAACAAAAGGAATTGTGATATCACGTTACAAAGGTTTGGGAGAAATGAATCCCGAACAATTGTGGTCAACAACAATGAATCCGGAAACTCGTACAGTTCTTCAAGTTAATTTGGAAAGCGCAGCGGCGGCAGACAAAATTTTTGAAACGCTTATGGGCGATGCTGTTGAACCGCGCCGCGCATTTATTGAGAAACACGCTAAGTACGCGAATCTTGACATATAATTCTGAGGAGTGAAACGACGAAGAATCTCTAAATCAGAGGTGTATGGGATCCTTCGCGGAGTTTACAC
>JACRFC010000101.1 GCA_016234355.1 Ignavibacteriales bacterium
GAATATCATTTGTTGAAATATATGTATAAAAGAAGACCGCCCCAAAGATATCTCCGCAGCCGATTTTATTTGCTGAATTAATCTCTATCGCATTAACAAATAGGTTTTTTACTTCTCCATTAACCCGATAATAAACTTGAGCTCCACACTCGCCTTGGGTTATAATTAAAATATTTGGGCCTAAAAATAAAATTTTCTCTGCACTGCTAATTTCATTTTGATATTGAACTATAGTTTTAAGTTCGCTTTCATTGCACTGTAAAATATCAATGCAAGCAAGCCACTCCTTAATTCTAGGAATTGGTCTGAAATCTCTTTTCAAATTGTTATCTACTCCGCGCGAAAGTGTATGTACATCAAAATAAATAATACCTCTAAAATTATTACGTATTAATTTTATTTGTTCTAATGATATATCGTAACCGGTTATCATATTTATTAAAATTCCATCAAACAGATTCCAATCTTTAATATGATTAATTGAAAGATTAGCAGCCATATTCTTATAAACTTCTTCCCTTTCAGTTTCTCCGGAAATTTTTAGATTGACTTCCGGCATATTAACCAATTCATTTGTCCGGTCTAAATCCACTTTTGTATAAAGTTCTTTGAATAGATGGAACGAATTTCTATTCCATCCGGTAAGAAGGTAAATTTGATCAGTTGATTTTTTTATGGAATTAATTCCGATGGTTGAATAAAATATTCCACCGGGTAAAGATTTATTTTCTTCCATACCTTCAAAATGATCTATAATTGAGTGCCCGATTAGTATAATTTTCATTGATAATAAATTAGCTTATTTTAAACTGTGAGTTATACTTTAATTGTAACAAAAATAAACAAGACTAATCTTATAAGTAATAGAGAAAATTCATGAAGATCGGAATTACATGTTACCCTACATACGGCGGCAGCGGTGTTGTAGCTACTGAACTCGGATTAGCTCTGGCTTCTCTTGGTCACCAAGTTCATTTTATCAGTTATGCAATCCCGCATCGGCTTAATAAATTCTTTGAGAATGTTTTTTTCCATGAAGTAGAACTTAGTACTTATCCTTTGTTTGAGCATTCACTTTATGATCTTGCCCTAACTAGTAAAATGTTGGAAGTAATTGATTTTGAAGAATTAGATTTGATGCACGTTCATTATGCAATTCCCCATGCAGTTAGCGCATATCTGGCAAGACAAGTCTTAAGACGATCTAATAAGAATTTAAAATTTATCACAACTCTTCACGGTACGGATATTACTCTTGTTGGATTAGAACCGTCTTTTATGCCGCTGGTAAAATTCAGTATTGAAGAAAGTGACGGAGTAACTACAGTTTCAAGATTTTTAAAAGAAAAAACACTTACTAATTATAACATCGAAAAAGATATTGAAGTGATCTACAACTTTATTGATATAGAAAAGTTCAAACCGGAAGAGAGTGATATATTTAGAAAGCATATTGCACCAAACGGAGAAAAAGTTTTAGCGCATACCTCCAATTTCAGAATTGTAAAGCGAGTTACCGATACAATTAGAATTCTTGAGAAAGTTAAAAAGGAAGTCCCCGCCAAATTAGTTCTAGCCGGTGATGGACCGGATAGATCCGAATGCGAGCGGCTTGCACGAGAACTTAATATTCATAAAGATGTTGTTTTTTTAGGAAAACAAGACGGTTTAGCAGAAATCTTAAATGCGGCTGATATATTTTTATTGCCGTCGCAATCAGAAAGTTTTGGCTTGTCCGCTTTAGAGGCAATGGCGTGCGGTGTTCCGGTAGTTAGTTCATCTGTCGGAGGTTTGCCCGAACTCAATATTCATAATGAAACCGGATACATTGCAGAGATTGGCGATATTGATAGAATGGCTAAGTATGCTGTTGAACTTTTGACAAACGAGAAGAGATATAAATCATTTTCAAAAAATGCCCGTGAACGTGCGGTAAAAAATTTCGACAAGGATTTAATTGTTCCGAAGTATGTTGAATATTATGAACGAGTGCTTAATTCTTAATGTCATTCTGAGTCCGGCGGAGCCGGGCAAAATTAATAATTAGGAGATTCGTCGTCGTCCCGATTTTATCGCATAGGCGTTAACTTAACAATTGGTTTTTTCTCACTAACTCATTAAAATATTATAACTTGGAAATCTCTCAACTCTTGTTAATCCTCTACGAGGATTTGGAATTATTGGATTGACATTATTTCTACAACAATAAGACCCTGCCTGCCGGCAGGCAGGCTCTACGAGGTCTAAAAACATCGTAGATGTTTAATTTTTGTAGAGATAAATAAACACGACAAATACATAATCCTCGTAGAGGATAAATAAATATTTTTAGTACTCTAAGGACAAATGATTACAAATGCTAGAAGGTTCGGAAGAAAAAATTAAGTTGACGCCTATGCGATTTTATCGGGACTCCTCGGAATTAACTTGTTACTGTTTTTCTTCCTATACAGTAATAAGTAAATCCTAATTCTTCCATTTTCTTAATTTCAAAAACATTCCGTCCGTCAAAAATGATTGGCGATTTTAAATCAGTTTTTATGCGGTTAAAATCCGGATTCCTGAACTCATTCCACTCGGTTAAAATTAACAATGCATCGGCATCTTGTAACATACTATACTGATCCGGAGAGTAATCAAGAATTTCATCTAAATAAAATTTTGCGTTTTCAATCGCTGCAGGATCATAAGCAGAAACTTTAGCGCCAAGCCGGATTAACTCTTTAATAATATAGATTGACGGTGCTTCGCGCATATCATCCGTGTTTGGTTTGAATGCTAATCCCCAAACAGCAAATTTTTTCCCTTTAATATTTCGATCGAAATGTTTTAAGATTTTCTTTACAAGAATAAGTTTTTGAAGTTTGTTCGCTTCATCAACAACTTTGAGAAGTCTGATCGGTGAATTATTGTCTTCGCTGGTTTTGATAAGTGCCTTCACGTCTTTAGGAAAACAAGAACCTCCGTAACCGATGCCTGGAAATAAAAATCTTTTTCCGATCCTTGTATCCGAACCCATTCCTTTACGAACCATTTCAACATCCGCCCCAACAGCTTCACAAAAATTTGCCAGCTCGTTCATATAAGTTATACGCATAGCTAAATAAGAGTTTGCCGCATACTTAGTTACCTCTGAGCTTTCGGGATTCATTTCAAAGATGGGATTACCTTGACGAACAAATGGTTCATAAAGAGTACGCATTCGATCAAAAACTTTTTGAGAACGTGCACCTACAACAATTCGATCCGGTTTCATAAAATCATCAACAGCAAATCCTTCCCTTAAAAATTCCGGGTTAGAAACTACTTCAAAATTATTTACACCGTGTTTTTCAATTATTTTTGTTACTGCTTCCGATGTTCCTACAGTAACGGTACTTTTATTAACTATTATTTTGAAATCACCTGTAGCTGCACCTTTCAAGATCTTTCCGATCTCATCGGCTACTTCAAATACATATTTTAGATCTGCAGAACCGTCTTCGCCCTGCGGAGTAGGAAGACAAAGCATAATAATTTCAGATTCAAGAACAGCTTTTTTTAGATCGTTCGTAAATGTTAATCTTTTCTTCTCGATATTACGATAAAATAAAATTTCCAATCCGGGTTCATAAATCGGTACGATCCCCTTTTTCAATTTGTCCAATTTGTCATGGTTATTATCAACGCAGATAACTTTATTTCCCATTTCAGCGAAACAAGTTCCGCTCACAAGTCCTACATAACCGGTTCCTATAACAGAAAGATTCATTTTAACCCCTTGTAGTTTATTTAATAAAGAAAATCTTTTTCTATCTCCTTGAATGATCTTGCTTGTAAATCTTTTTGAGAGACAATCGGATTAGAAATTTTCCAGTTGATATTCAGATCAGAATCGTTAAAAAGTATTGCTCGTTCACTTTCTTTATTATACAATGAAGTGCACTTGTAACTAAAAATTGCAATGTCTGATAGAACTGAAAATCCATGTGCAAAACCGGGCGGTATCCAAAGTTGATTTTTATTTTCTTCGCTTAACTCAACCGCATAATATTTTCCGAAAGTCGGCGAACCGAAACGGATATCAACAGCAACATCTAAAACTTTTCCGATTACAACACTGCATAATTTCCCTTGAGCATACTTTTCGACTTGATAATGCAGCCCGCGAACAGTTCCTTCAACAGATTTCGAAATATTATCCTGAACGAAAGATTCATTAATTCCTCCTTCAGAAAATTTCTTTTTGTTAAATGATTCGAAGAAATATCCGCGGTCATCCTGATACACATCCGGCTTTACTAAAATCAATCCGTTAATAAATGTTTTTTCGAACTGCAATCTTTACCTCAATATTTTGGATTAGAGTGCCATTTCCATGCTGTTTCTAAAATATGTTCTATTGAATATATTGGCGACCATCCTAATAAATCTTTAGCTTTTTTATTATCTGCAACAAGTACAGCAGGGTCGCCTTCTCTTCTTGAAACAACTTCAAATGGAATTTCTTTTTTTGTAATTGCTTTTGCTTTTTCAATAATCTCTAGAACAGAATTTCCTTTACCGGTTCCTAAATTAATAACATTTGATTTACCATCGTTAATCAAAAACTCTAATGATTTCAAATGTGCTTCAGCTAAATCATTTACATGGATATAATCCCGGATACAAGTTCCATCTAAAGTATTGTAATCATTTCCATTTACAAAAACTTTTTTTCTTTTTGATTGCGCAGTTTGTAATACAATTGGAATTAAATGCGGTTCCGGATTATGGCTTTCTCCTATTAAACCGGAGGGATCGGCACCTGCAGCATTAAAGTAACGTAAAGAAACATGTCGTATGCCGGATGCAGTTTCAAAATCTTTTAGTAAAGTTTCGATCATTAATTTTGTATTTGCGTAAGGATTAATCGGCTGCGATGGCTGATCTTCTGAAATCGGTATCTTAGTAGGATTGCCGTAAATAGAGCACGTGGAAGAAAAAACAAAATTCTTCACACCATTTTCTGCACAAAGTTTTATCAAATTAAAACTTCCAACAACATTGTTTTGATAATATCTGTCCGGATGTTCAACTGATTCGCCGACATAAGCAAAGGCAGCAAAATGTACTACTGCACTCGGCATTTGTGTTTGTATAAAATAAGAAAGTGATCCGGCATCAAGAAGATCAATATCTTCAAAATGAATATTCTTAGGAACTGCTTCTTTATGTCCGCGTGAAAGATTATCAATCACTACAACATGATAATTCTTTTCAGATAACAGTTTTACAAAGTGTGAACCAATATATCCCGCACCGCCGGTTACTAAAATTTTCAATAATTACCCTTATCAATATTCGATTCAAAAATACAAAAATTATTTACGTTTAAGAATTATTGAATTTATTCGTTTTCGTTATCATTAGAATTGTATCAAAATTAAATTTCGAGTAACTTAAATCATAAAAGAACTTAAAACAGTCCGTATTAATGAAAAATCTTTTTATTCTCACCGGGCCTGTACACACAGGAAAGACTACCAGATTAATGCATTGGGCTGCCACTCAAAAAAATATTGACGGGATTTTCCAACCGGTTATAGACGACAAAAGATTTATCTATCATATAGCATCACGAACATTAAGGCAGCTTGAAACGAATGAGACGAGAGACGTAACAATGATCGGCAAGTTCAAGTTTAGCAATCAAACATTCGGTTGGGCAAAAAAAAATTTAACTGATTGTATTAATAAAGAATTAGAATGGCTGGTCATTGACGAAGTGGGTCCACTTGAATTAGAAGGCAGGGGATTAGAACCGGCAATAACAAAAATTTTTATAGAACGTGAGAATTTTCATGGAAAACTTTTATGCGTCGTTCGTGATAAGATATTAGATAATTTTGTCGGGCGCTATAATCTTATAAATCAGTATGAATTATTTTTCCCCTAATTCAAAGCAAATCTGTTAGAGAGATCTTTTAATTTTGATAAAATAAAAAGGACATCATTTGATGTCCTTTTCGAAAAAATCTTACAGATTATTAAGCTGACTTTGCTTCTGCCGGTTTATAAATATATGCTGCAACAACACCAATCAGTACCATTTGGATTGATCCATATATAAACCATTGCAAAGCTAGTGTGAATGGAATAGGATAAACTACATTCTGTGCAACGGAAGCAGAGAAGTTCATGAACAAAGCAATATAAACTCCATACCGTACCCCTTCCATAATTCCTTTATTCTGATAGCCCTTTATAAAAATGAAAACAAAGAAAAATGAAAAGACAAAATCTGCTACCATCATTCTCCACATCATTGCGTCCATTTCAGCCATCGGACGAAATGCTTTAGAGATTGCTTCTTCCATGTAAGTAGATGCAAGCAATACACTGTGAATTAGATATCCGGTAACTTCCAAAAGGACAAAGACAGCAAGAACCGCAATAATTAGTTTTTTGGTGTTCATATAGAACCTCAATTAAGTTTATGATGCTGTTATTTAATCAATAATGGAGAAAAATTTATTTTTAAATATTTAAATAGCAATTCCAAATCTTAAATAATTCATAAGTTGCTTTAACATCTTCACCGCAGTAAATAGCAATATCTTTGATCCTTCCCGCTTTATAAAGTTCCTTAACTTCCATTCCGGTTATGCCTTTTGATTTGGGCGATTCGATTCCGAATGCATTGCAGTAAAAATCAAGATTAAATTTTTTAGTTAACCCGAAAAA
>JACRFC010000106.1 GCA_016234355.1 Ignavibacteriales bacterium
AATATAAAGGTTATGATTTAAATAAAGACGGTATTGGCGATGTTCCTTATCATCCTGTTAAATTATTTTCTGTCATAACCGAAAGAAACCGGCCGACATTGATTCTGCTAAGAAGTTTCTTTGTTGAATTATTAAATATTGCCGAAAACATTTTTCCTGCTTTAACACCCGAGACTTTAATTGACAACAATCCGGCAATGCGAAAGTTCTTATGATCACACTAAACAATTATTCAAAACACTACGGTTCTCTCAAAGCATTAAGTGAAATTAACTTAAACATTTCCAGCGGAACTTTAACATTTTTAGTCGGGCCCAATGCCTCCGGAAAAACTACGTTAATAAAATCTTTATTGGGATTAGTAAAACCAACCTCCGGAAAAATTGTTGTTAACGGAATAATATTAAACGGAGATTATGAATACAGAAAAGAGATCGGTTATGTTTCTCAAATTGCAAATTTCCCCGAAAATTTAACGGTGGATGAAATTTTTAGAATGGTAAAAGACTTAAGAGACAAACAAAAAGATTACGATGAAGAATTAATTTCGGATTTTCAACTGGAACCGGCATTCAATAAACGATTGAAAACTTTATCCGGAGGAACCTGCCAAAAAGTAAATGTTGCTGTTGCGTTTCTCTTCGATCCTAAAATAATAATATTGGATGAGCCGACTGCAGGATTAGACCCGGTTGCAAGCAGTTTATTAAAAGACAAAATTCTTAAAGAAAATAAAAAAGGCAAGACCATCATTTTCACATCACACATTTTAAGCGAGATGGAAGAGCTTGCCCAAAATGTAGTTTTCCTTTTAGAAGGTAAAATATTTTTCAACGGGACAATTAAAGACCTGATCAATTCAACAAATCAACAAAATTTAGAAAGAGCCATTGCTTCAATTATGAACGGTGCTGAAAAATGAGAGTCCTTCTAAAAATAATTAAATATCAATTTCATGATCTCTCAAGAAGTAAATGGATAATCATCTACACGGCTTTCTTTTTCCTGCTAAGCTATAGTCTTTTTACATTCAATAAAGATTTTTCCAGAGTGTTAATCAGTTTGATGAATGTAGTATTAATAATTATCCCGCTCGTTTCAACAATTTTTGGAACCATTCATTATTACAACAGCAAAGAATATATCATCTTTATGCTGGCGCAACCAATTAAGAGAAGCATTTTATTTTTTGGTCTTTATATTGGTCTGGCAATTCCGCTGGCTCTTAGTTTTGTTGTCGGGATTTCTATCCCAATTCTTTTTAATTTAGGTAATATCAGCGGCGGTTTTGATGTACTTATTTTTTTATTTATTGCCGGATTCTTCCAAACAATTATTTTTTGCAGTATCGCTTTTCTAATAGCAACACTAAACGAAAATAAAATGCTCGGCTTGGGTCTTGCTACATTTTCCTGGCTTGCTTTCTCTGCTATCTATGATGGACTAATACTTTTCCTATTACAGATCTTACAAGATTATCCAATCGAGAAAATATCTATAATATTAAGTATGCTAAACCCGATAGATCTTGCCAGACTATTAGTAATCTTAAAACTTGATATCTCCGCTTTAATGGGTTACACGGGCGCTGTATTTCAAAAATTCTTTGGAAGTTCATTAGGAACGATATTATCAATATTATCGCTTATTGTGTGGGCGGTTATTCCATTTTTTATCGGAATAAGAAAATTTTCAAAAAAAGATTTTTAGTAAATAATTGATTCATTAAAAAAGAGAACTTGTGCTAAGAAAAATAATAAAGATAGAAGAAGAAAAATGCGACGGCTGCGGACAATGTGTTCCCGAATGCCACGAAGGCGCATTACAAATTATTGACGGTAAAGCACGATTGATCAGCGATCTTTTTTGTGACGGACTCGGTGCTTGTTTAGGACATTGCCCAACCGGCGCATTAACAATTGTAGAACGCGAAGCTGAGCCATACAATGAAAAAAAAGTTATGGATTATATTGTTAAAGGCGGAACGAATGTAATCAAAGCACATCTAAAACATTTACGAGAGCATGAAGAGTTTGAATACTTACGTGAAGCATTGGAATATTTACGTGATAATGGAATTGAAAATCCTCTATCGGAGGATATTGTTGAAGAGAAAGGAACACAATGCGGATGTCCTGGCTCTCGCGAAATTATTCTGGAACAATCTGATGCTAATGATGGCGAAGAAGGAAATCGTATTTCACATTTGCGGCAATGGCCGATACAGCTTCATCTTGTTTCTCCTCACGCACAATATTTTAGAAATTCTGATTTACTTCTTGCGGCGGATTGCTGCGGTTTTACGTATCCGGATTTTCATAAAGATTTTTTAAAAGGGAAATCGCTGGCAATAGCATGCCCCAAGCTTGATGCTAATAAACAAGTTTACTTTGAAAAATTAATTACGATGATAAACGAATCAAATTTAAAATCTATTACTGTTTTGATTATGCAAGTTCCATGCTGCAGCGGTTTGGCTCAACTTTCTCAACAAGCTGTAGAATCATCTGGGAGAAATATTCGGATTAACGCCTCTATAATAAGTATTCAGGGAGAAGTTCTTCAAACGATGCGGATTAATTAAAAAATAATTATTTGATGCTCACCT
>JACRFC010000107.1 GCA_016234355.1 Ignavibacteriales bacterium
CTCTTACGGTATTTATTAAATTACCGCAGTCAGATGGCTTTACTGTGTATTTTGTATTAGCTACAGGAATTGTAAAAGTCTCACCCGGATTAATTAAATTGATATGATATGGTGTAGTTCCCCAGAGCAAGTTATCATAAACATCTACTCCGCTGGCAAGCGGTAAATCACCGCAGTTTTCAACGGTGATTGTATAAGTAACAATATCACCGGGGTTGTATGTTGTTTTGTCTGCGGTTTTTGTAATTCCAATACATATTTTGTAAAAACCAAAGTTGATAGATAAGTTATCGTTGCAGTTTAAGGTTGTGTTTACAGAAGCACTGTTCTTTGTATACCATTTAACTATATCTGTATTAAAGAATACTCCGCCGAAAGCGAAATTAGAAGCATGTAATCTTACAGTGTAAGTTCCATTCGGTAAATTCGGGAAAGAATAAAAACCATTAACGTCAGTAGTAGCAGTAGCAATAACAGTGGAACCTTGCACTAATTCAACGACAGCACCTGCAATACCGGGTTCGCCGGTATCTTTAGTTCCGTTAGCATTTATATCGCGGTAAACATAGCTGCCAATCTTGTTCTTACAAGTGAATTCTATGTTTGTAAAAACTTCCTTTACATCTGTAGCTGGAGTTGCAAGGACAAGTTTTTGATGGTCGTTTGGATTTGTTTTATGAACGTACTTTGTTCCCTGAGGAATTTCAACAGTTGCTTTTGCTTTTACCGAGGCCGTTCCATTTGAGCTGTAGTTCAAAGTAATTGTTGGAGTCTTGCCATCAGTGCCTGTTATTACACTTGTTGTGCTAAGTGTTCCAAGTGTTGTTGTTAACTGAATTGTGACTCCCGAAACAGGTGTATTTGAAAGTGATATCGCTTGAACATAAAAAGAAGCCGGGGTTCCTGCTGGAACCGTTTGATTTGTGGGAATAACTTGAAGAGTTGCAAGGGGATTGGTATTGCCTGCATTTAATGTTGCATCTGCTATTATTGCAAGAGCTCTGGTTCTTATGGTTGCATCTGTTACAGTAGAAGCATTAACATTATCGCTAAAATACCAAATAGCAATTTGAACTGCTGCTGCTTCTTTATTATTATCAGAAAGTTTACCTGTGTAACTGGTCTTAAGTGGATAGTAGTTGTTTAGTATATAAGTTATCTGTGATGGTGTACTTCCTTCATCCCAATATTCATCTGGACTGTATGCTAAAGGTTGTGGAAGATCTATACAGTAGAATTTTTTAGAAGCCGAATTTAGCGTTCCATTAAAAGTTCCAGCAAAAATTGTCATGGATCCACCCGGAGAATAAGGTCTTGTAAAAGTGAGATCTGTGCCCTCAGCTTTACTGATAATTTTAGCAATACTGGTATAATCTTGCACGCTCAGCAATTTTTTAGTCTGTGCAGTAACGGTAGTTGACAAACCGTATATGAGTGATATAAAAACGATCACTCTCAACAACAGTTTTGTATAAGTATTCACTACTTTTCTCCTAATTTGATCTTATAAGTGGTAAGTGAAGGGCAATACGAATGCCATAGGTAAGTTTGATTTTCAGAGTAAAATCGAACTTTTTAATGCCAAAACAGGAGGGAATCTGTTTCAAAATGATATCGGTAGGAGAAATTGAGTCAAAGAAAAATTGCGAAAATGACGGTTTTTTCTACATAAATATCTTAAGAAGTAAATTGTATGAACAACAAATTTTGTCAGAAAAAAAACGAAAGGGTTATAAGAGGAGAATATTTTAAACGAATTGCTTTATAAAAATCATTTATTTCTCATTATGGACAATCGAACACTATAATTATCGGCCAATTTAAATTTCAGAAATTTTAGTAAATGCTCTACAACCAACTAGTTGTGATTTTATGATTTGTCTGAAACGTTAGAAAAATTTTTGAAAAAAAATTCTTTTAGTTACTAAACCATGTTAATTTTTGTTTTTCTGTTATGAAATTTTTTAAAGATGAATTTCTTCAAAAAATATTATTGAGCAAGCAGACTATATCTGTTGTTGGGAAAATTGTTTTAATTAAGTAAATTATTCATAGAATTTTGGACACAAGTTAAAAATTTTCTTTCCGCCGAAAGGGCATGACCAGAAAAAACAAGAATATTGTTATAATAGAAGATGACGAGGGTATTACTCGTTTAATCAAGTTCAAACTTGTTAAAGAGGGCTATGATGTTAAAAGCTTTTTGAATGGGGAAAAGGTAATTGAGTATCTAATTCGAGATACGCCCGATCTAATAATTTCTGATGTGATGATGCCGGTTATAGACGGACTTACTTTACTGAAAGAGATCAAAGCAAATTCAAGAATATCTGATATACCGGTAATAATGTTATCCACACATTCACATGAAAGCGCAATATTGGAATGCCTACGTGCAGGGGCCGCGGATTATATTACTAAACCTTTTTCTACAACCGAGCTGTTATTGAGAATTCAAAAAACACTTCTTAAGTAATCCAATCTATTTTATTATATTTTATCTAAATATATTTATGTCGAGCTGTTTAAAATTAATTTAGATCGGAGTTTTATTGGCCACAGGTTACAATTTTTTCATTCTGATTGCTCTATTCATACTTTTGATCTTCGCTTATTTTTTTATGACGTGTGTGTTAACCATTAGACTCATAAATCATATTAGAAATAAGCAGCAGGAAAAATTTATTTCTAAATGGCAAGATCATATCTTTGGCTATCTTTACTCGAACTTGAATCCCCAAGAGCTAATATCCCGAATACCTAAAAACAAATACAAATATTTGTTTTCTTATCTAAGGACATTTTTGTTTAATCTAAAGGGAGATGATTTAGACCGCTTAAAACAATTAATTACAGAAACAAGTCTTCGCGAATATTTTATTAACAAACTGAATAAACACAGCAGAAAAAAACAAGTAGAAGCAATTTACTTTTTAAGATTTATTAATACAGAAGAAGTAGTTGATCTTCTTGTAAAAACATTAAAGGCACCTAACGAGTTAATTTTCAGAACAACGGTTGAAAGTCTGGCATATCTTAGCGCATATAAAAACATCAATCTTATTTTAGATCTTTCTAAAAAAAGGAAATATCTAACGAAAGAAAGTATTTTGTCAATGATCATAAAATTTGATCAATCTATATGTCCGATATTGACGAAAAGGCTTGAAACGGAAAAATCAACTGATATTATTCTTGTTATCATAACCTTATTATGGCACTTTAAGTATGCAGACGCCCTGAAGAATATTTTAAACATCTTGTTTTACAGTGGCAACAAAGACCTTATCATCGAATCAATAAGATATTTAGGTGAAGTTGAAAATTTAGATTCTGTAAATGCGCTTAGATTTTTCTTATCACACTCTAAACCGGAGATACGCGTTGCTGCAATTCAGGCGGTTGGTAAAATTGGCGATACATCACTTGAAGAAAATATTATAATAAAAATATTAGATCCGGAGCTGGAAGTAAAAATTGAGGCAGCAAAAACAATGTATAAATTTTCAAACAAGAGCGAGTATAAATTATTGGAATATGCGAATAATCCGTCCGGTCAAATCGAATCAATTATTGCCAAAAGAATTATAATGGAGAAAAGAATTTTAGAGAATGATTGATATAATAAGAAGCATCGTACAATATTTTAATTATTTTATTTTACTTTATTTTCTTGCTATAGGAAGTATTTACATTCTTCTAAGCTTTCTGTCGTTTTATAATTTAAAAAGGTATTTGAACAACCAAGCTTTTAAAGATCTAAAAGATGTATTCAAATTAAAAAAATATAAATCGATTTCCTTGATCGTACCCGCATACAACGAAGAAGCAGGAATATATACTTCAATCCTTGCACTCTTACAGCTTGAGTATCCAGAATATAAAATTATAGTTGTGAACGACGGCTCTAAAGATCAAACACTAAATATTCTAAAAGAAAAATTTGATGCAGTTGCAGTACCATATCTTCCGTTCGATCATATTCCAACCGAAAAGGTTAATGCTGTTTACATTTGCAAGAACCACAAAAATTTGGTGATAGTAGATAAACAAAATGGCGGTAAAGCCGATGCTATAAATGTTGGCATAAACATTTCCGACGGCGATCTAATAATAGTAGTTGATGCAGATTCAATCATTGAAAGAGACAGTTTGCTGAAAATGAGCTATCCTTTCGTTGAAAACGAAAACGTAATTGCTGTCGGCGGAACTGTTCGGATAGCAAACGGTTGTCAGATTAATAAAGGATATGTAACCAGTGTAGATTTACCAAAATCATGGCTTGCTAAATTTCAAGTGGTTGAATATATACGTGCGTTTATGTTTGGTCGGAATGGATTTCAAATAATGGACGGCATCTTAATTATCTCCGGCGCATTTAGTTGTTTTAAAAGAAGTGAATTGATAAAAGTGAACGGATTTCTTAAAGATTGTATTGGCGAGGATATGGAAATAATTGTAAGAATGCATCGCTTATTACGAAAAGAAAATCCGAAAGCGTTGATCTCTTTTATTCCGGATCCAGTTTGCTGGACAGAAGCACCGGAAAGCACAAAAATATTAAGCCGTCAAAGAAAACGTTGGCAGAAAGGTACTATTGTAAGTCTTATGCTTCATAAACAATTGTTATTTAATCCTCGTTACAGATTATTAGGAATGATAGTGTTTCCATATTTTGTATTTTTTGAAATGTTCGGACCCGTCATTGAAGCTATTGGTTATATTATTTTTTTTATTTCATTGATCTTCGGAATGGTATCGTTAAACTTTGCGCTTGTCTTGCTTTCGGCAGCAATTCTTTACGGAGTTGTATTGTCTCTCCTCTCCGTAATATTAGAAGAATTGACATTTAGAAAATATCCGCGCACTCTGTACTTGATCGAATTGTTTGTAATTGCGGTTCTAGAAAATTTTGGATATAGACAGCTCACACTGTGGTATCGCTTTATTGGTTCTCTAGAATATTTTTTTGGCGACAGGAAATGGGGACACATGGAGAAGAAAGGTTTTTCTTCTTAAATGTTAAACTCAGCAAAGGAAGATTGTAAGTAATGAAAAACAAATTGATAGATGCGCTCAAATATTTTGCTTCTTCATCGCTTGCTGTTCTGCTTGTTTTTTTTCTGATCAGAGGTTATGAAATTCTATTTGTCTGGAATAATATACTTAAGCACGGCATCCAATTAAATTTTTTATTTGTATCGTTCCTTTCGGAAACAACTATCTTTTTTGAAATTGCAGCAATACTCGGAGCTCTATTTATAATTCTATTTTTAATTCATCGGAAGACATCAAAAATAGTTCTGAATATTTCATTTACATTAACAACAGTTATTTATCTTTTGCTTGATTTATATTTTACAAAAACTTCGATTCCACTCGGCTCCGATCTATTCGGTTATTCAATGTTCGAAATAAATCAAACCGTAACTTCTGCGGGAGGATTAAACCCCATCTACTTTGTTTTGTTGGTTTTGTTTATTGGTATTGTTTTGGGAGTAATATTTTTGTTTCAAAAGATTCGATTTAATTTTACTGTAATAAAATTTTATTGCACTCTAATTGTCCTCTCGTTGATTTTTGGAACCGAACTTACTCCCCAACCGCAAAATTATTCAAACACATCAGAATATTATTTAACAATAAACAAGCTGGATTTTTTTACCACTAAATCGTATACGTATTTTTTTGAAAAAGAGCTCGAGCTGCCGGTTTCCAATTATTATATTGATTCAGGCGAAGGAGAAGAAGTTTTCTTTAAGTACACAGATAGCAATTACCCGTTTCTTCACGAAGAAAACACAAAAAATATATTAGCTAATTTTTTTAATATTGGCGAGAAGAGACCAAATTTAGTTTTTATTATTACTGAAAGTTTGGGCAGAGGATATTCCGGCGAGAATGCTTATATGGGCAGCTTTACTCCGTTTTTAGATTCACTTGCAAAACAAAGTCTCTATTGGGAAAATTGTTTGAGTACCGGAGGCAGAACTTTTGCCGCCCTTCCGTCTATCTTTGGCTCTCTTCCGTTTGGCACAAGAGGTTTTTTAGAATTGAACGAAAACCAACCTGCACATTTTTCTTTAATAAAGTATTTAAGAAAATCCGGTTATAAAGCAAATTTTTATTACGGTGGTGACGCACGGTTTGATGACATGGATCGGTTCCTTCGAAAACAAAATACCGATTTAATAATTGATCAAAATAATTTTGGTAACGGTTATAAAAAAATGCCCTCTTCAGGGAGCGGATTTTCCTGGGGCTATGGAGATAGAGATCTATTCGAGCGAAGTTTTAAAGTAATTAATTCGGGAAAACAGGAGAACCAGCTTAACATTTTTCTAACTCTTTCTATGCACTCACCATTTATAGTTGATAATCAAGATCGCTACCGGAAACAATTTGATGAAATCTATTCCAATCTTCACTTAGACCCGGATGTTATGATAAGCATAAAAAGTTATAAAGACATATTATCAACAGTTCTATATACGGACGATGCATTCAGATATTTTTTTAATGAATTTAAAAAGAGAGATGATTTTAAGAATACAATTTTTATTATTACCGGTGATCATAGAATGCCCGAGATTCCGATCACTACCCAAGTTGACAGATTTCATGTTCCGCTAATAATTTACTCTCCTATGCTAAAACGCACAGCAAAATTTTCTTCAGTGTCTTCACATTTTGATATAACACCAACACTTTTAGCATTTCTTGCGGATCAATACAAAATGGAAAAAATTTCTCTTTCAACTTTTATCGGATCCGGTCTTGATACAGCAAGACAATTTAGAAATATTCATAGATACCCATTGATGCGAAACAAAAATGAACTTATCGATTATTTATACGGAGAATATTTTTATTCCGATAAAACACTTTATAAAATATTTAGAGACTTAAGCATTGTTTCTTTAGATGATAAAACAATAGAAAACAAGATAGGAAATGAATTTGCAGATTATAGAAGACGTAATAATTACATGCTGCAAACAAAAAAATTAATTCCGGACTCGCTACTTAAATAAAATTGAACAGACCACTATTTCTTCTGTAGTGAATCATAATAATTTCTTAAAATCGTACTAAGAAGTGGTTGATAATACAACCAGAAGAAACTTTCTCTTTCGGCCATATCGTTAGTGGGATACATCAACCATTTAAATTTTGTAATGTCCGAAAATCTAGAGAGAATCATTTTAACAGGGTTATCGCAAAAATCTCCACAGAAATAATAAAACTTATAATCATTTTCATAATGTTCTATCACGGCAGGGAAAGGGTTCGGAATATTTAGAGATTGCAAAATAGAATCGCCTCGTGCATTGCTGAAAATTTGATATAACGATATAACGTTGTTCGATCTTTTGGTTAACATAACATCAAACCAATAAGAATATTTTACCTTTTTAGGAATCCCGAACCGTTTTTGATTTATTTCAGCGGAAATAATATACGGCACTTCTTCTTTGAGGTCAGTTTTATAATCTAATATTTCTAATCTACCGTCTTCATGTACCAAAACAATTCCGGATCTTGAAAACGGCCAACGATTTTGATGCTGTGCTTTATAATCTTGAATTACCCAGACAGGTATTTCCTTATTAATTGCAGTATCAAGATTTTCAAAAAACCTTCCTGTCCAACCGCTCCATTTCAATCCGAACATTTCTTCAAATAGAGTTTTAACTCTACTGGACGTAGGCGGCGCAATCGTATTAAACTCAGTAAGAATTAATTTTTTCTGAGACTTCATTAAATTTAATAGCGATAATTCTTTGCGAGACATACCGCCATAAATTAATTGCGAACGCTCGCCGCGATAATTATCACTATACCAATCCTTACTGTAAATCCCGTATAGATCTGTCATATAGATCATATCAAGTCTATCTGCCAGATTCTTTAGTTGAACATCATTAAACTTTTCTAAATCTTTTATAAAATATTTCTTGTTTTCTTTAGGGAAAAAACCGAAATAATCTTCGGAAACAGAATATAAATCTCTGTTCGGGTTGCAATATTTGTTGTTGTTAAGAATCCAGTTAAAAGATCTGTGCTCGTCGCCGTCTTTTGTAAGAGCGGTTTTATCTATTATAGCAATTTTTAATTCCTTTTTGGGTTTGAGCTGCCACGATACAAACATTATTACAGGCAGCAAGGAAATTATTATTATCAGAAGAAATGTAAGGATGAGATTTCTTTTTTTCATTTTCTGTAGGAATTAAAATAAAAATTTTAAGCCAAGACCGGCGGAAATTCTTGTACGAAATTCGTTTGAGAGATATTCTTCGCGATTATAATCGCCGGATATATTTAAAATAAATTTACTACTAACCTTTACTTGATACTCCATTCCGAGCTTATCGGACTTAAGCCAATTCCCCAAAAGGTCAACCGAATTTGCAGCCGGAGAAATTCCCGTGCCCGCTGATAAAGCTAAATAATTATCAGCGCCCGATAAATAATATCTAACAATTAGTGAATATGAATGAGAAGCTTTTTCAACCTGAGGAGTAATAAATGTTCTTAATGAGAACCAAAAACTTCCCCAATATTTTCCAAGTGCAAATGTATAGATCCAAGTATCGCTCGAGTATTTTAGCAAACGGAATCCACCATCAATTTCAAAACTTAGAGGTAAACTTAGATATAAAGATGCACCGTAACGCTGCTTCGGAAATATTCCATCTTGTGAGTAACCAAAATTTAGATAAGAATAAATGCCAGACGCAATACTCGGATACATATCAATTTCGTACTGAACGCCGTTACTAGCAAACCGTTGCGCAAAATTTACTCTAAAGATAGTTGTACCGAAGAAAAGCCTTCTAGAATAACTGAATGATCCAAGCTGCCACGGATCAAATGTTTTATCGAAACGATCATGCTGATATGTTAGTCCGATGGCATTTTTTCTGACTTTATCTTTAAGTCTTTCCGCTAAAGAAATCGCATCCGAGTTCGAACGATCCAAACGAAATAATTTTTCAAGGGAGACAAATGCTTCATCATATCTTTGAAGATCGTCAAGCACCCTTGCCTTTTTCAATAAAAATTCTGTTGAGGAGGGAAATTTAGATAAACCGTAATTACAAAATATAAGCGCAACGTTTGAGTTCCCCGACCAATACTCAAGATCGATCGCAGCACTGATAGCATCGCTGTTGGTAGGATTTTTACGTATAACTTTTTTAACTATTACTCTGGCGGAATCGTAAATCCCATCCCATGTATATAATCTACCGAGAAAAATTGATATGTCGGAATAATCCGGGCTTTTTGCTAATGCTTGTTTGCAAAATTGTCTGGCGAGCTTTCTGTTTTTCTGATTAAAAGCGGCGTCTTTAGCTTTAACAAAAAGTTCATCTGAAGTAAGCTGAGTTTGTGCTAATAAACTTATATTCATCAGAATAAAAAGAGACATCAACATTCGCCGCACCCGGTTCTCCATATTTAATTTGCAACAAGAGTTTATAACGTTCATAATAAATATTTTATTTATTCTTTCAAATAGAACTTTTTTAAAAAGGTTAAAAAAATATTTACTGCTTAAATAAGCATAATAATATTTCTAAGTTATATTAATTACATTATCATTGCAATAATGATGGTTAATTATACGAAAGGGAATGAAATGAATTTTGGGAAAAAATATTTTTCACTTAGCTTCAAAAACATTTCAGTGTTTTTACTTTTTTGGCTTATGAACGGTTATGCCCTGGGAACGGGTTTATTAATTGGCCCGGTCCGATGGGTTGTCGATTTTTCAAGAACGCAAAACGGATCTCAACTTACAGAAGATATTATTATAAAGATTGTAATGGTATTTCTTGTAATTCTGTCTTTTATTATTTCATTGTTTATGACACGATCGTTTTTAAGATCTGACAGCATACTTAAAAGAAAGGTCCTTTTCTTATTCCCTTTAATTTTTTCCGCAGGAGCAGTTTGGTTGTGGATGAATCCAAGCTTAATGCAAAAAGACAGAAACATTAGCGAAGCAATTGCGAAAAACGGTTCTGAATTTGTGTTTGGCTCGTTTCCCGAAGAGGCAAAAATTAGATTATTAAAAGAAAGAAACTTTACAGCAATCATAAGTTTAATGCATGAAGCTGTCGTTCCGTTCGAATCGAAGCTATTAGAAGAGGAAAAAGAATCATGTAATAAAAGTTGGAATGGAACTTATAAACATTCCTATGCTGCCCTGGATAAGCGAGAACGAAGAAGCGTTAAAACGACTAAAAGATTTAGCGCTTAACAAACTCGGTAAATATTATGTTCATTGTTATTTAGGAAAGGACCGGGTAAATATTGCTAAAAGAGTTATTGAAACAACAGACCAAAAGGCAGCAATTAGCTCTGAACTTAAAACTAGATCAATTGAAGATCTTGAAGAGTTTGAAAGAGGGGCAATAATAAAATTGGAAAAAGATGTTTACCTTACCCCATTTCCCACGGATGATGAATTCATGGGCTATATTCTGAATGGTTCTTTTAAAAATGTAATTTCATTACTAGATCCCAAAGACGCCGAAGATCTAAAACTGATCGCAAAAGAAAAGAAATTTTTTGAAACATTTAAGATATCGTTTGAAAACTATCCAATACGCCCAAATAACATCAACAAAAAAGAATTAAATCGTAAAGTTGAGAAAATTATGAAAATGGAACGCCCGATTCTTATTTATTCATTTAAAACTAATTCTCCTCAAACTGAAATATTTATCTCAGTCTATAACTCGATCAAATCTAAGAATAAATTATAGTATGCGGGAAAATTATATAGCCAGCAATGCAACATTTTCGATATGATAAGTGTGCGGGAACATATCCACAGGTCTAAGCTTGATTAGTTTATATCCGCCGTCGCAGAGCAATTTAATATCACGTGCTTGAGTTGCAGGATTACAGCTTATATAGACTATTTTTTTCGGCATCAATTCTAAAATATCTTTAACGGTTTTTGGATTCATCCCGCTCCTCGGCGGATCGGCAATAATAACATCGGGCTTTGGTAGATTCTTTTCTTCTATTATTGGAAGAAACGATTTGTTCAAATCCGTTAATATCGGCTCAAAGTTTAAAACATTGTTCAACGAAACATTTACCACGGCATCGGCAATAGCCGACTCAACATTTTCAAATCCGTAAATCTGTTTTACACATTTCGAAATAAAAATTGGAATAGTTCCGGAGCCGGAATACAAATCATAAACAGTTTCGCTGCCGTTAAACTCGGCAAACTCTAAAGCTGTACTAAAAAGTTTTTCCGCTTGAGCTGTATTTGTTTGAAAGAAAGAGTTAGCGCTGATTCTGTATTTCCATTTGCCGATGAAATCATAGATAAATCCGCTTCCATAGGAAGCAATCTCATAATCGCCATAAGCAACCTGAGATAATTTTTTGTTGATATTAAAGACCAGTGTTGTAATTCGAGGGAATGATTCCAATAGAGAGGTTTTATATAAAACGAACAAGTGTTCGTTCTCTTCGGATACGACAAGATTTATCATTATTTCATTATTCGAAAAAGACTGTTTTATTACCAGATTTCGTAAAAAACCGGTATGTTTTTGAGCAGAATGGGGTAAAGTTTGATGATTTTTGAAAAACGCTCTTGTGAAATTTAAGACACCATTACTGATCTCCGATTGAAGCCAGCACTTGTCAATGTCTAAGACTTTATCAAACATTCCAGGTATATGTAACCCTAATGCGAACGAGCGATCAGGTATTTCTTGCATTGATGAGATCTCGCTTTCGCTTAACCATCTTTTATCGGAGAAGGAAAACTCCATTTTATTTCTATAAAAAAAAGTTTTATCTGCTCTTATTATTGGCAGAATTTCAAAATTATGGAAGCCGCCAATTCGCTCGAAAAGATCTTTTACGTGTTCTTGTTTGAATTTGATCTGTTGTTCATAATCAAGATCTTGCGCTTTACAGCCACCGCATGTTCCGAAATATTTACACTTTGCTTCGATACGAAGCGATGATTTTTTTATAAATGTTTTTGTTTTTGCTTCGGCGTAAGATTTTCTAATCTTAGTTATTTGTGCGGTAACTACATCACCGGGATATGAACCATCAACAAATACTACAAATTTTTTCGGTTCAGCAGATCCAGTTGTGTGAACTTCTTTAATGATTTTTGCAACACCTTTTCCTTCAAACGCATAATCGGCAATATCCAGTTCGAGTAAATCACCTTTTTTCATTCGGCACTCTTTTGAAGCAATAACGCAACAAAGCCGATATATTTATCTGCACCCAACTTTAAATATGCATTTGACTCATGGCTGATTTTGTTGAGAAGCTTTTTGTAATAACTTCTTTCTTGCTGGGTTAGGTCACCCTTACTACTTTTAAGCATATCTGCATTAAGTAAATAAAATTCTTTTAGTGTATTTGTTAGATCCACACTTCCGTTTAATGTAAAATTTTTTCCGAGATAATATTTAGTCAGATCATTGTTAAAAAGAGGCAAGAGATCGGAGGAATCGAAAATATCTTGAACGAACCGGGGAATGTCTTTATTTAACGCAACGATCTCCCCAACACAGAAAAGTCCGCGCGGTTTTAGAGTCCGGTTTATCTCCTTTACAATTTTATTTCTCTTGGTAGAGGAAATTGAAGCTTGTGCATAGACAAGATCAAATGAGGAAGAGTTAAAATCAGTTGCTTCAAAACCCATTAATCGAATATTTATTTTGGATGCATCTCTCAATATTAATTTTGAATTTAACAATGATTCATAATCTTCAACAATAACCTCAACATTACAATTAAAGTTCTTAGAAATTATTTCCGCCGGGATTTCACTGGCTGATCCTATTACTAATGCAGAGTTAATTTCAGAAGTCAGATTTTTTCGGAGGAAATTTATTTGTTTTTCTAAACCCGGGAGAAGAATTTTATTTTTGTCCATTTATTTTGTTAATACCATTTTCTTCGTTTGCACAAAGTTACCAACTTTTAATTGATAATAATATACACCCGAGGACAATTGAGAACCTTGCCTACCGGCAGGCATGTTGCGATTTGAGAATCGTGTATTATGAGTTCCATGTTCTTGAAATTCGTTAACAAGCACCGCAACTTCTCTTCCAAGAAGATCATAAACTTTCAAAACAACATGTTGTAAAGACTCGCCGCGGCGAGTCTCTACTGATGGAATTGTATATTGAATTGTTGTTTCGGGGTTAAATGGATTCGGATAATTTTGCATTAACTCGAATTGAACAGGAAAGTTTTGAGATGAACCTACATCTGTAGTGCTGTTGAAAATAAAATCGGCGTAGATCGGTAAATGATCAGACGCATTTTTTAACGAGACTCCGATTGACGGATCATTTAAAAACCATGTATTAGTACCGGTAGTAACTGCTTGATTAAAATGAGCGCCATCATTCCCAAAAATTTTAAACGAACCATCTACATAATCAATTCCACCCGGATCTTTTAATGCTTGATATATAAGAATCATATCTAATCTTGTGTTTAAATTGGAGGTTGAATAAGTGCAAATAGTGTTGAACTTTGGATCACCACTCCAGTCCCCCGAAGCGTAGAACATATCAATGAAATATCCCGACGATGTTTGGTCAATCAATTTTTGAAAAGCAGCTTCATTAGATGAAAAAATATTGAAATCACCACAGACAAGAAAATTAGTTCTGCTATTATACAAATTTGTTTCATTTCTTAATGATTGTACTGCATCGGCTCTCTTTTGAGCATTTTCAATATTGTCCGAAGTAAAAGAGTTTGCTTTTAAATGAACACCGAAAATTATAAGAGTATCTTTTGTAGTATTGTGTACCATCTTGAATTTGCTTATAACTCTTGTTCTTGCCGAAATAGCGTTATACTCTATTAAAGTTAAAACAGAGCTTTTATAATAGAAGGCACAATCGTTTCCGTCGTTGCCCGCACTATTAGTTCCTTTTATTTGTACCGGTACAGAAGTAAAATCTTGGGAAAGTGCATTGCTTAAAAATTGATTTACACCAACCTGCTGTATCATTTCAACTACAACTAGTGCATCGGGATTGATCTGATTAATAATTTTTTTAAAATCCGCATCTTGATTATTAGGATAGTTATGAAGGTTATAGCTCATTACCCTAACGCGCTCTTGAGTTAGAGAAACTGTGCTGAATACTATTAACAGAAAAAAGAAAAAAAGTTTTTTCATTTAGATCTTTCAACACGCTTAATTATTCCTTATGAAATCTAAAAAACAATTTCCTTATTTTGATCATGAAAATATAAGAACACTTGAATTTACATCAGATAATAATATTATGAAATGGCAATCCCTTCTTCTTATAATTTTATTCTGGAGCTGTAAAGAAAAATTTCCGGTTATTGAGGAACTTGGAAGCATCCGATACAACCTTGTTAATCAGAATAATCAAAATGTTGTCTTTCCGGATTTTGTAAAAAATAAAATTGTTGTTATGAACTACATCTTTACTAACTGTCCGGATATTTGTCCGCTTAGCACAAACAATATGCGGTTAATACAAGAAGGAATTAAAAAAGAGAACATCAAAAATGTTCACTTTGTATCGCTAAGCTTCGACCCCAAATTCGACACACCCGATGTATTAAAAAAATTTGCGGGCATAAGAAATCTTGATTTGAGTAATTGGGTCTTCCTTACCGGAGAAAAATCAGTTACGGATTCGATCATAAAAAAAGTTGGTGTGTGGGCTGTTCCCAATGACTCATCTATTTTCAGAAATGGAAGAAAAATTTATTACTATGTTCACACGGATAGAATTCAGTTGATTGATGCCGACGGTAAGATCAGAAAGAATTATAAAGGAAGCACTATAAATGTAAATGAAATAGTTGCCGACATTAAAAATTTACAATAAACAGTCTTCGGTTGAAGGCATAGAAAATAATTTATAAAGAAAGCACGAAGAAAATGAAAAGAAGTTGGCTAATAATAGTTGCGCTGATCTTCACCCTTAACATGATAATATTTGCACAGCAACCAAAAACTCAAAATTCAAAACTGAAAATTAAAAACGCATGGGTACGACCTGCAGCAAAAGGCGCAAACTCGGCGCTTTATTTTGTACTTCAGAATAATGGCTCTAAACCCGATACACTGATTGGCGCAGAATCAAAACTAGCAGACATAGTTGAAGTGCACGAATCGTACAAAAGAGAGAATGATAAAATGGGAATGCGTCCCGCCGGAAAACTTGCGATAGGATCAAAATCTGAATTTGAATTTAAACCGGGCGGATTTCATGTAATGCTTTTAGGCGTGATGAAAGATCTTAAGATCGGCGCTTCGTTTGAAGCAGTACTTCAATTTAAATATGCCGGTAAAATAAAAGTTAAAGCAGAAGTACACGATACCCCGATTACGAAAGAGATAAAACAATAGATTATCTATCAGCCAAATCAACATTGAATTAACCGGGGGCATTATTCTCATTGTTGTTGTTTTCATTCTCCCCGGTATTACTTTTTAATCTCCCTGCTTTTTTTA
>JACRFC010000105.1 GCA_016234355.1 Ignavibacteriales bacterium
AATAACTCAAAATTTATAATTAAAAATTTAAGTTAGTTTTCCTTCAAACGCTCTTTTTAAAATGCTTTGCTTTAGCTGTTCTGCTTTCTTTAAGCTTTCTTCTATTGTTTGCGCTAATTTATCTGCAACTGAAAACCGCCGTTCGATCTCTGAAACAATGTGGTGTTGAGTTTCGAGTGGAGGAAATAATATTTCGTAAGGATAAATTTTAGCACCTGAAATCACTGGTTGTGCTGTGCTAACAGATAATTTATTTAAGTTGTGGTAAGTAAGGCAATGATAGAAAAAATTAATATTTACTTCTTGTTTGAAATAAACTATTAAAGCATTATCAGTAACCCAGCTCTTAGGTTTAGTTATATGTACTACACCACATTTAGCACCAACTCTTCCTAATATTAATTTAGATTCCTCAAAAAGATATTTTGAGTAATAACCATTAATTCCATTACCACCGTAAACTGAATATTTACCATTGTCTTGCATGTTAGCTGAAGTCAGGCCTTTCCCACTACTTACATTCAGTATTTCTCCCAGCTTCACACATTTCCAACCGGATGGTAATTGAGAATTATCTTTTTCAATTTTCAATTCTCCATTGTCAATTCTCAATTCTTGCGTGAGCTTTCCGGAAAATGCATACGCAAGCACACTCTGTCTATAAATTTTAATTTGTTCTTTTGCTTTGCGGAGGTTTGCAACACCACTATCCAACTCGCTAAAGAGTTCTTCTATCTTTCCAACAATTTTGTGCTGTACAGGAAGTGGTGGGAGAGGAATAGGTAATTCATTCAATATTTTTCCAGAAATTGCTTTGAATGTTGTCCCAGTACCGAGATTATCCAAATCTTTTTCAATCAATCGAAAAAAATAAAAGATAAACTTATGGCAATCGGAATAGCGTATTGCAGCTAAGCCGCGACCAATGCAACATTTTTGATTAGCAATATTAGTGGAACCTACAGGTGCACGAACCGAGACTAAAATATCCAACGGTTCAGCAATCTTTTGGGGTTCCGAACACCATTTAATAACTTCTGGATATAGTTCGGTGAATTCAGCTTTACCTTGAAAGAATGGTAACCCAATTTTTTTATTGTTGTAAGTGGAAGATGGTGGCGACTGACCCATAATAATTTCACAAACATCACCAAGTTTAACCCAAGACCAGTTGGGGGAAATAGAACGCGGATGATGCTGATTAGACTGATCTTCGCGGATTATATCTGCGTTAATCCGCTTAATCTGCGTCGTCTGCGTTCTATTTTTATTCTCTTTTTTCAAGCAACTAATTCTTCATTCAATTCACTAATAATTTTCTCCGTTTCTTCTCCAAACAGCTTCCAGAATTTTCCGAGTCCGCCGTTATCAATAAAAGGTGTGAATTCAAAATCATTCTTTTCAATTCTAACAGAAGTTACAATATGGTCTCGGATCATTCGTAACCATTCGAGCTGCACTTCAGTAAATATTTTTCCCACAGCTTGCCTGCGGAAGATCCAATTCTTAAAGTTAATATTAACAATCTCGCTGTAAGGTTTAAGTTCTTTATCAATCCCAATTTCATAACGTATAAGAGAAATAATATCTGTTAAAATTCTTGCTGCGGTTAATCCGGTAACTTTCTGCGGTTCAAGACGGTGATAGGCATTCCATATTTTTTCTGCAGTTAACAAATAAGGCGGTGAGGCAAGAATTTCTTTTAGTTCGTTTATCATTTTAAGTGTCAGTTCTTTTCTTCTATACGGCTGGCTGTAGAGAATTTTTAATGCAATTATTTCATTCTTCTTTTCAACTAAGAACTTACGGAAGTTATTAATTATCTCTTCCGCATTTTCCTTTGCCGTTCTGTCAAAACCGGAATAATTAACTTTATCAATATTTACAGTATCTATTATCTGGTAGATTTTCTGTCTAACAGTTTCTACAAAATCCCTCAGCGCCGGATCATCAAAAGGACGAATGACTGATTGAATGAATGGTTGCATGACTGTTTGAATTTGTTCGGGAGTCGGTTCAGTTTTATCATCAAGATTATATTTCTGCTTGGCGGTTTGATATTGGAAATCCGGATCGTAAAGATTTGCTAGATCAACGGCAACTTGCGTTATAGTTTTGCCGTTAGTTAATTCCTTAAATTTTTCTTTATCTGTTTCGGAAATCTGTTTATCAATTTTTGTTAACCTGGCGGCTAATGTAGAAACGTTCTCTTCATCGGGCTGCAGCATAACCATCTTCATTAAATCTTTTAACGGAACGGAAGGTTTTTTATCAACAACCGGATAATCAACTTTTACCGATTTGAAAACTGAAACTGCATCAATAATATAGAAGCGTTCTTTGTTCAGTCTTGCACCGGGTGTAACTTTAACAAGTTCATCCTTGCTGAACGAACGCGTTCCTCTGCCGATCATCTGCTGAAAATAATTTCTTGAACGAACATCACGCATAAAGATTAGAACTTCTATCGGTTTTACATCTGTTCCGGTTGCAATCATATCTACTGTTACCGCAATGCGGGGATAATAAGCCGTTCTGAACTGCTGAAGAATTGATTCGGGATCTTCGTTCTTAACATTGTATGTTATTTTTTTGCAGAAGTCGTTGCTCTCTGCAAATTCTTCTCTTACAATGTGAACAATATCCTCTGCGTGACTATCGGTTTTGGCAAAGATCAGTGTTTTAGGAACTTCGGTTTCGTTCTCGTTGTGCTGTCTTTCCGGAAAAAATTCTTCTTTCAATACTCGTTTGTATTCACGGATTATATTTCTAATCTGGCTCGGATTAACAACATCTCTATCAAGCTGTGTCGGTTCATATTTAACTTCATCTTCAAGCTGACGCCATTCTTTCTTGCGCGTCATTTTATTCCGCAGATCAACAAACTGTTTTGCTTTTAACTCCGCTCCTTTCTGTGTTATTTCCGTTTCAATTGTATAAACATCATACCCAACATTTACTTTATCGGCAATGGATTGTTTCAGCGTGTATTCACTTACTACATTTTCGTTGAAGAAACCGTAAGTTCTGCTGTCGGGTGTTGCAGTTAAACCAATCATGAAAGCATCAAAGTAATCAAGCACTTGTTTCCACAAGTTATAGATAGAACGGTGGCATTCGTCAATGATGATAAAATCAAAAGTCTCAATGGGAAAGTTTGGATTGTAAACTACATCAACAGGTTTATCAACAACTTTAGTTTCGTAAGGTGATTCGTCTTCAAGAGATTCATCTAATTCCTTGCCCTTAAGAATAGAATACATTCTTTGGATAGTGCTAATGCAGACTTGAGCAGATGGATCAATGAAGTTAGACCTCAATCTTTGAACGTTATAAAGTTCTGTGAAAAGTCTTTTATCGTCATTCGGTTTGTATGCTTGAAATTCCTGTTCGGCTTGTTTGCCTAGATTTCTTGTATCAACCAAGAATAAAATTCTTTTCGCGTTTGCAAATTTTAATAATCTATAAACCGATGTTATCGCTGTAAAAGTTTTACCTGCACCTGTTGCCATCTGGACAAGTGCTCTCGGTCGATTCTCTTCAAATGATTTTTCTAAATTTTCAATTGCTCTAATCTGGCAGTCGCGCAATTTTTCTTTATTGAGTTCAGGAAAATTCCGCAAACGGCTTCTTAGAGATGAACTTTGCTTGAAAAGCTCATCCAATGTTTCAGGGCGGTGAAACGAAAAAATTTCTCTTTGTCTTGGAGTAGGGTCTCTTGAATCGGTAAAAAATGTTTCTGTTCCCGTTGATTCATATTGGAATGGCAGTTCTTCAATTTTCTTGATGAACTTAAGTTTATCAGATGCATATCGAATAGTTTGCTCGTGCACTCCGCTTAAAGTATCCCCAACTTTTTTTGCTTCAATTACACCAAGAGGTTTTCTATCAACGAAAAGAATATAATCTGCAGAACCGGATTCAGTTGGATATTCTCTTACTGCAATACCAATACTTGCGGATGGATTAAATTCTTTAAAATCTTGGACGATCCAGCCCGCAAGTTCCAGATTTTTATCAATCCCAATACGTGCTTGTTGTTCGGGTGTCAATAAAAACTCTATCTATTATTCAATTAAATATTCACACAGAAAGCTTGTGGTCGTAATCTGAAAAACCCCGCTTAACCACACATTAAATTACAATAATTATTCTATAATCATCATGGAATTTCTGTTTAACGATCGAATCCGTATTAAGATTCTTTATATATAGCTTTGATAACAAACTGATCTATATAATCACTTCCGAAAGCTAGTGACGGAGTATAAGTCCCGGGTTTAAGAGTGTTGTTCAAAACTCTTTCTACACTCTCTGCAGCTCCAATGGCAGTAAGATTGTATCCTTCCATAACTTGATAAACTTCTTCAATCATTTTCCCTTGTGAATTTTCCACTCTGCCCCAAACATACGTTTCGGTTGAATCGCGTTTTGATTTATTAGGACCTGTTAAAGTTTTCTTCATAAAAAATGACACAATATTTTTAATTAGGCGGACTTTAAGAATCTTTAAGAAGAACAAAAGAAGAGATTTTGATTTTACGATTATCCTCGGCAATGCAATATAAACTTCCACATTGGGAATTTTTGTTGATTGGTACGATGAATAAACATCTCCCCACGGTATTGAAAGTCCACAAAACGAAAAATTTTTTATCTTAAAATCAATTGTATATTCACCAATATTTGATTCGATCAATTTCCCATCACGGCGTATTCTTCCGGTTCCGCCAAGAAATTCCAGAGTTGTTAACCAGGTACCTCTGGAAATTTTTCCGCCCTTGTTTGAAAATCCTAATTTCAAATGTGTTGCATCGGGCATTTGCTCGCTTAACCGCTTGGCAAGACAATCAGTGGGAATAATATCGAATCCCACACTTGGTAAGAATACAACTCCTTTCTCTTTTGCTTTTTGATTCAGATAAAATGCAAGATACATTGCAGGAATCTCTCCGGTAATATCAAGATAGTTGCATTTACATCTTAGACATGCTTCCATTATTTCTTTAGCAGTGAACTTAAACGGACCTGCACAATTTAAAACAGTGTGTACACCGTTTAATGCAGAATCTAATTTTTCATTATCATAAAGATCAACCGCTCTATATTCACAATCATATTTATGAGAAAGCTTTTTTAATGCGGATTCATTTCTTCCGGAAAGAATTGGTTTCAAATTTCTGAGAAGAAGTTCTTCTATAATTAATTGTGCGGAATAACCATTCGCACCATAAACCATTAAATTGTTATTCGACATAGCCGTTCTATTTGCTCATAAAATTTTTTTCTGAGCATCAGATGAAATTAAAGAAAACGTCGGGCGCATAAAAATCATATGCTTATCATTTATAAATTTAGAAATCATTTTAATATAGTATCAGGTTTTAAATTTGGTGCTTCTATATCTTTGAAATAATTTACAGTTCCAACTTTTAACTCAACCGTCGAAGCATCGTCGCAAACAATAATTGCTTTGGGATGAAGCTGCAATGCGCTTACCGTCCACATGTGATTTAAGCCTTCTTCAACTACTTTGTTCAATGCCCTTGCTTTATTATGACCGATTATTATCACTAAAACTTCTTTTGCATCCATCACGGTTTTAACACCAACCGTTAAAGCAGTCTTTGGAACTTTGTTAATATCGTTATCAAAAAATCTTGAGTTGGCAATTATTGTATCCGTTGTTAAAGTTTTAACACGTGTGAGAGAACCTAAAGAAGAACCGGGCTCGTTAAATGCAATATGTCCGTCTGGACCTATACCACCTACAAACAAATCAATGCCGCCATAACTTTTAATTTTTTCTTCATATTTCTCGCATTCGGCTTCCAGGTTTACTGCATTCCCGTTTAAGATGTGCACATTATTTTTTTCAATATCAATATGACTGAAAAATTTACTCCACATAAAATAATGGTAACTCTCGGGATGAGTCTCTGACAGCCCGACGTATTCGTCCATATTAAATGTGACGACATTTTTAAAAGTAATTTTGCCTGAGCGGCAAAGTTCTATTAATTCTTTGTACATCCCGATCGGGGAAGAGCCGGTAGGGAGTCCGAGTACAAAAGGATTTGAGGGAGAAGGATTAAATTCTAAAATCCTGGAGGCAACGTAATTAGCTACCCATTTCGAGACAAGTTCGTAATTAGGTTGAATTATTAATCTCATGTATGCTCCTGTTGTTTAAATAAAGATTAAATATCTAATCCGGCATTCCTCTTAGAGTTCTTTCTTTTCTTGATAATTCAAAAACCTTAGTAAATAAAATTTTATCGGTTTCCGTAAATTCTACTTTTCGTCTTGCCATTACTTTTTTTGCAACATCAATTCCGTTATTTAGATTATAAGTTGTCATCGAATCAGCTCCTCCCCATGCAAATGAAGGAATATATTTAGGAGGAAATCCAGAACCGAAAATATTACTTGCTACACCGCAAACCGTGCCGGTATTAAACATAGTGTTGATCGAAGTTTTGGAATGATCGCCCATCACTAAACCGACGAACATTTTTCCCGAATCAACTTGTTTATCGTTTATTATTACTTTTATGTTTCCGTAATTATTCTTTAAGTCGCTGTTATTTGTATCCGCACCTAAATTGCACCAGGGCGAGATGTACGAATGTCCGAGAAATCCATCGTGCTGTTTATTTGCGTATGAATGAATTATTGAACCTTCAACTTCACCGCCGACTTTGCAAAACTCGCCGATACTGGTATTTTCATAAACTTTAGCCGCAATTTTTATAATTGAATTATCTCCAACGAAACACGGGCCAACAATAACAGCATTGGGCATAACTTTTACATTTTTACCAATATAAACCGGGCCTTCCTCTGCATCAATTACAACTCCAGGTTTTATTACCGAATCCACTCCGATAAAAATATCTTTCTCATTTAATAAAACAGCGCCTTCATAAACTTTACCGTGAATATTCTTCTTCTTGGTTTTGTGAAAAACAAAATCGGAGAGTATCTGTTCCCCATTGTTTGAGATCAAATCCCATGGATAATTAATAATTGTCGTTTCACAATCCGATCTTTCAATTCCCTCAAAATGGGAAGTAGTAAAAACCGAATCTAATTTTGAAATTACTTTTTCTAAATTATAACTGCTTAGTTTTGCAGCTACAAAAGTTTCTCCTGAAAAATAAAGAGCGTCCTCTTTTTTCGAAATTTGTTCAACTATTTTCGAATTTAATATTGTTCTTCCGTTTACAAACAAACATGAATCGAGTCCGCTTAAATTATTAACTAATAAGTTCTTATTAATCTCTTTTACTTTTTCTTCAAGATACTTACGGCAATGCAAAAATATTTTTGCTGAGGGAAATAATTTTTCAATTTTTTCCCTTAATGTTAATATGCCGCAGCGCAGATCATAAACAGGACGCATGTAAACAAGAGGTAATAGATTTTCATATTTATCGTCTTCAACAATGCAAATGTTTTTTATCATTTATCTGCCTTGTTTAATTATTGTTGATTTAATATAGAAAAAAAAGATGTCATTTAAATGACGCACGTAAATAATTATTAAACTTCAAAAGTTTCCGAATCTTTCAATTCATTTACAAACTCAATATCCATCTTAGACAAGAAATAATTAAATTAATATTGAAAGAATGAGAAAATATCGGATTAATCTTTGTAAACTTTCTCGTCTTAACAATTTATTAATCTATTATTAATAATTTAGTAATAGGTAAATTCTATTTTTGTAGTGGTTTTTACAAACAATTAATAAATAATCCATGCATAAGAAGAAAATTCTTTTCATTTGCGGATCGCTTAACCAGACTTCGATGATGCACCAGATCTCATTGCATCTGGAAGATTATGATTGTTTTTTTACACCATATTATGGTGATGGATGGATCAATTATGTTGTTGGTAAAGGGTACGGAAAATTTTCTATCCTTAATGGACCGTTTAGATGGAGGACTGAAGATTATCTAGAACAAAATAATTTAGCACTGGATTACCGCGGCGTTAGCAATGATTATGATTTAGTTTACACATGTGCCGATTTGATCATGCCTAAAAACATCCGCAAGAAAAAAGTAATTCTTGTTCAGGAAGGAATGACCGACCCGGAAAATTTTATGTTTTATTTGGTAAAATATTTAAAGCTGTACCGCTGGCTCGCAAGTACCTCAACAATGGGCATGTCAAATCAGTATACACTGTTTTGTGTTGCATCTCCCGGTTATAAAAATTTCTTTATTCGTAAAGGGGCAAAAGAAGAAAAAATTATCGTTACCGGTATTCCTAACTTTGATAACCTGCAGCAATTTACAAATAACGATTTCCCCCATAAAAATTTTGTACTTGTGGCAACTTCTGATGCACGCGAAACTTATAAAATTGAAAATAGAAAAAAGTTTATTCAAGAATGCGTTAGGATTGCCGGAGGCAAACAATTGATCTTTAAATTGCATCCGAATGAAAAGGTTGATCGAGCAACACAAGAGATTAATAAATTCGCACCCGGCGCACTAGTCTTCTTGAATGGAAATATTAACCATATGATCGCCAACTGTGATGTTCTCATTACCAAATATTCCTCAGTGGTTTATGTAGGTATTTTATTCGGTAAAGAAGTTCATTCAGCGTTTAATATTGAAGAACTGAAACGATTAATGCCGATCCAAAACAACGGAACATCTGCAGAAAAAATTGCTTGGATCGGAGAACATTTACTTGAGTTCCCACAATCATCATTAAATGAAATTCACGAACAGTTTGAATTAAGTGCCGGTATAAAATGGAAATCATAACCGTCATACAAGCACGAATGTCATCAACCCGGCTGCCCGGTAAAGTAATGCTGCCGTTGTTAGGTAAACCGCTTTTGATCCGTATGATTGAACGTGTTAACTCAGCAAAACTTGTCGGTGATGTAATAGTAGCTACATCAACAAACGCCGATGATGACGAGATTGAAATTTTATGTAATCAAAATAATTTAATTTGTTCCCGCGGACATTTAACAGACCTTCTCGACAGGCATTACCAGGTTGCAAAACAATTCAATGCAGATGCCGTAGTAAAAATTCCGTCTGATTGTCCTCTTATAGATCCCAAAGTGGTTGATAAAGTTATTGAGCATTACATTAATTCCGATGAGTTTGATTTTGTAAGTAACCTGCATCCGGCAACTTATCCCGACGGAAATGATGTTGAAATATTTTCTTTCGAATCACTTGAGTGCGCTTGGAAAGATGCAACAAAAGATTACGAACGTGAGCATACGACTCCGTTTATTTGGGAACACCAAGATGTATTTAGTGTAGGAAATATTACCTGGGAAACCGGTTATGATTTTTCTTCTACTCATCGCTGGACAATTGACTTCCCGGAAGATTACGAGTTCATAAGAAAAGTTTATGACGAACTCTATTCAAAAAATCCCGCTTTTAGTCTAAACGATATATTAACTTTGCTGAAACAAAAACCGGAAATCGCAGAAATAAATCTGCAGTATCTCGGTAAGTACTGGTATGAAAACCATCTTGATGAATTAACTCACATTGACGAATACAAAAATAAAATCAAACGAAATGAATAAGAAAAAATTAAAAGATCTTGAGCAAACAGCTTTACGTGTACGTGAACATATTATTCGCATGAGCGGAAACGGCGGATGTTTTATCGGCGCATCATTATCATGTACCGATCTTATCGTTTATCTTTACAAAGAATTCTTAAATGTTTCACCAAAAAATTTTCAAGATCCGAACCGTGATTATTTTTTCCTATCGAAAGGACACGATGTTCCTGCTCTTTACGGCACATACGTTGAACTTGGCTGGCTTGAAGAAGAGAGATTAAAGAATCATCTTAAGACAACCGACAACATTTACTGGCATCCTAACCGTAACATTCCAGGCATTGAATTTCATTCCGGCTCGCTTGGTCATAATCTTTCTGTTGCTATGGGTGTTGCAATGGATTGCAAATTGCGTAAACAGAAAAATAAAATTGTCGTTGTTGTCGGTGACGGTGAGCTAAACGAAGGATCAATGTGGGAAGGATTACTTGTTGCATCAGCTTATAAATTAGATAACTTAATTATTGTTGTTGACCGGAACCAATTTCAGGCAAACATGCAGACCGAAGATTTGATACCGCTCAAACCTTTGACTAAAAAATTTTCCGCTTTCGGGTGCAAAGTAAAAAAAATCAACGGGCATAAATTTGAAAAGATGGAGGAAGCGTTTAATAAATTTCCTTTCGAAAAAGAAAAAGTTTCCGTTGTAATTGCAGAAACCTTACGCGGTAAAGGATTACCCAGCATTCAAAAACGTGCTGATCGCTGGTTTGTAAATTTTAAGGATGAAGAGATTGAACAGCTATTAAAAGAACTTCACGGCAGTAAAAAAACAAAATTAACTTCAGAAACTATTGTGGCGAGATAAGATGACTTACGAAGATTTAATATTTGAACTCATAAAAAAAGATGACCGCTATATGATCATGACTTCCGAAAATAGAGCGGCGATGCGTAATATTACGGCTAAGATCAAAAATAATTTTATTGATACCGGAATAACTGAACAGACATTGATCGGAATGGCAGCGGGACTCGCATTATGCGGCAGAATTCCAATTGTTCATGCACTTGCAACATTCTTAACTATGCGTGCATTCGAGTTCATTCGCACTGATGTTGGGATTGCAAATCTGCCGGTTAAAATTGTTGGAGCAGTTCCGGGATTTTTGTCTGACGGCAACGGTCCAACTCACCAAGCAATAGAAGATGTTTCAATTATGCGCGGAATTCCGAATGTAAATGTATTTTGTCCGGCAGACGAAGATGATATGCTGAAATGTTTACCAAAAATTTTTGAATACCCTTCCCCATTTTACATCCGTTACAACAATACAAAACC
>JACRFC010000108.1 GCA_016234355.1 Ignavibacteriales bacterium
CCGTAAAAGTAAATTCTCTCTTTAGTTTTAAGTATTTCCAAATTTCAATAACAATGTTCGAATTTGAATACTCCCGTTTTATTTCATCAGGTTTACCGTACTTTGTATATATTTTCCCGCGGTCGGATTTCGCACCATTAGAATAACTAACTGTACTGAAATTATCAATTGAATAATCTACTCGTTTATAATATTCGTTCTCAAGCTCATTGAATGCATATTTCTTGTTACCGATCTTATCATCCCAATATTTCTTAAGAACTTTGGCATATTCATTTTTATCTCCATCTAATAGAGTTTCAATTTTTTGTTTACTCTCAATAGCTTCTAGAACTTGAATTGCAAATTCAGGATCCATAAGAGATTTAGGTTTATCATTCCATAAAACAGTAAAATCAAACTCAACCGGCTTGATATTGTCATGCGAGATAATCAATCGAACATTTCCTTCTTCCAGAAAATAACTAAAATCTTTCATAACAAAATATTTTGTATTCAGCAGCTTCTTATCTGAATAAAGAACAATCTTATTTTCGCATTCTTTAAGCTCGTATTCAGTGTGAAAGTAATCAGTAATTTTTTGATTTACTTTTTCTTTACCATCTTGTTCGATTTTTATATTTAATTCATTCGCTGTTGAATCTACAACCGGAATCAGAATTAAATAATTATTGAGAGAATACGGTATTGTATTCATAAAATTAACAAGCTGAAAACTATTCTTGGATTCACACTTAGATTCATTATTCTGAGCTACAATTGGTCTGCCAATTTTTTCTTTAAGAATCAAATTATAGTGAACAGGTGTTGAATCAAGTGGAATGCTTTGATCGCTGTTTGTAATATTTAGATACGGATAGATAACATAATTTTTACTTTTACTTTCAAAACTTATCACTCCCTGAACAAAATTATCACCTGCTTTTGTCTCTTGGTAAGATTCTACAACAACTGACTTGCTTAAGGATTTCCGATCAACAATCTTATCAGCGTTTTTTATATCAAGATCAAAGATTAATCCAGCTGTATATTTATTATCATTTTTTGTAAAGAATAATTCCTTGAATGGGATTCTATATGAAAAATAGCAGACAGAAGAACTATCGGAGAAGAAAATATTCTTCTCTAAAAAGATTGGCATTCTTGGAAACAGCAGATGTCTTTCTCTTTGTTGTGCCGAAATAGTAATTAAAAAAGAAAGTAATAAAAGAAGAATAATTTTTTTAATATTCAACCGAAACATGCTTCCCATAAATTGATTAACTATTCATACTAAGCATGAATTCTTTATTATTTTTTGTCCCTCTCATCTTATCTAAAAGAAATTCCATTGCTTCTGAAGGATCGAAGTCACTGATAATTTTCCTGAGTATCCATACCTTGCTTAATTCATCTTCTTTCTGTAATAATTCTTCTTTTCTTGTACCGGATTTATTTACATCAATTGCCGGAAAGATTCTCTTATCCGAAAGACTTCTATCAAGAACCAACTCCATATTGCCGGTTCCTTTGAACTCTTCAAAAATTACTTCATCCATTCTACTGCCTGTGTCTATTAAAGCTGTTGCAATGATAGTCAAACTTCCTCCGTCTTCAGTATTTCTTGCAGCTCCAAAAAATCTTTTCGGTTTGTGAAGTGCATTAGCATCAACACCTCCGGATAATATTCTTCCGCTGTGAGGAATTACTGTATTATGTGCGCGTGCAAGACGTGTAATTGAATCTAATAAAATTACAACATCATCTCCAGCTTCAACCATTCGTTTTGCTTTTTCAATAACCATATTGGCAACTTGAACGTGACGCTCTGCCGGTTCATCAAAAGTGGAACTAATAACTTCTGCCTGGACTGAACGCTGCATATCAGTTACTTCTTCAGGACGTTCATCTATTAACAACATTATTATTTTTACTTCCGGATGATTTCTAGTTAAAGAGTTGGCAACTTTTTGTAATAATACTGTCTTACCTGCTTTCGGTGGAGAAACGATTAATCCTCTCTGTCCTTTACCTACCGGAGAAAGCATATCAATGATACGCATTGAATATTCACCTGGTGCTGATTCTAATTTTAATCTCTTCGTAGGATAAAGCGGTGTTAAGTTGTCAAACAAAGTCCTTTCGCGGATCGCTTCGGGATCTTTTCCATTAACAGCTTCAACACGCAATAAAGCAAAAAATCTTTCACCTTCCTTTGGCGGACGGACTTGCCCGCTTACAAAATCACCGGTTCTTAAGCTGAACCTTTTGATCTGAGAGGGTGAAACATAAATATCATCCGGCGACGGCAGATAATTATAATCCGCCGAACGTAAGAAGCCATATCCGTCAGCTAAGACTTCCAATACTCCTTTTGAAAAAGTAAGACCGTCTTTTTGTGATTGAGCTTCTAAAATTTTGAAGATGAGTTCTTGTTTGCGGAGATCGCTGTAACCGGCTATTGAAAAATCTTTAGCGATTTTGTAGAGATCTACAATCTTTTTTGATTGCAGCTCTGAGATATCCATTGGCATGAGTAGATCCTATTGCTTGTGAGAAATTCTTGGTAATATTCTATATTGATTGACAATCTGGGGATTTCGATAATTGACAATTGTAAATTAATTATAAACTGAAGACTATTGAGGCACGGGTGAAAATTAATCTCCCTATACCACTTTGTCAAGTACTTTTCTCTAACATTTTACTTTTTATTTCACCCAGTAGATACATGCTTCCTAGCACTACCAGGCACTTATCACTCCCCTCATTGAAGAAATCTTGAACTAATTTAGACCCATTTTGAACTATATTGATCTTTATTCCGGCAGATTTAGCTGCTGATTCTATTTCTTCTGCAGTAGCTGAACGGTCAATACCTATTTTAGTTGCAAAAATCCGGCTAAAATAAGGACTAAGAATTTTTAGCATCTCAACAATTGATTTATCTTTCATAGCTCCAAAAAGTAAATACCTTTCCGGGTAATTATTACTTTCTCTAGAAAATTCTTCAATAAATGTTCTAACTCCTTCAGGATTATGTGCGGAATCAAAAATGATTTTTGGTTTTTTGCAGATTATCTCGTAACGACCTTGAATACCGGTATTCTCAATTACATTTCTAATTCCTCTTGAAATAATAAATCCGTCTTCAATGTTTAAGCTTTTATTTATTGTCTTTAAAGCTAAGGCAGCATTGTAAAGTTGATGAATGCCTATAAGCGGAGTGGAATAAATCGAGAAGGATTTTTTCTGCATAGCTACTATCAATCTGTTATCTTCGATGGTAGTGAAATCACTTATCAAGTTATAATCACAATTAAGTAGTTTTGCTCTATTATGAATTATCTTTTCCGGTTCGTCAGCCATTTTACCTGCAAAGACTTTGGAATTTAGTTTTATAATTCCCGCTTTCTCAAAAGCAATCTTTTCAAGAGTGCCTCCTAAATGCTGTGTATGTTCTAAACTAATTGATGTAATTACCGAAGCGATTGGATTAATAACATTAGTAGCATCTAATCTTCCGCCGAGTCCAGTTTCTATAATGGCGTAATCAACTTTCTGTTCATAAAAATATTTGAATGCGAGTGCAGTTGTGATCTCAAAAAAAGTAGGTTTGTATTTTTCAATATAATTTTCAAGATCGGTTACGAATTTTGCAACATACTCATCTTCAATCATAATACTGTTAATTCTTATCCGTTCATTGAATTTTACAAAATGAGGTGATGTATAAAGACCAACACGGTATCCGGCTTCCATTAATAAACTTGCCATGAATGAAGCAGTACTCCCTTTACCGTTTGATCCGGCAATATGAAATGTTTTTAAATCTCTTTGCGGATTACCAATTCTCTCCAATAACTGAAGTGTATTATCCAGCCCGAGTTTTATTCCGAATTGGTGTAATGAGAAAAGTTTTTCAAGTGAGGATTTAATATTCATAGTTAAATTTGATATGAACCTGTTAACTCAGAAATATTTTGTATTGAATTTTGTTCGCAATAAGCTTTTAATCCTTGAACGATCTCAACACCGGCATTTGGATTTATAAAGTTTACAGTCCCGATTTGAAATGCTGAAGCACCAACGATCATCATTTCAGCTGCATCCTTCCAATCCATAATTCCACCAATGCCGATTATTGGAATATCTACATTGCGTTTTATCTCAAGAACTTTTGCAAGAGCTATCGGTCTAATTGCCGGACCGGATAATCCACCGGTTATATTTTTTATTTTTGGTTTTCTAGTATAAATATCAAAAGCAGTCCCAACTAAAGTATTTATTGCAGAGACACCATCCCCGCCGTTTTCTTTCACTACTTTTGCAAAATCAGAAATGCGGGAGACATTGGGCGAAAGTTTTATAAAAATTATTTTGTTAGTTGCATTTTTAACTCTATCCGTAATTCTTCCAACTGCATTCAAATCATTACCGAATTCAAGACCTCCTTCATTCACATTGGGACAGGAAACATTTATTTCAAATGCATGAATAGATTCTTCAAGGGATAATATTCTCGTACATTCAACATACTCTTCAATCGAACTTGCTGCAATATTGCAAATCAAAGTTGTGTTCAACTTTTTTAGGAAAGGAATTTTATCATTAAGGAAAGATTCAACACCAACATTAGCAAGTCCAATTGCATTCAACATTCCCGAAGGAGTTTCTGTTATTCTTGGTGGAGGATTACCTTTACGCGGCTTTAGTGATAAAGATTTTGTTATTATCCCGCCAAGCGAGTTCAAGTCGGTAAATTCCGCAATCTCATTTCCGTATCCGACAGTTCCGGAAGCTAAAAGTACCGGGTTCTTAAGTCTTAGTCCGGCAATATTTATTGATAGATCAACCATATTTATAATTTAACTGATTTAGCTTCGAACACCGGACCATCTTTGCATACAAGTAAATATGATTCTCCATTAGTTGGATCAATCGGGCAGCCCTGGCAAATCCCGAAACCGCATGCCATTGCACATTCAACAGAAATCTGGCAGTCATAATTATTTTCTACACAATAATTCTGCAATGTCTGTAACATCGGAGTTGGTCCGCACGCAAAAATTCTAAATTTATTCTGTGAAATGTTTTTAATCTCTCTTTTTAATAAATCAACTACAGTTCCATGAAATCCTTCCGA
>JACRFC010000112.1 GCA_016234355.1 Ignavibacteriales bacterium
TATCTAAGTTTTTTATTGGTTTGAATATGAGAGGGTGGTGAGTAAATATAAAGTTGCAATTTTTTTGAAGGGCTTCTTTTAGGGCTTCATCATTAAGCTCAAGACAGAGCATGATGCTTTTGATTTTTTGCCTCCTTGAGCCAATTTGAAGTCCGACATTGTCCTTCTCACAAGCAGCTCCAGGCGGTGCCCAATCATCCAGATATTTTGTCAAATCTCCAACAATCATATATAAAAAAAATGCACTCATGATATTGTGAGTGCATTTGGTAATCAGAAACTTCTATTTATAAGTTCTGTGTTCTTTCTTTTACCTGATTTGATTAAAAATTTTCTCATATTTGCACACAAAATATACCATAAACAGATATCAGATTCAAACTAATATATAGTGTCAAATTTTGGCTGGTTCTATCCAGCTCCCTTTTTCACGAATAATCTCAATTAATTCATCAACAGCATTATCGGAATTCACATTTCTACGTACAATATCTTTGCCGTGGTATAACGTTATTTTATTTGGTCCGGAACCGACATATCCAAAATCTGCATCTGCCATTTCTCCCGGTCCGTTTACTATACAGCCCATAATCGCAATTTTAACGCCCTTTAAATGTTCGGTACGTTTACGGATTTTGTTTGTTACTTCAACGAGATCAAATAAAGTTCTTCCGCAAGAAGGACATGCGATGTATTCTGTTTTAGAAATTCTCGTCCTCGTAGCCTGAAGAATTCCAAAACAAGTTCTGTTGATAAATCCTTTTTCAAAATTATTGTTTGATTGATTCTTTCCGCTTAACCAAACACCATCGCCAAAGCCATCTATTAACAAAGAACCAAAGTCTGTTGATGCATATAATCGGAAATTATCTTCATTTATTTTTTTATATGATCGTTTTATGATAACCGGATTTTTTATGTTTCTAAGAATCAACTCAAAAAAAATACGGCGCTGTTCAGCCATACCGTGAAGATTATCTGTTGATAAAACAAAAACTACTGTCTCATCATTTGCTATTACTGAAAGCTGATCGCTGAAAGCTGACCGCTGATTCATTTCAACAAAATTTAGAACAAATGATTTATTTCCGTCAGACTTGTATTGTTCAATTGAGGAATAGAAAGGGAATCCTTTTGTTTTATCTTTGAGCAAAGACCATTTTTCATAATTGTAAATTACTTTTAGAGCGGTCGGTGATTCAAAATGTAAATCATTATTTCCTATGAATAAAAAATCGCTTGCCTGATCGGTCATGTTCCATTTATCTGTAATCTGATCGTAAATGAAACCGATTTGAGTTAAATCTTTGTAATTGATGATTCCTTCTTCACTGAAATCCGAAATTACTTTTGGAACAGTTACACCGCCGATTCCGGCAACTTCAAAAGTTTCTCTTCGTTGGTATATGAATGGATCTTTAGGTGTTTCGTCAATCGAAATTATTTGTGAGTGACTTTCTCTTTCTTTATATCTCTGTACCAATGAAATCGCGACCGGCACTTCAAATTCCGGTTCTTCTGTTAATGAAACGCGGATTGTATCACCGATTCCATCTTCGAGTAACGTTCCGATTCCAAGAGCAGATTTAATTCTTCCATCTTCACCATCACCTGCTTCCGTTACCCCGAGGTGCAATGGGTAATTCATGTTTTCAGATTCCATTCTTTGAATCAGTAAACGATAAGCTTGAACCATTACTTGCGGATTACTCGATTTCATAGACAAGACAATGTTATGATAATCTAAGTCTTCACATATACGCAAAAATTCTAAAGCAGATTCAACCATTCCATTCGGTGTATCTCCATAACGGCTCATAATACGATCGGATAACGAACCGTGATTAGTCCCGATACGCATTGCTGTTCCATACTCTTTGCAAATCTTGACTAACGGAGAAAACTTTTCTCTTATTCGATCAAGTTCGGAATTATATTCTGCATCTGTGTATTCAATAGCTTGAAATTTTTTCTTATCGGCATAATTACCGGGATTCACTCTTACCTTTTCAACAATTCGTGCTGCAAGTTCTGCAGCGTTCGGAGTGAAATGAATATCAGCAATAAGAGGTGTATTATATCCACGCTTTCGTAATTCATTTTTAATGTTGCGAAGATTTTCTGCCTCGTTTATGCTTGGTGCAGTAATACGGACGTAATCACATCCCGCTTCAATCATTCTAATAGACTGCTCAACCGTTGCAGCAGTATTCATCGTATCGGTAGTTGTCATTGATTGAATACGGATTGGATTGTTTGCACCGAGATGAACATCACCGATAAAAACTTCGCGTGTTTTGTAGCGGGAATATTGAGTTAGACTATTACAATATTTCGTAATTTTTTCAATCATGATGCAACATAATTAACATGAATAAATGGCAAGAAGTTCTAATTTGTTTTTGCAAGTTCGTATAAAAATGTTTTGATGAACTCTGGGGCTGCCGGGGGATTTTGTGCCGTAATAATATTTTTCTGTACAACAACAGGCGAATCTTTATAATCAACACCTTGTTTTTCTAGTTCCTTTCTATCATCCAGATGGCAAGTAGCGCATTCCGTAAGAATTCCGGCTTTAGCTAAAATAATTGGGGCACTGCAGATGGCACCGATCGGCTTTTTACTTTTAGAAAATTTTTGAGCTGTAGATCGGATAGCCGGATCATCCCAATAATTTCTCATGCCGCTTCCGCCGATAAGTATTAATCCTGCAAAATTACTTTCGTGAATGTTATGAAGCTGGACATCATTTTTAACTTTTAATCCGTTTGAACCGATACAGAGTGAGTATGAATCCGATGCGATAAATATTTTTATATCAGCTCTTTCGAGAGCGTTGGTAATAATTAGATATTCTTCTTCGTTGAATTTTTGTGCCGGAAGGATCAGCAGAACACTTTTCTTAATCAAAAATTTAACTCTTACTTGTTTCAACAATTAAAATACAAATATAAATTTTGATGGGCAATCTGTTATATGTTAACAGTTAATTGTGAATTATTTTCTAAAAATACTTAATATGAAGTAGTGATTTATTTCCTTTTAAATTTCCATGAGTAATAATGACCAGTTCTAAGAAAAAACTAGTTCGTGAAGGGGATTCTTTACAAAAGATATTTGAATATAACACATTGCCAATCCCATATTATAGTATGAATAATGGCCATGCAATTTGTAGTGATAGTCTACCGATTCTAAAAAAAATAAAAGACAACTCAGTAAATCTAATCCTTACATCTCCACCTTTCGCTTTAACTAGGAAAAAAGAGTATGGTAATAAATCTGCTGAAGAATATGTTGAATGGTTTACAACATTTGCAACAGAATTCAAGAGGATATTAACTGAAAATGGTTCTTTTGTTTTAGACCTGGGTAGTGCTTATTTACCAGGTTTTCCTATTAAAAGCATTTATCAATATGAACTTTTAATTCATTTATGTAATAAATTAAATTTTTACTTAGCTCAAGATTTCTTTCATTATAATCCTTCTAGATTACCTTCACCAGCAGAATGGGTTACAGTTAGGCGAATCAGGGTCAAAGATTCAGTTAATGTTGTTTGGTGGTTATCAAAAAATCCTCATCCGAAAGCCGATAATAAGAAAATCTTGAAGCCATATAGTGCAAGCATGAAATTATTATTAAAGAACGGATACAAGGCCAAACTAAGACCCAGTGGGCACGATATTTCACAAAACTTTTCCAAAAACAATAATGGTGCAATACCTCCAAATTTACTAGAGTTAGCAAATACGGAATCAAATAGTCAATACTTGAGGTTATGTAAAAAACATGGACTGAAACCTCATCCAGCTAGGTTCCCAAAAGATTTTGCAACATTTTTTATAAACTTTTTAACAGATGAAGATGATATTGTTTTAGATCCATTTGCTGGATCGAATACAACTGGTTATGCAGCTGAAATTCTTAATAGAAAATGGTTGTCAATAGAAATTAGAAAAGACTATTTAGAGGGAAGTAAATTCAGATTCAAAGATCAGCAAGATTTATTTGCGAGCAAACGTAGTGCATAGACATCAAAAATATAGTTTGTTAGAAAAAATAGTTAATTCAATAAATGAGGATGGGTGGGATGTTTTTTATTTGTCTGATCCCAATTTTCATCCATTTAGACTAAAAATTTACAACGAAAAAGAAAGCTATAATATTCGGATTTATATTTGGCATTTAACTCATGGAGGTGGTTCGGCAAGACCAGTTGATGAATATAGAATACAAATTACAGGTGTAGATCATTTTGAAGCAGAAGTTGGTGGAAAGACGTTAATATTAGGTTGGTGGGAAGAAGGAAATGTATTTGCTGGTTTCGATTTTAACAAACACATAGGTAATCTTGGTTTTTCCCCCTCTATTCAAATAAGAGAAGTAGCTTTAAGAAAAGCTTACGTTAATGGATTTTCACCTTGGACTAAGGAAAATCAAGAAACTGCAATTGCATTCAGGACAGATTTTTTTGTTGAGTATGTAAAAAATTTAGATTCCTTACATTCATTTGGAGAATCAAAAAATGATTTTGAAGCGTTAGAAAATATTGCAGAGAGACCAAATGAAATTAATGATACAATTATTGAAAGTATTTCTCCTCCGAGACAATCGACAGTTGCTAGTGTTACAAAAAAGGTTCGCGATAATGGATTTAAAGCAAGAGTATTAAATGCTTATTCACAGAAATGTGCTTTCTGTGGTTTGCAATTAAAATTAGTTGATGCTGCTCATATCTTACCAGTTAGTTATTCTGAAAGCACTGACGAGACTTGTAACGGAATTTCAATGTGCGCATTGCATCACCGTGCATTTGATAGATCTCTAGTGACGATTAACATGGAATATCAAATTGTCCACAATGATAAAAAGATAGAGAAATTATCTGCTAATAAGCTTGCTGATGGTGTAGAAGATTTTGTTAGGTATCTTCGGCTATACATCATACTTCCCCCTGCAGTTAATGATCGGCCTCACATTGAATACATAAAAAAAGCTAATGAGATCAGAGGTTGGGAACTTAATTTTTAGGATAGATAAATAAACTACATGGATTAGCTTAATCTTATGCGTATTCCCGAACAAAAGATAGAAGAAATAAGAAACTCCGCTGATATAGTTGATGTGATCTCCGGCCACGTTCATTTGCGGAAGCGCGGAAAAAACTTTGTCGGGTTATGTCCTTTCCATCAAGAAAAAACTCCATCGTTTACTGTAAGTGAGGATAAACAGATTTACCATTGTTTTGGCTGCGGCGCAGGTGGAAATGTTTTTAAGTTCTTAATGGAATTGAAAAATATTTCTTTTGTTGAAGCAGTTGAAGAAATTGCAGAACACCTTGGAATAAAGATAGATTATGAAAGCCACACTTTCGACGCACAACAGAATGAACTTGAAGAATTATATGAATTAAATATCTTAGCGGCAAGATTTTTTTCCGATAATTTATTGAAAAGTTCGGACGGCGAAGAAGCGCGAGAATATTTAAAAAGAAGGAACATCAAACAGCCAACGCAAAAAACATTTGGAATAGGTTACGCTCCGTACGGATGGGATAATTTTCTTGCTCATGCAAAAGAAAATAAAGTTGATCTTGCAAAAGCAAAACTCCTCGGGTTGATAGACATAAACGATAAAGGCGAGTATTACGATAAATTCCGCGGGCGTGTAATATTTCCGATCTTCTCACCAAACGGAAGAGTAATTGCGTTCGGCGGACGTATTTTAGAAAATCAAGAGAATGCCGCTAAGTATCTAAACTCACCTGAATCACAAATTTATTCTAAGAGACGATCTCTGTACGGATTGTTCCACTCAAAAGACGATATAAGAAAATTAGACCGTGCAATTCTTGTTGAAGGATATATGGATTTGATTTCCTTATATCAAGCAGGAGTAAAAAATGTCGTTGCATCTTCCGGAACATCTTTAACAGAAGAACAAGTTCAGCTTCTTTCTCGTTTTACAAAAAATATTATAATTCTTTTTGATGCCGATCCTGCTGGACAAAAAGCATCGCTTAGAAGTATTGAAATATTACTGAAGCAGGATTTTGAAGTGAAAGTTATTACATTACCGAAAGGCGAAGATCCGGATTCATATATCATCAAATACGGAAAAGAAAAATTTGAAGAAGAAGTATCCCGTGCAAAGAATTTCTTAGAATATCAAACAGCGCAGTTTGAAGAGCAAGGTTTATTTGAAGACCCCGCAGAAATGACTAAAGCGATACGCGAGCTTGTAAATAGTTTAGCTTTGGTCGGTGATGAATTAAAACGGAATCTTTTAATGAAAGCCATCGCTAAGAGATTTAACCTACGCGAAAAATTAATCGAGTCGGAGCTCAACACATTTTTACAACAGCAAAAAGAAAAGGGATTTGTTTCAACCGTTCGCCCCGAACAGAGAAGCGCTGATCAACAGACTCAATCACAGCTTGCATTGTCTTCAAAATCTGCAGGCGAAAATCCTTACGAGAAAGAATTGATCCGCTTACTTTACAGCGGTGAAGAAGAAATTATTTCTCACATTCTCGATAAAATTTCTATTGAAAATTATAATAATCATAGTATGAGAAAACTTGCCGGGATTGTTAGGGACGGGTTCAATGAGCAGAAATTTTCTCCGGCTTATTTAATTGATAAAATTGAAGATGAAGACTTACAAGAATTTATTTTTGAATTAACTCTTGCTGATGAATCTATAAGTAAAAAGTGGGATGAACTTTCTTTTAACGGCAAAATTGAAAAAGATACATTAGATCATGCACTTGAGACAATAAAAAATTTTCTTCTATATCAGATTGATCAGCAAATCAAACTGAACAATCAATTCATTTCGGATTCCAAAGATGAACGGCTGCATTTGGAAATGATGAAGCGGAATCAAGAGTTGCAGGACGAAAAAAGATCACTGTTTGGTTCAAAGAACAAACAAATATGAATTGAAGATGCTATACAACCAATCGCTTTACGAAATTAATACGCGTATCTGGCTCCGAAGATTTGATCAAGGAATTATCAAATCAACTTTGAACGATGTACCGAATTCATACTGGGACGATCTTGCGAAAAAAGGAATGGATTATATCTGGTTAATGGGAATCTGGAAAACATGTAATTCGGTAATTGATAGATGTTGTTTTGAAGAAGGATTAAAAAAAAGTTACGACCGTGCATTAAAGGGCTGGAAGCGCGAAGATGTGGTCGGTTCGCCTTATGCAATAGATGTTTACGAAATCAATCCGGAGCTTGGCAATCATAAATCATTGCTTGAATTAAAATCCCGCTTGAATAAGAAGGGGATAAAGCTCATTCTCGACTTCGTTCCAAATCATTTTAGTGCGGACACCAGGTTAATCAAAACAAATCCCGGCATTTTTATTTCGGTTGATAAAGAGCTATTCAAACGCGATTCGCACACGTATTACCAGCCGAATCAAAATGAACAAAAATATTTTGCTCATGGCCGCGATCCTTTTTTCCCCGCATGGCAGGATACTATCCAGATAAATATTTTCAGCAAAGAAGCCAGAAAATTTCTTATCAACACGCTGCTTGCTTTAACAAAAATATGCGACGGTGTCCGCTGCGATATGTCCATGCTTTTACTCAACAATGTTTTTAACAATACTTGGGGAGGGGTTTTAGGTAAAAACGGTTTTGATAAGCATGAATCGGAATTCTGGACAGAAGCAATATCAGAGGTCAAAAATGAAAGAGCGGATTTTCTTTTTATCGCTGAAGCATATTGGGATCTTGAATATGATCTTCAACAGATCGGGTTCGATTTTACTTATGACAAGAAATTGACCGATCGTTTAAAATATGCACCGGTAAAAGAAATTCACGATCATCTTCTTGCCGATAATAATTATCAAAAAAAATCGCTCCGGTTTATAGAAAATCATGATGAAGAACGGGCAGCCGCAATTCTTGGGAAAGAAAAATCTAAAGCAGCGGCGGTTATAATAAGCACGATTCAAGGAATGCGTTTTTATTATGACGGACAGTTTGAGGGGAAAAAAATTAAACTTCCGGTACAGCTTGGAAGAGAACCGGAGGAACAGCAGAATAATGTTCTGAAAGATTTTTACAATAAACTTCTAACAATAACTTCACACGAAATTTTTAATAGAGGTAAGTGGATACTTTTAAAACCGGAACCTTCTTTGGATAACAACTCAACATTTTTGAATATCCTTTCGTGGATCTGGTCCTTTAAGGATGAAAAGCGTCTTATAGTTGTTAATTATTCAGAAACTCTTTCAACATGCCGGATAAAATTGGACGTGCGTGGTTATCAAGAAGACTTTTTAATTAAGGATTTATTGAATGATCAATCCTATATGCGATCGGCAGAGGAAGTTTACAACAGCGGTTTGTATATCGAGCTAAAACCTTTCCAGTCACACATTTTTTCTTTTTAAATTATTTTTGTTTTACTCTCTCTTAAATACCGCTAATGCACTTTAAACATATTTGTTACAATCTGTTTCGATCGGACAAATACCGGTTCAACTTCATGTATTTCAACTTTCGTTAAATATTTTTTGAAATGTTTCTTGAAGTACATTCCATGCTAGTTCAACATGCTTCTCTTCGGTACGTAATCCCGAAACACATAATCGTATTGTAAATTTTCCATTCAATTTTGTGTGAGTGATAAAAACTTTTCCGGTTGCGTTTACAGCATTCAATAATTTTTCGTTTAGATCATTGATTTTTATTTCATCATTCCATCCGGTTGGCTTTGCGTGGAAACAAACTGTGCTGAATGGTGTCGGTGCAACTCTTTCAAAATTAGGATGTTCATCAACCCATTTTGCAAAAAGCTGTCCGAGACGAATGTGCTCTCTCAATCTTGTCTGCAATCCCTCAACACCAAAGTAACGCAATACAAACCAGAGTTTTAATGATCTAAATCTTCGTCCAAGTTGAATTCCGTAATCCATATAATTATTCACGGATGAATCTTCCACAGTCTTCAAATATTCAGCAGTAAGTGAAAATGCTTGTTTAAGAATCTCCGGTTTGCGCGTAAATAAAATACTCAAATCAACCGGAACAAAGAGCCACTTATGCGGATTGACAACAAACGAATCCGCATGTCCCACGCCCTTAAAATGCTCTTGCATCTCCGGCAGCATTGCAGTTACACCGGCATGGGCTGCATCAACATGAAGCCAAATTTTTTCCCGCGTGCATATTTTAGCAATCTCTTCAACCGGATCTACACTTGTTGTTGATGTTGTTCCAATAGTTGCAACAACACAGAACGGAACGCAGCCATTTGCTCGATCTTCATTTATTGCTTTTTCTAACTCTGATGGAATCATTCTGAACTCCGAATCAACCGGAATTTTTCTAATTCCATCCAAACCAATACCGAGAGTGAGAACACTTTTATCAATTGAATTATGTGCTTGTTCCGAACAATACAAACGTAATTTTGGAACGCTGCTCATACCGTTTTTACGAATATCAAATCCGATATTTTCCCGTGCGGCTGCAATTGCATGCATAGAACTTACCGAAGCAGTATCGTAAATAATTCCCCAAAATTCTTTCGGAAGATTTATTATTTCTCTAAACCAGCTTAAAACTGTTTCTTCAAGCTCGGTTGATGCCGGTGCGGATTTCCAAAGCATTGAATTAACATTCAACGAAGCGCTGATAAGTTCTGCAAGAATTCCGGGACCGCTTGCCGTTGAATTGAAATACGCCATAAAGTTCGGATGCTGCCAATGAGTTGTTCCAGGCAAAATAATTTTATCAACATCTTCGATAATTTTATTTATCGGCTCGCCGGATTGCGGTGCATGATTTGGCAATTTACTTTTCACATCTCCCGGATCAATGTTAGGCAGAACGGTGAATGAACCTACATTCTCAATATAGTTTACCGCCCAATCAATTAATTGGTAACCGTACTTTCTAAATTCTTCTGACGGCATATCGCCATAACTCTTGCTCTTGTTCATGATCTTTCTCTAAAATTTAATTTGTCTAATCCAATCGGAAATCAATCTCATTAGCTGAATCCGTTTATCGGAAAATGAATGATCGGTTTCAAGTATGAACTCTTTAACATTAGAATTTGCGAGTTTGAGTGCACCAACCAACGGCTTATGATGCAATTCTATAGGTGCTGTTGTATCATGTTTAGCACTTATGATAAGAAGATTTTTTTCTGAAAGTTTTTCGGCATGATTAATAAGATTCCAATCGTTTTTATGTTGTATCATTTCATCCCAAAGTTTTTCGGGGTTAGGACAGTTCACAAAATCTTTTGCTAGCTGCATTTTTTCAGAACTAAATTTTTTTATCTCTTCATTCACTGTTAATAATTGTCCGAACATTCCGATGTTAAATGGCGTTATCGCACAAACATTTTTTATATCATCAAATTGAATTGAATTCAAGAGCGCGGATAATCCTCCCATACTATAACCTACAAACACAATTCTATTTTTATCTACTTGAAAATTTTCTCTGCAAAAATCATCTTTTAAGAATGTTACTGCTGCGGGTATATCTTCAATAAGATTATTCCAGGAAAATTCGCCCTCACTTCCCCATGAACCGCGGCTATAAAACGTGAACACGTTAAATCCTTGACGCTGAAGCATATGTGCAATATCGTAATTCACTTCATTGCCGGGAAAACCGGTTAAGAGCAAAACTGTTGGATGTAATCCTTCGCCGGATGTAATAAACATTGTGCCTAAAACTTTTGATCCGCCGCTAATGAAAACCGCAGGTGATAATGATGCGGGAAATTTGGGATCGGCTGGTTGGTCTTGGGTTACAGGATCAAAGTCGGACAAAGTTTATTCCTTATCAGTTCTCATTTTCTATTCAAAGATAAGCAGAAAAAGGTTTGTCTGAAATTTAAATACAAATTAATCACAATTTTCATCTCGCATCTTCATTTCTTATCTTTGCAATAGCCCATCCCTTTCCCTTCCCAAAGGGAAGGGATTTTTAATTGTTGAACTAACTAAGAATTTATTATGAGAGTAAGTAAATCGTTTATTCCGACCTTAAAAGAAGTACCGAATGATGCGGTAATTCAAAGCCACATTTTAATGATCCGTGCTGGATTAGTACGGCAAGTATCAGCCGGAATCTATTCGTGGCTGCCGCTCGGATACAAAGTTCTAAGAAAAATTATGGATATCATCCGCGAAGAGATGAATGCTATCGGCGGACAGGAATTTCATTTTCCGGGATTAAATCCAAAAGAAATTTGGGAACAGACAGGAAGAGTTGAAGCTTTCGGAGATATTCTTTTTCACATCAAGAACCGAGAATATGTTTTAGCCCCAACGCATGAAGAGATAGTTGCATATCATGCTAAGGGTTCAATCGCTTCTTACAAAGATCTGCCGCAGATCTGGTATCAGATTCAAACAAAGTTTAGAAATGAACCGCGACCGAGAAGCGGAGTTATACGCGGAAGACAATTTATTATGAAAGACGCATACACACTCGACCGCGATGAAGCCGGTTTGGATGTTGGTTATGCTCTTCATGATAAAGCTTACCGGGCAATCTTCGACCGCTGCGGGTTAAAATATTTTGTCGTAGGTGCTTCAAGCGGTGCAATGGGCGGAAGTAAATCCGAAGAGTTTATGGTTAAGAGCGATGCCGGCGAAGATACTGTTGCTTATTGCGAGAAGTGCGGATATGCTTCCAACGCTGAAGTTGCTCAGTCAGTTGCAGTTAGTGCAAAACATCATGCAAAGAGTAAAGCTGTTTATAAAATCTCTACGCCGAATGTTCATACAATAGATGAACTTTGCGCATTCCTAAAAATTGATGAACACGAAACTGCTAAATCAAGAATTTATATTCATGATGGTAAACCGGTTCTTGTGTTAATGCTCGGCAACGATGAAGTGAATGAAACAAAACTCGGCAATGTACTTGGCGGGAATGTTCGTCCTGCTCATCCGGAAGAATTGAAAGAGATTTCCGGTGCGGATGCAGGTTCTATCGGTCCGATTGATTTTCCTCATAGAATTATTGCAGATAATCTTTTGAAGGATGGAAATAATCTTTACAGCGGTGCAAACAAAAATGATTATCACATCGGCGGAATAGATTTGAAGCGCGATGTTCCCAAATGTGAATACTTTGATCTGCGTACGGCAGAGAACGGTGAAAAGTGTATCCGCTGCAGTTCAACTTTGGATGTATTCAAAGCAATTGAACTTGGACATATCTTCAAACTCGGCACAAAATATTCCGAAGCACTTGGCGTACTTTATCTTGATGAAACCGGAAAAGAACATCCGATAGTTATGGGAAGTTACGGTATTGGTGTGGAAAGAATTTTTGCCTGCTTCCTCGAGCAGAATTATGATGGGAAAGGGATAATTTGGAAAAAACCTCTCAATCCATTTGATATTCATTTGATCGGATTGAATATGAAGAACGATCTGGTTTCCAAAACTTGCGAAAACCTATACATTGACTTGATCGCAGAAGGTTTCGAGGTGCTGTTTGATGACCGTCTTGAA
>JACRFC010000113.1 GCA_016234355.1 Ignavibacteriales bacterium
GATCGGCTGTTTCTTCAGCAGACTCTTTTGCATCGAGATCCGAAATACTAAAACTCAGAATTTCATCGCGCGTATAACCGCTCATTTTGCAGTAAGCATCGTTTACATCTATTATTTTCCCTAATTGATCTACAACCCAAAATCCATCTGTGGTTGTAGCTAATATTACATTGAGTTGTTCTGCTTGTTCTGCAATGAGAGCTTTAGCTTTCATACGTTCGGTGATGTTTTGCACTGTTCCAACAGAACGAATAGGATACCCTTGATCATCATAATATGTCTCGCACTGCTCATGCACATATTTTATTCTGCCGTCTTTCATCAACAGCCGGTGATCAATACTGTACGGCGTTTTGTTTTTAACTGAATTTGTATAGGCATCGTTAACGAATTCTCTTTCATCCGGGTGAACAAGATTAAGAAATGCTTCATACGAAGCTCCAAATTCAGCCGGGTCAATTTCAAATATGCGGAATATTTCATCACACCAGTAAAGTTCATTTTTTTGAAGGTCAAGTTCCCAGTTTCCGATATGTGCCATACGCTGTGCTTCTTTCAATCTTGCATTGCTATGCTCTAAAGCTTTTTGTTTTTCTCTTTCTTCGGTCTGATCTCTAAATACAAGCACTACTCCAACTATTCCGCCGGTTTCATTTTTAATTGGCGCACCGCTGTCGGCAATCGGTACTTCTCTTCCATATTTTGAAATTAGTAAAGTGTGGTTGGCAAGTCCAACGACAGCCCCTTCTCTTAAAACTTTTTTAACGGGATTTTCAACTTTGTTGTAGGTTTCTTCATTAATGATGTTGAAAATGTATTCGATAGGTTTTCCTTGTGCTTCGGATTCCTTCCAGCCGGTTAAATGCTCGGCAACCGGGTTCAAGCGTTGAACTATACCATTTTCATCGGTTGTAATAACCGCATCGCCGATACTGTAAAGAGTTGTACGGATAAGGTCTTCACTTTTCTTTATCATTTCTTCAGCGATTCTGCGCTCGGTGATGTCTTCTATTACAAGCAGAACTTCTTCTTCTGCATTACGCATTCCAAAGAGAGTCAGGTTCAGTATCATTTTCTCTTTTGCGTCACGGGGGGACATGCATTCCAAATTACGGAACGGCTCTCGTGCAGTAACCGCATCTCTGCATTTCCGGGAAATCCCTATTAATTGAAGTACATCATCAATGGATTGACCTACAATTTGTTGATACTGCAGGTTAAATAACTCGCAGAAACTTCTATTAACAGATAAAACCTTAGCTTCCTCACCAAATACGAGCAGACCCGATGGAACAGCAGCGTAAATGTTTTCCTTAAAACGTTTGCGTGCCTCAAGCTCTTGGTAAGATTTTTCGACCGCCCCTGCCATCTTAGAGAATGAACGAGCCAGCGATGCAACCTCATCATGTGTTGTTACTGCAGGCCTTTGGGTATAATCGCCTTTAGCGATTTCATCAGCCGCTTTCACAATAGTCTTAATTGGTTTAACAATTCTTTGCACCGATAGATACACAAAAGCCAAACTTACAAGCAATGCGAGGATAAACACAGTATAAATAGTTTGCAGCATTTGTTCTTTACTGCGTGCCGACTGGATGCGAAGTTCTTCGATTCTGCCGAATACGATATCAAAAATTTCTGTTGTTTTCCGGCTTACAGCGTCTCCGAATTTGTAATCTATTATTTCCATCAACGCTGCAGCATTAGAGGATGATCGCGGTTTGGAAATTGCAAAAATACGGCGGGCATATGTATTGATCGAATCTACATCAACTGCGATTGAATCTACAATTGCAATTTCTCTGCTTGAAAAACAAAACATACGGAGTTTTTTCTGGTAGTCTTCTACCTGCTTATGTTGTTGTTTGAACATTTGCCGGTAGTAATCTTTTTCCGTAATAATATAATCGTTGGCAAACATGATTAGTTGTGCGATGCTGAATCTAACGTTGCCTGCCGCACCTTGCTTTGATGCATCTTCGTTGGTTGCCTCAAGGTTCGTAATGACATTGTTGTAGCTTTTTATGGTGATACCAAGAGTTAATGCCATCAGCAGGAGAATGATAATGAACGCAAAGGAGAACTTTTGCCCGATGGTAATTTTTATTGACATTTTTCTTTATCTCCTAAAGTAATCCCCGTTGATATTTCATTTATGTTATAACAGCGTTGTTAATTATATAAGATAATATAACTTAATAAACAAAATAAATATTTCAAACATTCATAATGCAAAGCAGTAACCCGAAGGTTGATATACAATTCGAAGGTTGATATACAATTGTCATTGCGAGCGAAAGGATTGAGCGAAGCAATCTATTTGTTTTGAGATTGCTTCATCACTACTCCGTAGTGATTCGCAATGACAGAAATGACCTTTTTAGAGTTGACTCATACATGTAAAGCAAAACCTTCGATCCTGCCTGTCGCCTGCCTGCCGGCAGACAGGGTTAACACATCGTTGGCAGTATCGTAACTTGAAGGTTGTGTTTTTGATAATACCGATCAATTTTAAGTTGATGTGATTAAACTCGATTCAATCAATTTCATTAAATATCTAGACTCGAAAGGTTTAACAAGAAAATCATTCGCCCCGGCATTCTGTGCGTTTTCTCGTTCTTTGGTAGTATTTAATGCGGTTAAAATATAGATCGGAATGCCTTTATACTTTTCGGATTGTTTTAATTCTTTGGTGAGTTGAATACCGTCTTTAGTATCGCGTAAAGAGACATCCATTATTATAAGATCGAAATCTACTTCGTTTAAAATCTTGTAGAATGAGTTAACACTACCGACTGTATATACATCAAATTTTTTAGAGAGGAAAAAATGTAGAAAATCTTGCGCTAATTCTTCATCATCAACAACCAATATTTTAAGTCTTCCGTCCATGGGACTATAATATGTCTCCGATGAAATTACAACTATTTTAGAATATCATTTAATATCTTATCAACAACCTTTTGTAGAACTTCATCGGAATCGTAAAATCCTGTATTTACTTTTTCTCGAAGTTCCGCAATTTTATCGGGTGAAAATTCTGTTTTAGCCAGATCTCTAGCTTCGGTGGAAATTACAATCTTATCCCTTTGCTCAGAAGCTGATGTAGAATCAGTCTTTATGTTTTTTGGTTTATGAGCCGTGAACAAATTAGTTGAAATTCCCTTTATTTCCATGATTACACCTTTTTATAGACGGTTAGTTTTTTATTCTGTAATGTACTTACTAATTCTTTTTCTAATTTCTTTTCTTCATCTAAGAATACTTTAACGATATTATCGAATTTATTCTCAATTAGTTTAGCATTAGAGAACAATTCTTTTTCTAACATTTTAATTGAGTCATTTCCAAATTCGACAATTGCCTCGGAACGAAGATGGTGTACTTTCTTTATAGCAGCTAAAGCTTTCGGGAAAACAATATCAAATGAATCAAAAGTTAAGTTATCCAGGGATTCGCCGATTTGAAATAAAAGCTGATGCATTGATTTTATTTTATTTTGTAATCCTATCATGATGATGCTGAAAATAGATTGCTGGAAAACATACTTTGCGTTGCAAGCAGATCGGCTAACTGCGATTGAAGTTTCAAATAATTATTTCTTAGCACTGCAGCACTTTTAACAATCCTGCTCTGCCGGGCTGTTATACTGTCATTAATATAATTGATACTGTCGGTAAAATTTGTTCTTGAGTTAGCAATATATCCGGTTGATCCCAAATACGGATTAACTCTATTGTATAAAGTACTTGCAATTCCATTTGTGGAATTAAATAAGGCAATAACTTGATCATTATTATTACTGATTGCGTCATCTAACTGAGTTGAATTGGAAAGGCTCATTCCTGTAGAGATATCAAATGTAATTCCTAATTTTGAAAGTGAATTAATTTGAGAAGTTGAAATACCACTTACGTTGCTGTAAGGAATTGAATTTAAGATGCTAAGCAAAGAAGAGGCGTTAGTATCTCCAATAAATAAACCGCGATTAGCTGATGTAGATGCCGACTGACTTTTAATAGTAGTATACACATCGTTAAACTTAGTTATAAAATCTTGAATTTTAGCTTTTACGCTTGTTACATCATTGCTTACCGTCAAACTAGTTGTAGGATCTGTTGTCTGCATTACGGATTTGAGAGAAATTGTACCACCTGTTATAAGATCTGTAATTGTATTTGAATTTCTTTCCAGACTTAGACCGTTGAAAGTAATTTTCGCATTTAATAAAGTAGTTGCATTAACATAGCCGGCTGTATCTGAACCGCTATTTTGAACAAATGTAGTTCGTGAAGCGCCAAGATTCAGACCTACCGATGTAAGAACACTTGAACCTGCTGAATCAGTGAGAGAAAGAATTCTGTTATCGTAGCCGGATAGATTTGACGTTATTGATAACTGAGAGGTAGTAGAAGTTGGAGAAAAAGTAGAAGCAGTTACAAGTCCCGAGGTTCCTTTTAATTTTGTCGTTGCTATACCTAATTCAGTAACTAATGTACCCGTATCACTACCAATGGTTAAATACTTCGAAGCATCCGTAACTGTTATTTGTAATTGAGAATTAGCACCGTTTACAATTTTTGCTGCGGAAACACCACTCACACTATTTATTTGGGTAACAATACTATCTATTACTGCACTGTATGTACCTGCAGCATAAGTTATTGTAGTAACTGTTCCATTTAGGTTAAGAGCAAACGAACCCGAACTGAGAGTGCTTCCTGAAAGAGAATTAGATGTAACAACCGCTTTATTAGTATTGATTGCAGATTGAATTTTCGTCATCACACTTTGATTTGAAATTACACCACCCGTAAAATCTCCGGCGACAAACGTAACATTAACATTACTTGTATATGTTCCTCCGGTACCATCGCCGGCAGTTATTACAAAATTATGTGTGCCTGCTGTAGTTATTGTGGAATTTGAAGTTGATGTTGGGTCCTCCGATAAAACTAAATCGCTCTGAGCAAGCTGACCTACACGGATTGTATTTGAACCGGCAGTTGCGGTACTCTGTGCAGTTATATCAGCAAAACTGGAATTTGATGAGCCCCCTTTTTTTGCAGCTAATGGCGAAGAAGAACCTGATAGAGTTAAATCATATAGTATAGAATTGAGAGAACTTAATTTTCCGCTTAAAGCTGAATAAGCTGTGTTGAGACTTTGATAACGAGTTTTTTTTGTGCTTAAAGGTGTTAGCAGTTTATTTTGCTCGCTAACCTGAAAAGCATTAACCAGACTATTAATTCCGGACGTTGTTAATAAATCGTACGCCATTTCTATCCTTTAATTTGGAGCGCAGTTTGCCACGTATCTCTTAAATCAGTTAATATTTTCTGAACCTCTCTAAAATTCTTTTTCCTCATTTGCTCTTGGCAATACACATAAATACGAAGCAATCCTAAAGATATTTCTTTTGCTGCTTCATTTTCAAAATTCAAAGCATTGACTAAGACCTGGAGCGCTTCATTCGTTTTTATCATTTCATGTCTTTGGCAATTCAGAATTGCAAAGTCATAAACCTTCATTATCAATTGTTCCGGGGAGGCACTTTGAATATCATTTGTTAAGTACAGATTTAATCTTCGATTTGTTGTTGAAGATGCTAAGTTATTCATAAGATCAAACCGTTATTAATTAAAAGAATCCCTCCCGCAATTGCAGGAGGGTTATTCATTATCTCTCGATTAACGGAAGAGTGATAAGATTTGTTGTGGAGCTGAGTTCATCTGAGAAAGCATTGCAGTTGCAATTTGACCTCCTATTTGACCTTTGGTAGCGTTCAATTGCTCCATTGCTGCATCAGCATCGAATATATTTGCTATCGTTGATGTATTGTTGGCAATAGCGGCTGTTAGGTAGTCCTGCCGGGAATCAAGTACCTGCGTTAAGTTACCTACTCTACCAAGAGCACTACGAACATTACTAGTAACTGTAGTTGTATCATATGCAATAACTGTAGCGTCGGCTGTACATTGCAGGTTTGTGGTACCAACTGCGGTAGCAAGAGTAGAAGAACTTAAGTATGAGCTGCTTGCAAAGTCAACAGAGAATGTAGCCCCGCTTACATTGAATGTTGAACTGGAAACAGCGGTTGAACCGTCTGTACTTGCTAACAATTGTGTAGAATTGATATTTGTGTTAGCCAAAATTGAACTGATTTCAGCTGCAAGTGTACGGATATCTTTTGCAATGCTGACAGAGGATTTCAATGGATCAGCCGCATCAATTTGTTTAGCAGCAATCTGATTCAATTTGTCGTTTACTTGTTGAAGAGCAGATTCTGCTGTGGATAAAAAGTTTTTAGCAGAAGAAATGTTGTTCAACTGTGCTTTTTGCTGCATTGTTTGGTTCTCGATCTGTTTGCCAACATTATAACCCGAAGTATCATCTGCTACGCTGTTTACTTTCTTCAATGTAGCAAGACGAAGTTGTGCTTTTTGGGTTTGTGCGTTGACGCGGTACAAAGCATTGTACGCTTGCAATGCGCCCAGATTTGTGTTTACTGAAAATGACATAATTACCTCCATGTGATTTGTTTTTGTTTATTCAAGCATCCATGCCTGAACCTATTTATGAGATTTTATTCTCAAGATTATTATCGGAGTATGCTATAAAAAGTTTAATAAAAGGGCACCTCTAAAAACTAAAACCAAAATAAAAGTTATGCCACGAAGACACGAAGACACGAAGTTTCACAAAGATTTCTTAGTGTTTCTTTGTGACTTTGTGCCTTAGTGGCGATTTTTCAGAGTATCATTTGAGTTTTTAGAGGTTCCCAAAAATGAAAGACAATTATTTAGCTGGTTTGAAATATTTCTGCCGGCAACATTGATTTGATGAGTTCTAACTTTTGGCTAATCTCGGGGAGGATAGTTTTATTGTTATAAAGGATATGAAACGTATCTTTAATTTTTCTTTCGTTTCCCTCTTTAACATAGAATGAAAGAAGATATAACATCATTCCCGGATCATTTTCTTTTTTATGCGCTTCCAAAAGATCAATTGCTTCGCTATGCTCTCCTATTTCGTCTAAAGAGGTTGCAAGCATTTTAATAATGTCGGTATTATTTGCAAATCTATTATGCAATTTCAAAAATAAATTGTACTTGTAGTTAATATCCGTATTACGCTGTATTAATGAAGTAAACAAATTGAGATTATGATCATTTATCATTTCTTCAAAACATTCTTTTTCCAATTCATTCATATCTGTACCGTCAAATAATTTTTGTAGAACGGTAACCCGCAGAGAGAAGTCGTTTGGGAATTCTTTTTTGAATGACTCGATCAAATGACCCATATAAAATTGTATAGTTTGGATATTCTTATTAAGCAAAGCAAGAGAAATTCCAAAGTAAGCAATCTCTTCCAAATCCACTCTGCTCAGGACTTCACTTTGTAATACCAATTGAGAAGATTTTTTACTTAACTCGAATGCTTTTCTACAATATTCTTCTGCCTTGTTGAGTTTATTTCCAAGAAGAAAGATTTTTGCCCCTAGAAGGAATGCAAAGGGTTGGTTTTCATTTAATCTAATTGACTCGAATAAATATTTTTCCGCCAACTGTAAGTTATAAGATTTGTGATGTATAAGCGCCAAAGAGCAATAACAATCGGCTCTAAGATTTTTTGTAAAAGAGCTTGAATTAGCAGCAATCAAAAAATATTTTTCCGCAGCATCATATTCTTCCAAGATGTTATATGAGTTAGCAAGTTGGTATGCAAAATATGGTGTTTTTGATTTTGAATATTCTTCAAGCAGCAGAACTAAATTTCGTTCGGCTTTTTTCTTTTTCCCGATTTTTGAAATATTATATCCAACATGAATAATAGATATAGCTGATTGGAATATTTTATAATTATTCTCCGTTAATGAATAAGTGATTTGCTCATGTACCTTTCCCCTAAACTCAACTTTATTATTATTTGGGAAAAGGCGCACGTAGCGCATTGAATTATCCCGGCCTTCAATTCGATCAAAACTTTTAACGGTACAGAGATAAGCACAATTACCATTAGATCGAGATAATTTTTTCAGCTCATTAATGGAATCGCTTTCAAGGCGCTCATCGGCGTCCAAATAAAATATCCAATCACCGGTTGATTTTCTTAGTGCAAAGTTCCTTGCAGCGGAAAAATCGTTTGTCCACTCGAAATGAAATACTTTTGCGCCGTACTTTTCCGCAATTTCAATAGTGTTATCGGTTGATCCGGTATCAACCAAAATTATTTCATCAACAACATCTTTTACGGAATCCAAACATTCAGGTAAATACTTTTCTTCATCTTTCACAATCATGCTTAATGTTAGCATCACTTATTCTCCTTAATGATTCAATGGTCACGTCAATCTCAAGATAACGAGTTATGATATTCTTCAATGCCAAGAAGAGTGTTTACTTTAGAAAGCGAATCAAGTGCGGTATTATTTTTAGGATCATTTTTAAGCGCCCATTCAAACATTACTTTTGCATTTTCATATTGCTCTTGACCATAAAATACTTCGCCAAGTCCGCTGCAAGCAGTTGAAGAAATTGGATTAACATTTAATTCTTCTTCAAAATATTTTTTTGCCGTTTCATAATTACCGGTAAGAAGAGCAATATTACCGGCAAGATCTAGAAGATCGTGATACTCAATCTCAGTACCATTTGCATTTTCTTTCGGATAATATGCAATTGCTTGTTCCGTAGATTCAAGTGCAATAGAATATTCCTGTTCGGAGATCTGAATTCTTGCTCGTTCCAAATATTGCATAAATCGGTCGTTGTTTATCGGATAATAATAATTGTGAGATTTGACCGGCTTAATGTGTCCCCGCAAATCATCAGGTGTGGCTCCCCATTTTTCGATAAACTTTTTCAAATTAGCTTCATATAAATCACTTAGTTGTAGCTGAGCATTGGCGAAAAAGCTCTTAGATCCATGGTGATGGATAAAAACATTTTTGGCAACAACTGTTTTATAACCGGCAATATTTGTCCTTAAACAATAATCGTCATCATCATAGTTACCGGGCGAATATCTTTCATCCAGACCTCCAACTTTATCAACAACTTCTTTTTTGATTAATGCGCAAAGAAAATCAATTCGGGGAGTATTTAAATATTCTCCGCTATTTTTTTTGCCAACCGCCTCTGCATATTTATACATCTCGTTCTGAGTTTTATACTTTATTTTTTTATCCATCTGAAGACCATTGGCAAGATTGGACATCGGTCCAACCATACCGATTTTAGTTTCCTGCTCGGCAGTATTTATCATTTCTTCCAACCAACCCTTTGTAAAAACTATATCATTGTTGGCAACAATAATATATTGACCTTCCGCTTTTAACAATCCTTGATTTACCGCTTTCGGAAATCCGAAATTAGTTTGGTTATTAATTATACAGATATCAAATCTTTCATTCGATAGAGACTCAAGATATTGCTTCGTTCCATCCGTACTTGCATTATTTATAACAATTAATTTTATTTTTTCATTTAACGATCTTGATAAACTTTCAAAACACTCTTTAGTATACTTCAACTGATTATACACGGGAATTATTACTGAAGCACGTACCGAACCTTGAGAATCCGCAACATGGAAAATATTTTCAAGCTGCAGAGTTTTATATTTCAACAACAATTCATCTGCCTTTCCACCGTCAAATTCATTTTTCAAAAGATTTTGAAATGACTTAATTAAGCTTTTGACTGAATTATATTCGGAATACTGCAGAGAAGTCTTGTGTGCATTGTTGATTATCCGGGCAACAGTATTTTTGTTTTTTATTATTTCAAGTATTCTATCTGTAAGAGTGTGCAAGTCGCCATACTTGACGATAAAACTGTTATAATTATTTGTGCAGAAACTTTCTGCGCCCATATTATCAGTTGTAATTACCGGGGTTCCTACTCCCATAGCTTCAATTAACGGCAACGAGAATCCTTCGTACCAGGAAGTGCATGCTACAAGACAAACTTTTTGCATCAGCAATGCCATTTCTTCCGACGACAACTTGAATTTTAATTCAACTTCACAGCCGGTAATTTTTTCAAACTCTTCTTTAACTTTTTGTATATCATGAATCTTGCTGCCATAAACAACATACAACTTTAGGTTATCTATTCTTTCAACAGAATTTTGAATTGCCTTTAGAGCACTTGCAAGAAATATAAATCCTTTTAACGAGTGGAAAGTGTTTCCAACAAACAGCACGGAATTTTCTCTATTGTTATTCCCTTTGGTAAATGTGAATATCCGGTGATCAACTCCATTTGGTATGTATTCAACACGTCTTCTAAATTTTTCATAAAACAGATCAGCCAAATGCTGGGAGACCACAATATTCCGAACCGGGATTTCATGTAACTTAGTTAGAATGTGCTTATCTGCTCTCACGCTTGGATAATCACTTCCATAATGATAACCTTCATATCCTTGACAGAGATGAGCGACCTTATTTATCGGTACTTCGTTTAATATTTTTGGGAGATCGAATATGCTGAACACAATCAGCAAATCAATGTCGTTGTGATTAATTGATGAGTTTTCGGTTATCCGGTGATAATCATAATTAATTTCAATCCAATCAGGTTTGGGATTATAAGAATATATTTCAATTTTGCAGCCAAGCTTATCAAGCCATTCCATATACTTAAAAACAATTTTATTACCGCCTCCTACTGTTGCAGTATCTCTTAGAAGAAATCCGACTCCTGGATTTGACCGTACCTCCGCTGCTTGAGTATTGACTTTCAATTTGTGAAACTCAATAAAATCTTTTTCAAAATTTTTATCGCTGAAATGGAAACCCGTTTTACATTCAGGACAAATAAAATCTTCATGGTATGAAGAAGATAAAAATTGATAATCGAAGCTCACGTTAATTTTTGAATTGCAGTGACTACATTTTATCATCATTTTATGCACGATCCTATTAAACGACATTGGATTAGGATTAACATACCATGATATAACCTGTTTTGGATTTAACGGTGAGAACTTTCCGTTTTTAGGAAATCCACTTAAGATAGGAGAATATTCTATAGAAGATTGGCTGTTATAATAGGGAGATATTTTCAACAAATATATTTCAAGCGCTTTTGCATATTTTTGGTTCCCAACAACCATCAGCTGATTGATATACTCAATTATGCCCTGAACAAAATCATATTTTTTGTATTTATATTTTTCTCTGCTGTATGTTTTCCGAATCACCTTTTTCATATTTTCATCCAAAGGCAGTTCCAGGTATTCTTGTGCTTTTTTCTCCAGCAATTCAAAATATTGTAGTCTGAGTTTATCGGGAAGAGTTCTAAACATCCAATCCCGCATACTGTCTATCAAAGCCGTTGTATAACCGCATTTATATAGAAACGAATCATACTTTACAGTGATTGATAATATTTCCTCAACAACATTTTTTATATTATTCGGATCAGTGAGATCATAAAATGGAAATAATGCTTCGAACGGATTATTGTTTAGAAACTCGATTAAGGCGCGGGTTGAATCAAATACACCGCCTTCAAAAAAAGAATTTGTTGTTTGACCTTTATGAATTCTTGTAATACAGGTTCTCTTATCAATAAAAGCTGATTTGAACTTCGAGGAAATCCGTATCCACATATCAAAATCCTGGCCCTGACGCATAGTTTCATTGAATAATCCAACATCATCAAATACCGTTTTATGTATCGCAATCGAATTTCCATGATTATAATTTGTAATAAAATAACTTGTCACCTGGAATTCAACATGCGGTTCAGGAAGCCACACTCCTGTTTCTAACTTTTTCTTTGTTTCTTCAAAAAATAAAGACCAGTGCGAGCGGAAAAATTTAATCTCCGGTTTTTCAACTATAGCGTTATAATGAGTTTCTAACTTGTCATGTTCAAACCAATCATCGGATGAGAGCCAGCAAATCCATTCTCCACGTGCATTTTTAATCCCCACATTAAGGGCAGAAGAAACACCGCCGTTCTCTTTGTTATAGAATTTGAATCGTTTATCAATTGACCGGTATTTAGACATCACCCCGCTCGTGTTGTCTGTGCTTCCGTCATTAACAATAATTGCTTCCCAGTTTTGAAATGTTTGCGCCAACAAACTATCCAATGCGGCGCCTAAATATTGTGCATGGTTATAGGTTGGAACTATAACTGTGAAGAATGGTAATTTTTCTTCGCCTGATTCTTTTAATGAACTGTCTCTCTGCAGCCCTGCTGTTTGAATTACTTTCTTCCATTTTTCAACCATACCGTTTACGGTTAATCCTTTTTCGATCATCATTTTTCTAGGAGTGAAATTTCTCTCTTCAATTTCCACCAGAGCATTTTCAAAATCTTCACCGAAAACACCGACTGTAGATTTTTCTTTCTCGGTAAAATCCGCAAAGATTCCTGTGTTTCTCATGATGATCGGAAGATCGCAAAGACATGCTTCGATTGCCGCTAAACATTGTGTTTCCACCGGTGAACCTAAAACAAAAAAGTCGGCACAATTTAAGAGCTTGGCAAGTAAATCTTGCTGAATGCGATTGAAAGTTTTGCAATTATCGCGCGTAAAATCAAGGTTATCTTTTGAAACCAATATCCAAAAAATTTCCGGATGATTATTTATAAGATCTTTTACTTTTGCCCAACCTTTTACTCCACTGAAGTCGCCTACAAAAATTCCGGTCCGCTTATTAGGAATATTAAATTCTTTACGGAGTTCTTCCTTGTTCATCGGCTTAAAGAGTAAATCATCAACACCGATTGGAATAATTTCGAAATTGTATTCAGGATAAGAGAGAGCGGTCAATCCGGAATTTGTAACAAGCAGATCTGCATATTTTAAATTTGCTTCCTGCTGATGAGATTGTCTTCCCATTGCTCTAAGATTATCCTGTAAATAACAAATTGTAAAACAGTTCTCGCTAAGACGGTCAATGAAAGTTGCATTCTGAATAACAATTGATGAATCCGGAAAATTTTTAGAAATATATTTCGAAGCATTCTCCGTAAAATTTTCCGTAGTGCCTAAAATATCCATATCAACACCGGCAGAATTTGGAAGCCCTTCCAATAGAAATCCCCACATGGTTTTCTCGCCCATTCTGCCTTGTAGATAATCATTAGCAATAATAACTCTATTCGATTTGTGTTTAGTTTTTACATCACCTTTTGAATCCATTTCACCGCATTGGAAATGATAAACCAAACTATCAAACGCAGTTTTATGATAAATTTCTTTTGAAGCTAATTTTTCCATAAGAACTACATCGCCGCTTTTGCATTGCTCACCTTGTTTCGCAATAACCGGCTTAAATAAATCGGAATTTGGAATGATATTGCCTTCAGGATAACCGCCAATACTTAAGAAGTGATCACGCTTGATCAATAGCGGCATGAACAATCCGCCGTCAAGCAATTCTTCTTCAGAAATTGTTTTTGCGTATTCAAGAAATCCGCTTTCGTTATAATCCGAAGCAATTCTTCCGAAATTATTACTTACACCGTATTTTCCGGAAAGAAGTTTTCCGCTTTCAACTAAACGCGAAGTAACACAGTTGGACCCGTCTAATTTATTGAAAAGATTTCCAACCCAATCGGGCGTAAAAGCCATATCGCTGTTGATGAAAAGAAGATAATCCCCTTTTGCTTTTTCAGCACCAAAGTTCCAGGCACGATAAACATTATTTATGTACCATTCTTTCTTTTGCCGGTCTGAATTATTCCAGATATAATGAGGAATATAATTTTCTTCTAAATATTTTAGAACATCATCAGTTGCATCGTTCGCAACAAAGAAAAATTCTTTATCATGCAAATCAGTGTACTTCATCACTTGCTGATAAACAAACTCAAGCCACTCAACACTTTTATAAATCATGCAAACAATCGAAACACGCGGTTTAAAAACAACTTCTCTAAATTGTTCAAGATTAGCAGCCGCTTGTTCGAAAGAACGTTTTTCCGGTTGTGAATCTTCTACAAATAATCCATCGGGAAATATTTCTTTACCCACACTTTTCAACTGAAGTGTTTTTTCATCAAGAAGTCTCTCTAACGCCCAGCCGGATTGCCCGTGTGATCGGTAAACTAAATACTTAAATGCCAGAGATCTGTCTGAAGCAAATCCGTAATGAATTACTGAAACTTTGTCCGTCTTCTCTATTTTTTTAATGCTGTCAGGATATTGTTGTTGATGAAGTCCGGGTTTCTGTGTAAGAAATGTTAAATCCGGTGTAACTCTCCATAAACGAACGAACCAGCCGTTATCGTATGCATTATCCAATCTCTGCCAGGAATTGCTTCGCCATAAATTGATCTCGTGAAAACTTATTCCATCAATTTTATTTTCATCGGCGTATCTGC
>JACRFC010000114.1 GCA_016234355.1 Ignavibacteriales bacterium
ATCGGGCTTTAGCCCTGTATCGAGAGGAATTATGTCGCACGTTAAAATATGGATACATGCAGTTTGGGGCACGAAGAACCATGAGCGCATTCTTAAAAGTATGGTTTTAATCATCATGGCTAAAGCCCTAAACCAACTGCACTGTTACCCTACGATAAATCGTGGGGTTAATTCATGAAGTACGCATTATTATGATGAACCAGAAAAAAAATGCGGGTAAAGTGAAATGAAAAAGAAAAAAATACTTTTGATAGAAGACGATAAAAACTTGCTGTTAAATGTAAAAAACTTTTTAGAGGAAGAGGGCTTTCAACTGAAGACGGCATTGGATGGAAAAAACGGTTTAGATACAGCGAAGGAATGGAAACCGGATCTAATAATTTGCGATATTAATATTCCGCTAAAAGACGGTTATCAAGTTTTAGCTGAATTATCAAAAGAAAAGCCGACTAAAACCATCCCGTTTATTTTTCTAACTGCAAAAATAGAAAAAGAAGATTTAAGAAAAGGGATGCAGCTCGGAGCGGATGACTATATATTCAAACCTTTCGATCTTGACGACCTTCTCAACTCAATTAAAATTAGATTAGAAAAGACGTCTTTCAGAAATAATCCGAAGGATGCTTCGCATAAAGAAAAACCGGAAAAAGAAACGGGAAAAAATAAAGTATATGAACTAGATGATAAAATACTGATAAGTACCGGCAGTAAGATGCAATTTTGTGCAATTAAAGATTTAAAATTCATAAAAACAGAAAATCCTTATATCCGCCTAAAATTTTGCGACGGCAAGATTAGTTTGATAAGAGAAACGCTTGAGGATTGGGAAGTAAAACTGCCGGCAAAAACTTTTATTAGAATTCATAGAGCAGCAATCATCAATACGGAGTTCATAACAAAAATTGAAAAACTCGCAAGTACTTGTTACCTAATACGTCTTAAAGACGAAACAGAACCGTTTGTAATAAGTAAAAGATACAGTTCTAGGATAAGAAACCGGTTTTCGTAAAATAAAAAATAGAGATTGGACCGTATCTATCGGTAACCTTCGGGTTACGATACCGCCAACGATCTGTCATTACTTGTAGAACAGAATTGTATTCTGTTCTTTTACGCTCAGATTAAAAATCTGAGTTACAAAAAAGTGCTGCAGCAACCTTTAAGCCTGCCTGTCGGCAGACAGGGTTACGATACCGCCAACAATGTGTAAACCCTGTCTGCCGACAGAGTCTGTTGCAGAACTAAAAAATTACGATTTACTTCGTGTCTCCCCCTGCCTGCCGGCAGGCAGGTTCGTGAAAAAACCTTCGTGGTTCTTCGTGAAAGGATTTTTTGTTACACGAAGTTACACGAAGAAGAATCGAAGTTGCACGAAGAAAGAGTTGTGCAACACGCTCGACAGGCACCCCGAAGGTTTTGCTTTACAGACTATAATATTAAACTGCCCGCTTAACTACAAAAAATGCCCATTTAAAACAAAACCCCTTAAGCCTGATTAATCATTACCGATAATTGC
>JACRFC010000109.1 GCA_016234355.1 Ignavibacteriales bacterium
AATCTTTTAACCTTTACGTGTTAAGAATATTTATTTATCCTCTACGAGGATTATGTATTTGTCGTGTTTATTTATCTCTACAAAAATTAAACATCTACGATGTTTTTAGACCTCGTAGAGCCTGCCTGCCGGCAGGCAGGGTCATATTATTGTAGAAAAAAAGTTCATTTTACATTGATAAATCCTTGTAGAGGATTAACAAATTCCTCGGTATTTGTGTTAATTTGTAATAATTTTATTCTCAATATTATAAATCCGCAAATTCTTAAGTTGACGCCTATGTGCGGTAGGCAGGTGAAGTCTCTACAATAATCCAACCATTTAGAATTAATAGATGGAATATTTAAAATAAAAAAGGGCTGTCCTTTCGAGACAGCCCTTATAATAATTACTTACAGTTTTAGTTAAAGATATATCTTATAGAAAATTGTATTCTATAAACATCACCGATACCAGCATTGTATTGGAATGTTTTATCCATCAACTTACCACCACTGCTTCTCAATTGGTAAGTAGCTCTTCCTTGAGCATCGGCACCACGGGCTATCAATGGTGAAGATGAAATTAGACTCTGACCAACACCCCAATTTTTATTAATTAGATTTCCAAAGTTTAGAATATCTGCTCTAAATTGTAATACGTTACGCTTACCAAGGAAATTAGAATAAACTTCCTGAATAAAACTCAAATCCATCCTTGAAACCATTGGTATAGCAACAGCATTACGTTCTGCATATTTACCTCTATTATCGCTTAGATATTCATCTTGTTGGATATAGGCATCCCACGCTGCAGCTTGTTGTTCTGGTGTAAAAGTAACACCGGAGGAGGTATATGATTGAAAATTCATTTCAGTTTTATTTCTTGGAATATAAATAAGATCGTTAAATGATCCTCCGTCACCATTCAAGTCGCCGCTAAATACATAACTTCCAAATCCGGGTGTATAAATATCCCAAAAAAATGAAATTGTAGTTGAACCAAATTTGAAATAATCAAAACGGTATGATAGAGAAGCAAAGAATCTGTTTCCAGGAGTAGTACTTGAAAATGAAACACCCGGATTGTTTGGATCACCGGACATTGCATTGTTCGTCCAAGATCCACGAGCGATTGAACCCGGATCTATAGTATTTCTTGCTTCTCCATAATTATAACCTATCTTATAGAATAATCCATTGCTGAATGGTTTTTCGATTGTAGCAGCAAAGCCCCAGTTATATCCTATGTTTTGGTTCTTTATTACTGTAGCATTTGCAACATTAGAATTGATTCTGTTGGTTGTCCATCTTGGACGATTATCGGCACCCTTAAAAGTAGTTTGTGCTGCTGGAAGGTTTGCATCAATATAGTATATGCCATTAACATCACGGTTATAAAGAATTTCTGCTGTACCAATAAGTCCAAACCATGGAAGAGCTTGATCAACAGCAAAATTAGTTCTCCAAATTTGCGGGAACTTAAAATCCTTATCTGTTAATGCCAGTTCATATGAAGCTGCTGGAGCGCCGGTAACATTTGTTGGTTTATATTTATTTGGGTCCGGGTTGAACGGGTATGCTTTCGTATTAGTTGCTTCAGTAAAACCGGTTAGAACTCCCGTGTTGCCAATTTGATTTGAGATCCATACATAAGCAGGTTTGCCTGTAAAGATACCGGTACCACCACGAAGTTGCGTAGAACGGTCTCCATTGACATCCCAGTTAAAACCAACTCTTGGAGAGAATAAAGGTTTTGGATCAGGAAGCTTGCCGGAATTATATTGAACAGCATTTCCGTTTTCATCTCTAAAGTTTAGAGCATCTGCTAATGGATTATCAAAACCGGTATCGCCAAAGAATGGAACGTCAACTCTTAATCCAATAGTAAACTTTAGATCTTTATTAAACTGCCATTCATCCTGTGCGTAAACACCTGCAAAGAATACCTTCAATGGCTGAATCGGTTTTTCCTGGCCTGGAATATTATTATAGCGTACTTGGAACTTATTTAAAGTAATTGGAGAAGCAGTTCTGTTAGGATTTGCAAGATAGTCATTTGCATCAGTGTAAAAATCTGCAAGAGAATTGTAAACGTATACGCTTTGAGAACCGGGGAAGAATACATTTTCGGATTTATAAATTTCTGCACTTACGCCAAAAGTTAGGTTATGATTAGCTCCATAAATACTAAAATTATCCAGGAACTGGTAACTGCTATAACGTAATTCATTATTAGGTGTGAATGGCTCAAAACCAAATGATGTGTAAGCAGAACCACCGCTAAGAATATCAACCATCGGGAAAAAGGTCCCTTTTGATTCTCTGCTTTCATCATTAGAAGTATAACCGACAATTAGATTGTTTGACATATTATCACTAATTACAGAGTTCCACTCGCCAATTATTGAGCGAATGTTTTCTAAAATGGCATAATTTGAGTTTGCGAAGTTCAAGGCATTATTGTTGCTTCTTCGACCACCAAATCCAAGAGATGAAGAGGTTGACATTAATACGTCGGTTTTGGAATCCAATTGTGTATAACGTAAACTTATTTTATTCTTATCGTTTAAGTTGTAATCCAATTTAGCTAAAAATCTTGTTGAAGGATTTGCAAAGTCATAACCCTGATAAGAACCTGTAGTATAATTGAATTTTGATTGTAAATACGTGCTTAATGCATCAAGATCAGAAGCTAAAACTCTTGTAACATTACCTGTTGCAGTCTCACCACCTAAATTTGCTCTAAATGTCGTTCCAGGACTAAGGGTTTTATCATCTTCATAGCTGACAAAGAAAAAGAGTTTATTTTGGATAATTGGACCGGCAAGACGTGCACCTACTAAATCATACTTGAATGTTCCCGGATTGAAAACATTATCTTTAGCTTTTGTACCAACTAAACCTTGTGTACGCCAGTTATAATATGCAGAACCGGACAATTCATTTGTTCCGCTTTTAGTTACAGAGTTAATACCTGCACCAACAAAATTTCCCTGGCGAACATCGTAAGGAGCTATGTTAACCTGAACTTGCTCAATAGCATCAATAGAAATTGGGGAAACACCTGTTCTATCACCAGGCTGACCGGCAAGACCGAATGAATTATTAAAATAGGAACCATCAATCGTCATATTATTGAGACGATTATCCACACCTGCAAAAGAATAACCAAACCCTGCAGGACTATATTGTGGTGTTAAGCGGGCAACATCTTCAATTCTTCTGTTGATGGTGGGGAGTACGGCGATAGCTTCTTTGCTTACAGAAGTTGCAGCACCGGTTCTTGCTGCACTTAGAATTGCACCTTTTTCTGCTGTTACGGTTACACCTTTTAATTCAATTGTAGTTTCGGGAAGCTTAAAATCTATTTTAAGATTTTGTCCCAAATTAAGTGTAATTCCTTCTTCTACTTGAGATGTATATCCTACCATAGATACTGTAACTTTGTACGGACCGCCAACTCTAAGACCTAATAAATTGAATTTTCCATCAGGACGTGTAGAGGTTCCGTATTGAGTTCCGGAAGAAATATGTACAACGATTACGTTAGCTCCTGGTAATGCATTTCCGTTTTGGTCCACAACTGTACCGTTGATAGCGGAAGTAGTAACCTGTGAATACATTAACTGAGAGCTAAACAAAATAACCGTAAACAGGAAAAAAGAAATTAACTGTTTAACTTTTCTCATATTTTACTCCTTTATGGGTTGGTGAATTATTATTTAATGCGAATTTTTTTTTAGAATGGTTTTTATACGGATGATATATATTGCTAACATTTGTATATGAATTCATTTTTAGACTCATAGAGTACAAACTTTACTTAACTCACTTATTTTTGATCAATGAGTTGGTTGGAGATTTTTTTTTACACTGGAAGATATGAAAATCTGATTAATGTCAAAAGGGTTTAACAATTTTTTAATGTTTAAAAAAAGTACGTATGTTCTCAATAAAATTGGAATTTCTTAATTTATAAACTATCTTATCAGCCATCCCATCTATAAAATCTTAATATTAACTTATACATTCTTATATTTACCTTTATTTTTAGCAAGGATTCCCAAAATGAAAAAATTGATCTTTTTCTTATCGCTATATCTTACTATTTCTATCTGTGTTTTTGCAGGTTCAAAACCATATGTAATATTAGTTTCTTTTGATGGTTTTAGATGGGATTACCTTAAAAGAGAAATTACTCCCAACCTTGAAAAGATTAAAGAAAACGGAGTATCTGCTCTATCACTACGCCCGGCATTCCCATCAAAAACTTTTCCAAATCATCTATCTATAATAACAGGAATGTATCCGGCTCATCACGGAATTATTGCTAATACTTTCGGCGATCCTTTCAATAAAACTGTTTATAGAATGGGAGATACAAACGCT
>JACRFC010000111.1 GCA_016234355.1 Ignavibacteriales bacterium
GCAGCAGTAACTTTATATGAAGCACAACGGCAAAGATTCTTAAAAGGGAAATACAAAAAAAGCGAGCTCTCTAAAGAAGAACTTGATCAGTTAATTGATAAGTGGTGTGAGAAGTGATTCAAAGATTTGAAAACATTGATAGTATTAAAGGCGAATTGTTTTTACGCGGAGATAAATCAATTTCTCACCGGGCTGTTATGTTTGCAGCGATGGCAGAGGGGACTTCGGTAATTCGGAATTGTTCCGGTTCGGAAGATGTACGTTCTACAATCAATTGTTTTGAAAAACTCGGCTGTAAATTTGAAATCGCCGATGGTCATATAAAAGTTATTGGAAAAGGATATAAAGGATTTTCAAAACCTAAATCTGAGTTGTATGCAGGTAATTCCGGAACCACCGCCCGTTTGATAAGCGGAATATTATCTGCACAGAATTTCGAATCAGTTATTACCGGAGATGAATCGTTATCTCAACGACCGATGAAAAGGATTGTTGAGCCGCTAAGGTTAATGGGCGCCGATATTTCTGTGAACAAAAATGGAACTCTACCAATTATCATCAAGCCATCTTTGATTAAACCAATTAACTACCGGTTACAAATTGCAAGTGCTCAAGTTAAAAGCGCAATGATCCTGTGCGCAATTCATCTTGATGAAGAATCTGTTTTTATTGAGCAAACTCCGACAAGAAATCACACAGAGAAACTATTAAATCTTAAAACAGAAATTACAAATGAAGGAACAAAGATTTACGCCTCAAGAAATAATTATCCAAAACCTTTTGAGTTGACAGTTCCTTCCGATATATCCAGTGCGGCTTTTTTTATCGTTCTTGCCCTGATTAAAAAAAAATCAAAAATATTTATTCGAAACGTTTCATTGAACGAAACAAGAACCGGTGTAATTAATATACTTCAGCAAATGGGAGGAAAGATTGAAATTGAAAATGAGAGAGAAGAAAAAGGGGAGAAGGTCGGAGACATTCGAGTCTATTCAAGTAAATTAAAAAATGTTTCAATACCTAAAACAATTATTCCAAATATAATTGATGAAATACCAATTCTTTCGGTTGCCGGAATCTTCGCGGAAGGAAATTTTAGAATTAATAATGCAAAAGAACTAAGAGTGAAAGAATCGGATAGGATTAAATCACTCTGCAATAACTTTAGAAAAGCAGGATTGATCGTAGATGAGTTTGAAGACGGTTTTGAATTGAGCGGTAATGTTTCTAATGCAGAAACACTTTTTGAAAGCTACGGCGACCACCGCATTGCAATGGCTTTTGGTGTTCTAAATATGTTGATGAAAAAAGGCGGGAGTGTTAATGATTTTGAGTGCGTGGGTGTTTCAAATCCGCAATTCGTTGCACAGATTAATAATTTGTGTAATAAATAATTTGAGATTCTTCATCCCGACTTCGTCGAGATTCAGAATGACAAATGGTTACAACTCTAATATTTGATGCTCAAATTTATTGATTGCTAATTCGTTATAAATCCACCTAAAAATATCCATACCATATTTATTCGCGAAATAGATCCAATTTAACTCACGCTCTTGCAAGTTATTATTAGGATACAAAACATTTCTAACCTTACTTATTTGTCTTATCGTAGATTCATATTTTTTCTTTTCAGCTTCAACGGCTTTTGTTTTCAAGAAGTTAATTGTTTCTTCAATTCTTTGTTTCGATTTTGATGTTAGATCACCCAATGTTTTATCAATAGAAATTAATTTATCTGCAATATGGTTTATGGAAGAATTTATTTCTTCTTGAGAATTAAGAAAAAGCGATTCGAGATTTATTTCCGAGGAGGCGGTTACAATTTTCTGGATTAATTCTTCTTCGTCAGAAAAAATATCCGTATAAGTAAGATTATTCTTCTCCAAGATTGTTTGTACACCTTTTTCTACAATAGTTGCAGAAGAACGTGGATAAATGAATGGTTCGTCAATGTTATAAATTTTATAAAGCGGTGATACTTGTGCGAAATAACTTATCTCGCCGGGTCCTCCAATATAAAAAGCTGTCGGGAAGAGGTAATCCTGGCAAATAGGGCGCAGTAAAACATTAGGGCTAAATTTTTCCGGTGACGTATCCAATTGTGAAAGCAATTCATCTTTTGTAAATTTTTTACGTTTACCTTTAAGTTTATATTCTCCTGTATCTGTCGGTTCTATTGAAAGGCGCTCTTTTTCATCAAGGTAAAATAAATTAATCGGTTTCACTTTTACTTGAGCGTGATAAACTTCTTCAAGTTCCGCACTGCGTTCTACAATGTATCCGGTATGTTCTCCAAATTCCGTGATCTCCTTAGTAAAGACAGGAGTTAATAATTTTCGTACGGCTGGATCGAGCGGGTTAAAAACGATTAATCCATATTCATCAAATAGCCGTATCATTAATTTCCGGAATGCTTCTAGAAAAGTTCTATCCGGTTGATAAATGGATTTAATTAAATCCAACAAAGGTGCCTTAAACTCTGTCTCACGTAAATTTCCGGTTAATTCGCTTAATACATTTTCTATATTTTGGCTGAACTTCAATCCGCCGATTGAACCGCGATTAACTTCATCAAGCTGACCGTCATCGTATTTAAGATTTAATATTTGGTTCTCGTTATTTAAGATTGAAAAATTTCTAACCTCATCGTAATCATGATCATCGCCTTCAAGCCAGAATACCGGAACAAAATTAAACCCATCATAATTTTCTTTTAAATGATTACAAAGTTTTATCGCGGTAAATGATTTATAAATTGTATAAAGCGGTCCGCCTAAAATGCCAAGCTGCTGTCCGGTGAGTACTGCAATAGTTTTTTCAGAAGCGAGTGCTTGAATATTTTGTTCTGTTTGTTTTGAAACTTTCTGGTTTTGATACTGAGCTTTAAGAATTTCCGATATCATTAAACGATTAGGTCTATCCTTTTCGCTTAGTTTTTGAAAGAATGGAAGGTATTGATCGGCTGCCCTAAAATTTTTTCCGTAGAATCTTTCTACATTTTCAAATTCATCCAAATAATCAAGGAAAAGATTTTGATGAGCGGGTATATCAGAAAAATTAATAAACATTACTTCTCCTTTGATAAATAAAAACTTGTTATCTTGCTTTAGAAATTGATTTTTTTTATTCTTTTACCAGATTGACTTCAATCACCACATGAATTTATAAATATTTTCTTTCATTTTTTAGTTTGATGACATAATAATTAGGAATAATTGGAGATTTTATGGCTTCTCAGTTCCTTATTTCGGTTGATTTAGGGGGTACGAAAATATTATCCGCCCTAATTGATTCTCGGAATCAGATAGTATCAAAAGTAAAAATTCCAACTGAAACAGAAAAAGGTGCTGAATATTTAGTTGAGTCTGTTGCCGCTTCTGTTGACAAAATATTAAATGAAAATAATTTGAAAGAAAGCGATATCAAAGCTGTGTGTCTGGGTGTCCCCGGTACTGTTGATCCTTTTAGCGGAAAAATTGGAAGCGCACCTAATCTTGGAATTAAAAATTTTAATATAAAAAAGACATTAGAGAAAAAAATCTCTATTCCGGTTTTGATCGAGAACGATGTTAACCTTGCCGGACTTGGCATTAAAAAATTTGAATTAAGTACTGATATGAAAAATATTTTGGTAGTATTTATAGGAACGGGAATAGGCGGCGCTTTATTTTTTGACGGAAAGTTATATCGCGGATCGTCTTTTTTTGCAGGAGAGATAGGGCATATGCTCGTAGAACCAAAAGGTGAATTGGCTACTTCATCGAATAGACACACATTTGAATTAACAGCAAGCAGAACTGCAATTGTTCGTAATATTAGAAAAGGATTGAACAAAGGTAAAAAAAGTTTACTGAACGAATTCAAATCACCCAAGAAGCAGCTTAAGAGCAAAGTTCTTTCCGATGCTGTATTAAACGAAGATCCGCTTGCAACTAAATATGTTGGAAAAGCTGCAACTGCAATAGGAACAGTATTAGGAAGTATAACGACATTATTAAATATTGATACTATTGTTTTAGGAGGCGGAGTAATAGAAGCAATGCACGAGTTTATGATTCCCAAAATCAATAAAGCTTTCAAAGAATCCGTGCTTTCGGAACCCGGTAAACATGTAAAAATTTTTGAGACTAAACTTGGCGATGATGCGGCGCTTTACGGAGGTATTGTATTAGCCGGGGAATTCTTAAAATAAATTAGGTTGTAAAATTATTTTCAATTTTTTCTATCTGACGGCTTAATTCCGTCCAAAGATTGTATTCAGGTTCCAGCTTAAATTTAATGTTTTGATACTCAAGATTTTTTTCTTTAACAAGTTGAGTATTGTTAAAAATATTCCGGTCGGTCAGTTCCTCTTCGAGTCTTTTCTTCTTTATTTCTAATTTATTAATCTTTTTCTCGCACTCGGATAGTTTTGCTTTTAAATCTTTCGTTAATGAAAATTTCTGTTGCCGTAATTCAGCTTCAGCCCGCTTTTGATCTTTGCGGTTTGTTTTCTGTCCGATATTTAATATCTCAACGCGTTCAGGATCAGGAATCTCTTTTCTCTTTTGAAGATAATATTCAATACCGCCGACAAATATTTTGACTTGTCTATTTCGAATTTCAAGAACCTTAGTAGTAATTGGTTTTAGAAAATCAATATCGTGAGATACTATTATAAGTGTGCCGCTAAAATCAATTAGTGCGCGCTGTAAAATTTCTTTCGATGAAAAATCAAGATGGTTAGTCGGTTCATCAAGAATAATCAGATTACATTTAGTTAACAATAAATTTGCTAATGCAACACGGCTCTTTTCTCCTCCGGAAAGAACTTTAATCTTTTTGAATACATCATCACCGGAAAAAAGGAATGACCCGAGAATAGATCGTAATTGACCGATGCTTAACTTATCGTTTGATTCTTCAAGTGTATCAATGAGATCATATTCCGGATTAAGAGCGTCTGCAACTTCCTGTTCATAGTACGAAACTAAAGTATTGTGCCCGTATGTTAATTCACCGCCGGTAGTTTTTAATTTACTGCCGATGATCTTTGCAAGAGTAGTTTTCCCTGCGCCATTCGGTCCAACAATTGCAATCTTATCACCGCGTTCTATTTGAAGATTCACTCCTTGCAATACTTGAAGATTTCCGTAAGATAAAGAAACATTTTTAAGCTCAACGGGTAGAACACCGCTTCTGGGCGGCTCCGGAAATTTAATGTCAATTCGTTTTTCTTCTTCAGAAATTGAAATGGAATCTAATTTTTCCAATTGTTTAATTCTACTCTGGACTTGTTTTGCTTTAGTAGATTTATATCTAAACCGTTCGATGAATTTTTCTACATCTTTTATTTTCTTTTCTTGAGTTTTTTGCTGAGCACGTAATTGGATCTCCCGTTCATCCTTAAAGATTAAATAAGCTCCATAATTACCCGGGAAAAAATTGATCTGCTTTTCAAATACCTCAAGAGTTTTGTTAGTAACTGAGTTCACAAAATGTCTATCGTGTGATACAACGATTAATGCACCTTTGAATTCTTGCAGAAATTCTTCAAGCCAGGTCAGCGTATCAATATCTAAGTGATTTGTCGGTTCATCAAGAAGGATTAAATCATTTTCAGCAAGAAGTATTTGTGCAAGCTGAATACGCATTTGCCAGCCGCCGGAAAATTCATCTGTCTTCCGTGAGAAATCTTGTTTCTTAAATCCAAGTCCATCAAGAACTTTTTCAATTTTAGAATCAGCAGAATAAAAATCAATCTCTTCTTGTTTATGATGAATCTCGCCGAGTTCTTCCAATAATTCTTCTCTATCATCTTCTAAAAGATCGTGCAAATTTAAGCCGTCAATAATTTCTTTTTCTCTTTCTTCTAAAGATTTGATATTTGGGATAGCAGATTTAACTTCTTCAAAAAGTGTAAACCCCTTAAATGCAATTAGATCCTGAGGAAGGTAACCGATCGTAATCCCTTTTTGTCTTGTGATTAAACCGGATTCGGGTATTTCGATACCATTAAGAAGTTTTAGAAAAGTAGATTTACCTGTTCCGTTGGATCCGACAAGTGCAATCTTATCATGTTTTGCAATCTTGAGGTTTACATTCTCAAAAAGATTTTCACCGGTGAATTGAATTGAAAGATTTTTTATATCAATCATTTTTATCCAGCATCAAGATTCAAGAAGAAACTTGGAGAATTTATTTTCTAATAACTGCCACTTTAGAAGTCATTACATTATTAGCTTCTTCATCATAAGC
>JACRFC010000115.1 GCA_016234355.1 Ignavibacteriales bacterium
ACAGTTCCCTCATCGTACAGTCCACTCAGCGGAACACTTGATAATTATAAAACGATCAACAAAATAAAAGTGACTTTACAGCCTGACGGGAAAATTTATAATGGAGATGAATTCAATAATGGTTATTACTTTTTTGATGAACTTACTCCGGGTAATTATACGGTAATTGTTGAAGTTGATAAGATGAGACCGGATACATCTACAGTAACTGTGAAAACAAACGAATCTGTTTTTAATGATAGAATGGTGGCGCTGAACCCAATTCTCGATCCGCCGAAAATAATTTCTTACGCTCCTGCTGATAGTGTAAATGAAGTAAGTAATGTTTCTCCAATCGTAATTGATTTTGATATTCGTATGAACATAACCGAAACCCAAAATGCATTTTCAATTACACCGGCTGTAAACGGAACTATTAGCTGGAATGCTGCCTATACAAAACTAACTTTTACTCCTACTAAAAGTTATGTATCCGGTACAAAATATCTTGTAACAATTACTACATCAGCCAAAACTCATTTTGGAATTTATTTACCTCAAAAGAAAAATTTTAGTTTCACAACAAGATCTAAGTTAAACTTAGTTTCAACTTATCCGGTATCAGGTGTTTCAAATATTTCCACAACTGTATTGATGAGACTTGTCTTCGATAAAGGAATTGATGCTTCGACATTAGTGCAGAAAATTTCCGTTGCGGATAGTTTAGGTAATTTACTGGCACTAACTGCTAATCAAGCAAAGTATAGTGCAGGTATTATTGAATTTGAATCAAAAGTTCCTCTGAACAATAATACTCTCTATAAAATTACAGTGCGTGAAGGAATTGGTGATGTTGAATATGTTAAGTTTCTACAAACAGTTACTATTGAATTCAGAACCGAAAAGAATCTAACTTTCACCGGAAATATTTTGGAGGGCTTTGAAACAGAAAATGTATGGCAATCTCCGTTGTTATCTTCAAACACTCAAGGTGTGGTAAGTAATCAAACAAGTTTTTCAATTCTTAACCAAAGAAAAATAAGCGGAGAGAATTCCGGCAGACTTGATTATACTTTTTCCGGACAAGATGGAACTATTGAATTGGCTTTAGTAAATCCAATTACATTAGGAACAAATCCTACGTCTGAATTTGGTGTCTGGATTTTTGGTGATGCCGGCAATAATATTTTAGAATACCGCTTTATAAGACAAAATTCTATTGTTGAAAAGGTTAAGATTGATACAATTAATTGGACCGGTTGGAAGATGAAAAAGATCTTATTAAATCAAATTCCGGGAAGCGGTTCAATACAATTCAAAAGTATAAATGTATTGCAATCAACAGTAGGAAGTTTAACCGGAAGATTATTCTTTGATGATTGTCTTACGAACATTGTTACAGATATTTATTCTGACGGTTACATTCCCAATGAATTTCGCCTTGAGCAAAATTTTCCGAATCCTTTTAATCCGGAGACAACAATTCAATACACAATTCCATCCGTAGAGACTCGCCGCGGCGAGTCTTTACAACATGTTATTTTAAAAGTGTATGATATGCTTGGACGTGAAGTGGCTGCTCTTGTTAATGAAAACAAAACTCCGGGCAATTATGAAATAAAATTCAATGCTGGTGGATTAGCGAGCGGAATTTACTTTTACCGTCTGCAAGCCGGAAACTTTACTGCCAGTAAAAAACTGATTTTATTAAAGTAACTCTTGGCGAGTAAATGCGAAGAAAAATAATTTTAATAATTAATAATCTTATATAACATTAGTAAAATAAAATTTATAAAGAGAAGTAAAAATGCCAAATGTTGAATCTAAAACTGAAATAAAAAATCAGCCGCAATCAAAAGTAGAACAGCATTATCTTTCTTTATCCGGGAAGGAATTTATTTATAGACCAATTGAAAATATTCCGGTTATTCAAGTAGATAGTTTTCCCGAACTCGGTAAGCTTACTGCTTTACGTTTTATCGAATGGGTCATTGAAAATCAAGACGGTGTAATTTCTCTTCCGACCGGCAAAACCCCCGAACATTTTATCAAATGGATTGCAAAGATTCTTCAGGAGTGGGAGACTAAACCGATTCAGAATCTAATTAAAGAGGTTGGTATTAACGCAGCAAAAAAACCGACCCTGGCAAATCTTAGATTTGTTCAAATAGATGAATTTTATCCCATTGATAGTAATCAGCATAACAGCTTCTATTATTACATACAAAATTTTTATTTCCGTCTATGGGGTCTTAATCCTAAAAATGCATTGCTGATGAATATTAATGAAATTCCGACCGCAGAAAATTTATCTCTTAATGAAATCTTCCCAGAGCAGAAAGTTGATCTTTCATTAAGAACACGCTGGGCAAGTTCCAGATTAGAAAGATTACAAAAAGAAACAATTGAAATTGTTGACGAGTATTGTTCAAATTATGAAAGAAAAATTCGTGCGATGGGTGGAATCGGATTTTTCCTCGGCGGAATCGGTCCTGACGGTCACATCGGTTTTAATGTACAGGGAAGCGATCATTTTTCAACTACAAGACTAATCCAAACAAATTATGAAACACAGGCAGCTGCAGCAGTTGATCTTGGCGGAATTGAAATAGCGCGTAATCGTTTGGTAATAACAATTGGACTTGAAACAATTGTTTATAATCCTAATGCAGTTGCTTTAATAATTGCCGCTGGAGAAGCGAAAGCAAATATTGTTAGAGATTCAATACAAAATTCGGTTTCTAACAAATTTCCCGCTACTGCTTTACAAAAACTTAAAAACGCCAGATTCTATTTAACACATGGAGCCGCATTAAGATTAAGTGAAAGACGGTTTGTAGAAGTTGCAAATGAATCTCCCATTAGTCAACATTCAATTGAGCGTGGTGTGATTAATCTTGTTGTTGAAAAAGTAAAAACTTTAACACAATTGAATAAAGAAGATTTCAAAGAAAATAAAATCACAAATCTGGTTTTAAATAGTTTAGATCAATCGGCTGAACAAATTACGAATGGAATTAAAGAGAATATAATCAATAGACTTGAAAAGGGAATGGAAATGAAAGATGATGAGGTTATTTTACATACTGCTCCTCATCATGACGATATTGAATTAGCATATCTGCCTTACATAACACATTTAGTAAGAACACCTTCGAACAAACATCATTTTGCTTATTTAACGAGCGGCTTCACTGCTGTTACGAATACTTTCATGCTAAATCAGATGGAGAATTTATTAAACTTTTTGAATCCGGGTACCTTCGCAAAAAAATTCAATGAACATTATTTTGACCGTAAAAACATTGACGGAAAAAATCGTGATGTAATGCATTATCTTGATGGAGTAGCAGGGCATCATCGCACTTACCAGAATGAAGCTCTGGCAAGAAGATTATTGCGCAACATCATGGAAGTTTATGAAGAAGAAAGCCAGGTATATCTTAAAGATAGAGTAAATGAATTGATAAATTATTTTAGAACTCAATATCCCGGCAAAAAAGATATTGCCTATGTGCAAAAACTCAAAGGTATGCAGAGGGAATTTGAGAGCGAAATTTTTTGGGGATATTATGGTTTCAGTGTTGAAGATGTTTCTCATTTGCGGCTCGGTTTTTATCAAGGAGACATTTTCACGGAATTACCTGAGATGGATAGGGATGTATTACCGATTTTTGAATTAATGAAAAAAATAAAACCGACTATTGTTACAGTTGCATTCGATCCGGAGGGAAGCGGTCCAGATACACATTACAAAGTTATGCAGGCAATTTCGGAAGCATTGCAGCTTTATGAAAAACACTCTGGCAATTCCAACATCAAAGTTTGGGGATATAGAAATGTTTGGTACAGATTCCATCCTGCAGAAGCGAATATTTATGTCCCGGTTAGTTTAAACTCATTTGCAATTTTAGAGAATACATTTATAAAAAGTTTCAGTTCACAAAAAGGTGCAAGTTTTCCAAGCTGGGAATATGATGGTCCGTTCAATAGACTTGTTCAAAAAATTCAAGTGGAACAGTATAACGTATTAAGAGAATGTTTAGGGAAAGATTATTTCTTAAAACATCCGCACCCAAGAATTAGAGCAGCTAAAGGAATTTTATTTCTAAGAGAGCTTGGCTTAGATGAGTTTTACACGCACACGAGAGAGTTAAAGAAAGTTACGGAATAATTGCTGTAGGGAACGGTCTATGACCGTTCCGAATTTTAAGCTTTTCCGAATAGGTTATAAACCGATTCCAACATTTTAATGTGGTAGAACTTTCGATAATCCGATTCCTGGTTTTTCATTTAAAGTAATTTTTCCATCTATAACTTTCGTCCCGACAAATGGATCATTTTTAATAAGAAGATTTCCGTCAAGATCCGCCCATTGAACCTCCGGTGCTAATTGAGAAACTGCCGATATACCGCACGATGTTTCCGTCATACAGCCCAACATAATTTTCATCCCTAAAGATTTTGCGAGAGTCAACATTTTGTATGCTTCTCTCAAGCCGGTGCATTTCATCAATTTGATATTTATTCCGGAATAAACTCCGTGAGCTTTAACAACATCAGGAATTCGTTGCACTGATTCGTCGCCAAATGTCGGAAGCGGGCTTTTTTCCGTCAGCCACGCCATATCGTCAACCATAGTTTTCGGCATCGGTTGTTCAACTAATTTTACGTTGTTTTCGCTTAGCCAATTAATCATATCTAATGCGAGAAATTTATCTTTCCAACCTTGGTTCACATCCACAATAATTGGTTTATCGGTTACCGATCGGATTGTGTTTATCATTTCTTTATCTGTTTCGCGACCGAGTTTTACTTTAAGGATTTTATATTCTTCGGCTTCCTTAACTTTTTGTTTTACGATTTCATTTGTATCAATGCCTATGGTAAAAGAAGTGTACGGTGTTTTATCTTTGTTAAA
>JACRFC010000116.1 GCA_016234355.1 Ignavibacteriales bacterium
ATAAATTTTATTTCTGTGATGTTTTTTAAAATCCAATTGTTCGGATCAATTTCTATCGCAATTGGCTTGCCAACGATGGGTAGTTCCCATGTTTGTGTTTGTGAATTGTTGAATATGCTTTTGGTTGTTATTCCTTTTGTTGTAGTAATTTTCACCTGGATAGGCATTGTGAAAAATTTTGGACTCGTATTTACTACCTGTGTTGCCAATAAAGTTAATATGTAATTGTCACCAATAACTTCTTTGTAGTTCCATTTGAAGGTATACTTTGGATAGTTCTCGCCATAGATCCATTCTTGAAAGAAATAATTTAAATTCAATCTGCTTACACGTTCAGCAATACGCTGAAAATCTTCTGTTGTTGCAACATTGTAAGCAAGTCCCGGCTCGTTTGCATACTCACGCATAAGTTGGAAGAACTTATCATCGCCGACAATTCCTCTAAGCATGTGAAGTACGGAGCCGCCTTTATTATATGAACGAGAGCCGTTAAAAATTTCATTTTCGCTATTTATATTCTGAACATAAATAGTTCCTTGAGCTGTTTTAGCTGAACTGAACATATTGTTAACTTTTGTATTAAAAGTTGCCTGGTCATATTTGTATTGCCAATAAATTTTTTCGCAGTATGTTGCAAATCCTTCGTTCAACCAGATGTTTTGCCAATTTTTACAAGTAACCTTATCTCCATACCATTGGTGAGCTAATTCATGAGCAATAGTACTTTCTGAATTCATTGCGCCGCCGCCCATTGAAGTAATTGTCTGATGTTCCATCCCGCCGCCCCAAGAAAATTCTGCATGTCCGTATTTTTCCTTTAGGTAAGGATAAGGTCCGAATTTTTCGGAAAAAATACGAAGCATATCAATAGTTTTTGCTACAGCAGTTCTTCTTGTGTTATCTAATCTTTCCGGATAACTATAATGTATTACAGGAAGAAATTTTCCGGTCTGATATTCAAACTGATCGTTAATTGTTTGGTAATTTGTCATCGCTATTGAGATCAAGTAATTAGCAATCGGATAATGATTCTTCCATTTATAAGTTCTTGTCCCGTCGGGATTATCAATAGTGGCTTCCAACGATCCGTTAGAAACGGAGACAAAAACTTTATCTGCTGTTATCCAAACATCGGAAGAATCTGACTTATCCGCAGGTGTATCTTTGTTTGGCCACCAATCTCTTGCACCATAAGGTTCGCTTAATGATGCAATAACTATTTTTGCTGCAGATCGATCGAGAAATGAAAATGAAGCGGTGCTTATAAAACCGGTACCGCTGATTGGAACACCGCTGTATGTAATGTCTACACTAAATTCTTCATTGAGTGCATATGATTTACTAAGATTAATTTGCAATTGATTGTTCGCATGAGTAAATGAAAGATTATTTCCATTTTGTTTAACAGAACTAACTGTTAATCCTCCGCTTGCAGCTTTTACTAAATCGAGATAGAAGGATGTCAGATTTTGTTTAGTTGAATTTGCTCTAACAGTTACAACTCCGCTTAAATTATTTGGATTGACCGCAACACGAAGGTCTAATTTGTAATATTTAACATCAATATTGCTGTCACCTGGATATTGTACTGAGGATATTTTACTTAATCTCGAAAACGATTTGATCTTTCCTTCAGAACAATAATCAGCTCCATCTTGGGCATGTGATAGTATGTTAACCAAAAAGGATATTATGAAAATAATAGAGTGCTTTTTCAAAACGGATTCAATTTTTATTTTAAAGATATCTAACTCATCATTTAAGAGAAAGGGATTTTTTATAGTACCTTATTCAATAATTGCAACTTCTTTAATAAAGATATTCTTTTTAATCCAAACGTAGATGCTGTTTATTTATTATTTTTATTAAGATTTGTTATTATTTTGCTGTTAAAATCTGTATGGACAATTCAGTAATAATTAATAGATAATTTATATTTCAAAAATGTTAAGGAAATCCTTATGAGCAGACATTCTAAAATTTTTATCGGATTGATTTTGGGTGCAGCAGCAGGAGTATTATGTAATGTATTTTTTGCAGCAGCTCCTTTTTTAGATATTGTTCAGATTTACATAAGTGATCCGTTAGGAAAAATATTTTTGAACCTTCTTATCATGATGGTTATACCTTTAGTATTTGCCAGTCTTTCCTTGGGTGTTGCACAAATAGGAGATCTAAAAAAACTTGGACGAATCGGGTTTAAAACAATTAGTTATTTTTTACTTGTAACAACTCTTGCAGTTACGATTGGATTAGTATTAGTAAATTTAATCCGTCCCGGAGATTATTTACCGGCAGAAACAAAAACTCAATTATTATCATCTTATAAAGAACAAGCAACTCAAATTAAAGAGGCAACTGAAAAGACGGAGTTCGGTATTCAAACACTTGTAAATATCATTCCGCGAAATCCGTTTTCTGCTATAGCGCGGCCTAATCCTGATATGCTGGCGCTAATATTTATTTCTCTAATTGTTGGAATTGCTCTTACCATTATAGACAAAAGTCGAGCGGAGCCGTTGATTCGTTTGTTAGAGGGAATTAATGATGTAACTGTAGTTGTGATTAATATTGCAATGAAGTTTGCACCCTATGGAGTTGCCGCTCTAATCTTTAGTGTAACTTCTCGATTCGGTTTTGATCTACTCGTTGCATTAAGCATGTACATAATAACAGTTTTATTGGGATTAGCAATTCATCAATTCGGTGTTTTCCCAATCCTTATTAAAACATTCGCTCGCTATAATCCTTTACTTTTTTTCCGAAAGGTTCAGACCGTTATGCTGACTGCATTTTCAACGAGTTCAAGTAATGCAACATTACCTACTACAATTTCCGTTTCTCAAAATAATCTTGGTATACCTTCCCACATTTCCGGTTTTGTATTACCGTTAGGTGCAACTATGAATATGAATGGTACTGCTCTATTTGAAGGTGTAACAGTTTTATTTTTAGCCCAGGTTTTTGGTATTCATTTGTCTCTTGGAGTTCAGTTAATCGTCGTTATCATGAGTGTGTTGACTGCAGTTGGTTCCGCAGGAGTTCCATCAGGTTCAATACCGCTTTTAGTTATTGTTCTTTCAATGGTCAATATTCCACCTGAAGGAATTGCAATTATTCTTGGTGTGGATCGTCTTCTTGATATGTGCCGAACAGTATTGAATGTTACAGGTGATATTACATGTGCGGCTTATATTTCTCGATCGGAAGGATTTGAATTGAATAAATAAATTGTATTTAAATTCATATTAGATTTATTTCTTCAACTCACATAGCTCAATCAACACTCCATTGGTTGATTTGGGGTGTAAAAAAGAAATTTGAAAATCTTCTGCTCCTTTGCGAGGTTCTTTATCTATCAATTGAATTCCTTTTGATTCAGCTTCTTTAAGAGCTTCTTTTAGATTACTTACTGCATAAGCTATATGATGAATGCCTTCACCTTTTTTTTCTATAAACTTTGCAATTGGTCCATCTGGCTCAGTTGATGCAAGCAGTTCTATCTTTGTTTGTCCGATCTTGAAAAATGCGGTCCTAACTTTTTGATCTTTCACTTCTTTAATCGAGTAACATTTCAGACCGAGCACACTTTCATAAAATTTAATTGATTCTTCTAAATTCTTTACTGCAATTCCAATATGTTCTATATGTGTTAATTCCATTTTAATCTCCTTTAAAAAACTCTACGTTCTGCACTCTTCGTTCTACGTTAAATAACCACATGTTCTTTATACTCGCCAAAAACATCACGCATCGTGTTGCAGATTTCTCCAATACTTGCATAAACTTTTACTGCATCAAGAATAAACGGCATAAGGTTAGTGTCGCTTTGTGCGGCAGTTTTCAAAGCATCGAGTTTTTCTTTTACAATAATATTATTCCTTTGTGAACGGATCTTAGTTAAAAATTCAATTTGATCACGCTGAACTTTTTCATCAATCTTTAATAATTCACCGTGATGTTCTTCTAACTCCTGATATTTATTAACACCAACCACAATTCGTTCATTGCGTTCAAGTTCTTGATTGAATTGATAAGCGGATTTTTGTATTTCTGTCTGAACATAACCCTCTTCGATAGCCGCTATCATTCCGCCGATTGAGTCAATCTTTCTTATATATTCTTCAGCTTCTTTTTCGATTTGATCAGTAAGTGCCTCAACATAAAATGAACCGGCTAACGGATCAATTGTGTTTGTAACTCCGCTTTCATGTGCTACAATTTGCTGTGTTCGCAATGCAATCTTAACTGATTCTTGATTAGGCAGTGCAAGAGCTTCATCCCGCGAATTAGTGTGCAAGCTTTGTGTTCCGCCAAGAACAGCAGCAAGAGTTTGAATAGTTACTCTAACGATATTGTTATCAACTTGTTGTGCAGTTAAAGTTGAGCCTGCTGTTTGTGAATGGAAGCGAAGCATTTGTGATTTAATTTTTTTAGCTCCAAATCTTTCTTTCATTATCTTCGCCCATAATCGGCGAGCGGCACGGTACTTTGCAACTTCCTCGAGCAGATCATTATGTGCATTAAAAAAGAAAGAGAGTTGTCCCGCAAATTCATCTACATCTAATCCGGCTTTTATTGCGGATTCAACATAAGCGATTCCGTCTGCGAGAGTGAAGCCAACTTCTTGAGCAGCAGTAGAACCTGCTTCACGAATATGATAACCTGAGATTGAAATTGTATTCCACTTCGGAATTTCTTTCGAACAGAATTCAAAAATGTTTGTAATTAAACGCATGGAATATTTTGGTGGAAAGATATAGGTACCGCGAGCGACATATTCTTTTAAGATATCATTCTGGATTGTACCGCTGATTTTATTTCTTGCAATACCTTGTTTTTCTGCAACAGCTATATACATTGCAAGAAGAACTGAAGCCGGTGCATTAATTGTCATGGATGTAGATACTTTATCAAGCGGAATTTGATCAAACAAAATTTCCATATCGGCAAGAGTATCTATTGCAACGCCAACTTTTCCAACTTCTCCAAGTGCCATTGGATCATCACTATCATAACCAATTTGTGTCGGAAGATCGAATGCTACAGATAAACCGCTCTGTCCTTGAGAAAGTAAATAACGATATCTCTCGTTAGATTCTTTTGCTGTTCCGAATCCTGCATATTGTCTCATTGTCCAGAATCTTCCGCGGTACATTGATGGTTGTACACCACGTGTAAAAGGATACTGTCCGGGAAATCCTAATTTTTCATTATAATTTTCTAATTCATTTTCACTAGGAACATAAAGCGGCTTTACCGGTGTGAAAGATTGTGTAGTAAATTTTTTCTTTTGCTCTGGTGTTTGGAAGATAGTTCTTTTGTAAATGTTTTCTTCCCAAACCTTGAAAGCAGTTTGTATTTTTTTTCTTAATTCATCGGGTTCATTCATAAACATGCCCTCTAAAAAATTTCTTTTCCGTATGAGAATATAAGATTAATTAAGAAAATATAGTCAATCCGAGCATAATTGAAGTATGAAACAAAGTGGTTTATAAATACGAAAGCCCTAAATAAAGTTTAGGGCTTTGTCTTTTGGCTCCGCGGGCAAGGCTCGAACTTGCAACCCTGCGGTTAACAGCCGCATGCTCTACCATTGAGCTACCGCGGAATTTTTATTATCTAAAATTGGTGCGTAAAAATAGATTATTGATCAAAGTTTGTCAAGTCTGGCCGGTAAATACTATGTTGGCTCTTCAGAAAATCCGCAGAGAAGATTAAGCTACCATAATACAATCGAAAAAGGATTTACATCAAGATATCGTCCTTGGTCATTAATCTGGTCAAAAGAATATCCTTCAAAAGTTGAAGCGCAATTAGTTGAAAGTAAAATAAAATCATGGAAGAGTAGAGTCATGATAGAAAAAGTAATTAACGAAGAAGTGAATATTTGAGTTGCGGCTGTTATCCCGACTAGTCGCATAGGCGTCAACTTAAGAATTTGCGGATTTATAATATTGAGAATAAAATTATTACAAATTAACACAAATACCGAGGAATTTGTTAATCCTCTACGAGGATTTATCAATGTAAAATGAACTTTTTTTCTACAATAATATGACCTCTACGAGGTCTAAAAACATCGTAGATGTTTAATTTTTGTAGAGATAAATAAAC
>JACRFC010000110.1 GCA_016234355.1 Ignavibacteriales bacterium
GCCCATCTAAATCTTCCCTGCCTGCCGGTAGGCAAGCCAAAGGGAAGACTTAAATTCTGTTGATGAATTTTGGTTTATTAACAATTGATTTAATAGATAAATAATAATTAACAATTTAATACCCTTCCCTTAGGGAAGGGACGGGGATGGGCAGGAGAATTCAATGTCAAAAAAAGTAATTAAAAGAAGCTGGGCTGAGCCGTTCAAGATTAAAATGGTTGAGCCGATCAAAATGACAAACAGAGGTTATCGAGATAAATGTGTTAAGGAAGCGGGGCATAATACTTTTTTACTAAAGAGCGAAGATGTTTACATTGATTTACTGACCGATAGCGGTACTAATGCAATGAGCGATTACCAATGGGCGGGAATGATGCTCGGCGATGAAGCATATGCAGGTAGCAAAAATTTTTACAACTTGTGGGACAATGTAAAAAAATATTACGGAATACCTTACTTCGTTCCAACTCATCAAGGGCGCGCCGCCGAACATATGATCTCAAAAATCATGATCAAACAAGGGGATTATATTCCCGGCAACATGTATTTCACTACAACCCGTTTACATCAAGAACTTGCCGGTGCAACTTTCATTGATGTTATTATTGATGAGGCACACGATCCGCAGAACACTCATCCGTTCAAAGGAAACATTGATCCGCAAAAACTTGAAGACTTAATTAAGAAAGTCGGCGCTAAAAAAATTCCTTATGTAAGTATGGCAGGACCGGTTAACATGGCAGGCGGTCAGCCGTTCTCTATGGCAAATTTGAAAGAGATCTACAACCTCACAAAAAAATACAATGTTAAACTTTGGTTTGATGCAACACGCGCAACGGAAAATGCATACTTTATAAAGATGCGCGAAAAAGGTTATGCAAATAAAACGATCGCTGCGATCTTAAAAGAAATGTGTTCTTACTTTGACGGATTGTGGGTGAGCGCAAAAAAAGATTTGATGGTTAACATAGGCGGATTTCTTGCAACACGTAACAAAAAAGTTTATGAAGAAGCACGCAACATGGTTGTTGTTTATGAAGGTCTTCATACATACGGCGGACTTGCCGGACGCGATATGGAAGCTATGGCTCGAGGTATTGAAGAGATGGTAATGTTCGATAATATTAAAGCAAGAATAGGACAAGTTGAATATTGCGGTAAACAGCTTGAGAAATATAATGTTCCTTTGGTTTATCCGTTCGGCGGACATGCAATATTTCTTGATGCAAAAAAATTCTTACCTCATCTTAAACAAGATTTATTTCCTGCTCAATCTCTTGTCTCTGAAATTTATGTTGATTCCGGTGTGCGAGGAATGGAACGCGGAATTGTTTCATCCGGAAGAGATCCGCAAACGGGCAAGCATCGTTATCCAAAACTTGAATTGGTGCGTTTAACTTTCCCGAGGCGTGTTTATACACAGGCACATATTGATGTTATGGTTGAATCTGTTGCACAAGTATTTGATGAGAGAAAAAAGATCAAAGGATTGAAAATGGTTTATGAACCGAAATATTTGAGATTCTTTCAGGCAAGATTTAAAAAACTGTAATCTATTTTTGTCATGCTGATCCCGACTTGTCGGGAGAAGCATCTCAAACTCAATAATTGAGATTCTTCGTCCCGCTCAGCGGACTCAGAATGACCGAAACAATTATGGGCGAGAACGACTCGCCCAATTTTTAAATTATGGAACCACTTAAACTAAAAGAAAAATTTTTTGAGGATCGGGATAGAATCTTCAATACCGAGAATCTTCTCAAAGATCCGTTTAAATTCTCCGTTAAGTGGAGTATCCTTGTTGAAGAATATATTCTAAAAGTACTGAAAGGAATAAAACTTAATTGTGCCGTTGCCTCAGTCGGAAGTTTTAGCAGACGCGAACTTTCTCCTTACTCCGATATAGATCTGATGTTCATTTTCGAAAAAGTAGATGGGAATGAAGGATTAATTAATAATTGCATTACTATGCTTTGGGATTCAGGCATAGAGGTCTCTCATACAATTCGTGATTTTTCCGATATTCAAAAATTTTTTGATGAAGATCTGCATGCCTTCACACAATTTTTTGAAACGAGATATATACTAGGTAATGAAAAGCTTTACCACAAATGGAATAAAAAAATTTTTGATTCATTAACTGAAGAATACAAGCAGAAATTAATTCTCGATTTTTTTGAAGATATTAAACTTCGTTATGCTAAATACGGCGAATCGGCAAAAGTACTGGAACCTAATGTTAAATATACCGCCGGCGGTTTGCGCGATCTTCAAGTTATTGAGTGGATCTTCACATTAAAAAATAATTTGATGCTTACCTCTCAAGAAGAAATTACACAGACGCAAAATTTCTTAAGTATTATTAAAGAAAATAAGATTCTTATACCACGCGCGGTTACACGATTACAGGAAAGCTACCGTTTAATTCTAAATACCCGCAATCATCTTCACTTGATAAGCAAATATAAAAATGACCGGCTCGAATTTATCTACCAAGAAAAAATTGCAAATGTTCTTGGCTATTCCGGAGACGGCTGGCATGCCTATATGAGAAAATATTTCGATGCGGCGAATATCATAAAAAGATTTACCAGCACAATGATAAAACGTTTCAGCGAAGAATTTACATTGCCTATCAGCGATTTCCTATTAATCCATCTTGACGATGATTTCTCTCTCAAGGGGAAAGTTATTTATCAGACAAGTAAAACAGAACTTTCGTTGTCTATAATTTTACGCACGTTATATTATCGGGGATTATACGATGCACGCTTTGATGAACATCTCCGTTCGAAAATTATTGAAGCAATTATAGATCTTGAAGAAACACAAACATTAGAAGCACGGTCTTCTGTTTTCTTCCGCGAGATTCTTAAGCTGCCTAAAAATGTGGGCAAGACATTAGCCACCATGAATGAACTGGGTGTTCTTGGTACTTTTCTTCCAGAGTTTAAGGAGTTGGTAGGATATTTTCAGCCGGGAGTTTATCATTGTTACACTGCTGACGAACATACAATAATTGCATTGACTACACTTGAATTGCTTTCTGAAGAAACTTCATTACTTGGCAGATTATTCCACGGCGTAAAACATAAAGATATTTTATATCTGGCAGTTCTATTTCATGATATTGCCAAACCAATTAGTTTATCCGGGCACGAGATCATCGGCGCGGAGATTGCAAATTCTATTATGGAGCGTCTAGGTTACAGCTTTGAAGAAATCGAAACAGTTCAATTCTTAGTGCATCATCATTTAACGATGGAACAAGTAGCATTCCGCCGTAATCTTAATGATCCATCAACTTTAAATAGTTTTGCTGAGTTGTTTCCTAATTCTGAATGGCTCGATCTTTTATATTTACTCACTTATGCCGATCTCTCGGCAGTATCACAAGTAGTTTGGACTCAATGGAAAAGTGATCTGCTAAACGAGTTATACCGAAAAACAAAAACGATGTTAGATGATAGAATCAGCGGTCAGGAATTACTTTCATACAACTTAAAAGATATTATAAAAAGTTCGGATATTTATTCGGAAGAATCTTTCAAAGATCATATTGAATCAATTAATGATATAAGTTATCTACGGCATTTTTCCACAGAAGAAATCAATCGCCATATTGAAGAAATTGAAAAAGGATCGCCGGTTTCTGTTTTCTTTAAGGAAGAGAGCGGTTTTACCGTAGTAACTGTAATTACACGTGATTCCGAAGCTCTGCTTTCTAGAATGTGCGGCGCACTATCTATTAACGATCTCAATATTCACGATGCTAAAATATTTACGCGTAAGGATGGAATTGTTATAGATAGTTTCAATGTTTCCGATTTCAGAACGGGCAGCATAGTTGATGAGCCGCGTTATCCTAAAATTACAAATGATCTCTATCTTGCTATAGAGAATGAATTACAAATCACAAAAGAGTTTAACAAAATAAAATCTAAGTGGTGGCGTATTGAAAATAAACTTTTTAAGCGGAAAGGAAAGATCAAAATTGTTTTCGAGAAACATGATAAGTATACAATTATAGATATATTTTCTCCCGATCGTCTTGGGCTTCTTTATCAAATAACAAAAAAAATGAACGAACTTGGTCTTTCGATTTACTTTGCAAAAATTTCTACTAAAGCAGATGATGTTGTAGATTCATTTTATATTCTAGACCGCAATAGAAAAAAGATTTCACCCGATGTTTATCAATTAATAACTCACGAATTAACTCAAACAATTGAAGAAATGTTATAACAAAACGCTGTCAACTTTTTTGAATGATTAACAGAAAAAAATTCATCAATGTAAAGTTAACAGCATTCATATTATGAGGTGATAAATTGAATTTCATGAATAAAACAAATCCGATTGGTTTTTTTGACTCCGGTATCGGCGGATTAACTGTTGTTAGATCGGTTACACGATTAATGCCGAACGAAAATATTGTTTACTTTGGTGATACTGCACGCGTTCCGTACGGATCAAAATCTAACAATACCGTTGTTGAGTATTCTCTTCAAGCGGCAAATTTTTTATTAAGGAAAAATATTAAACTGCTTGTTGTTGCTTGCAATACTGCATCTTCTGTTGCGCTTAAAGAATTAAGAAAATTTTTAACGATACCGGTTATTGGGATGATTGAACCCGGTGCAAAAATGGCGCTTCAAGAATCCAGGAATGGAGTAATTGGTGTAATTGGAACACGTGCAACGATCAATAATAAAGCTTATGCGCACGAGCTGAAGAAATTAAATCCGAAAGTAAAGGTTTATGAAAAAGCTTGTCCTTTGTTTGTTCCGCTTGCGGAAGAAGGATGGCTTGATCACAAAGTAACCGAGCTTGTTGCAAAAGAATATTTAGGTGAGTTTCGAAATAAGAAAATTGATAGTCTAATTCTTGGTTGTACACATTATCCGATACTTCAAGATGTAATTCAAAAAGTTGTTGGCAAGAATGTTAAACTTATTGATTCCGGAACCCCGGCTGCAAGATTGGTTGAAGATTATTTGAATGGGAGGCAACTCCGCAACCAGTCGGTGCATCACGGACAAAGTGAATTTTATGTCAGCGATGTACCGGTAAAATTCAGAGAAGTTGCAGAAAGATTTCTTGGTAAGAAAATTACTCACTTGCATAAAGTAGAGCTGAATGAGCTTACTAACGAGTGATTCTGGATGCTTGATGCTGGATGCTGGATACTGGATGCTTGATACCGGATGCTGGATACTTGATACTGGATACTGGATACTTGATATATAGTAGTTGTGAATGAATAAATTATCATGGGTAACATAAGATGAGTTATAAAAATTTAGAGATATGGAAATTGGCGAAAGAAATTGTAATTGAAATTCACGAAATGAGTTTGCAAAAACTTCCAAAACATGAGATGTATGAAGTTGGTTCACAGATAAGACGATCAAGCAAATCTGTTAAATCAAATATTGTTGAAGGATATGGACGCAGATATTACAAACAAGAATTTATTCACCATTTGATTATTGCTATCGCTTCCAATGATGAAACCTTAGACCATCTTGAAACTCTTTATGAAACAAAATCATTATCAGATGAAAAATTTTATCAAGAACTACATTCCAAAATTGAATTGCTCGGGAGGAAAATTAATTCTTTTATTCAAGCTGTAAAAGAAGATCACAAAAGTCCTCGTTAGCTCTAATTAGTTTTTTATCCAGCATCCAGCATCTAGCATCCAGCATCCAGCATCCAGCATCCAGTATCCAGTATCTAGTATCCAGCATCATTTTCCAAAGCTAAGCTTATACATACAAACTCCAGAGATTGTTTTTGCATCAACAATTTTCCCGTTACGGATTTTTTCTTCTATCTCATCAAGTGTCAGTTCAAAAACTTCCATTCCTTCTTCGCCTTCTTCACGTGCATGATTCCCCGGTGTTAAATCTTCAGCAAGATAGATATGAAGAACTTCATCACAAAAACCCGGAGTAGTATAAATCTTTCCAAGCTTTGTAATCTTGTTTGAAGTATAACCGGTTTCTTCTGCAAGTTCCCGCGTTGCACAAAGTAATGGATCTTCATTTTTTTCAAGTTTTCCCGCGGGGAGTTCTAAAAGTCTTTCGTTATGTGGATAACGATATTGAGAAATCAAAACAATTTTACTATCACTTTTTAGCGGCAATACAACAGCACCGCCAGAATGCACGGCTACTTGTCTAAAAGATTTGTTCCTTGTTCCATTATATTCTATCTCGTCTACTTTTACATCAAAAACTTTTCCATGAAAAATTGTATCTGATTTAGTTACAGAGAAATTCATTATATCCTCGGTTGTTTATACAAAGATAAAAAAAGTTCTTGGTGATTATGTATAAACAAATTTATTGAAAGAGAAATATTTAGTAAGTATGTTTAATATGTAGTCCGTTGTAATGTAATTAACAAATTAAAAATTAGTTAGAAAGGAAATAGATATGTACTTAGTAAGAGATGTCTTCCGTGCAAAACCCGGAAGAGCAAAAAATCTTGTAAGTTCATTTAAGCAAGCCGTACCATTCATGGAAGCGGAGGGCTTTTCAAATATAAAATTAATGACAGATGTTGTTGCAAATTATTGGACTGTTGTTCTTCAAGCAGAAGTTGAAAGTCTTGATCATTTTGAAAAGCATTCAAAAGGTTTTACCTCTAAACCACAGGTTGCGGAAATCATGAAAGGTTATATGGATAATATTGAAGGAGGACACAGAGAAATTTTCAAGTTAGAATAAAAATCTAATCAGTAGACTTCCGAGTGAGACCCAATATCAACGGGAATAATTGTATTTTTTTCTATAATGAAGTCTATAGTAATGCGGTATGAAATATTAATTGATACGGAATAAATATCACCTTGTTTACCCTTCAATTTATGAAGTCTTAAAGATGGATGAAGAGGATTGAGTTCGATGAGTTTGAGAGTTTTTTCGTACTGTTTTATAAGTTGCGGATGTTGCTTAAAAAATTTTTTTGCACGTTTTTCATAGCTTTCTGTAAAGATCAGCTTAGACACGTGTAATCCTTTTTATATGCTTCTCAACAGATTCCTTATGGTATTTACCTGTTTTAATATCATTACGCGTTTCGATAATTGCTGCATCAAGTTCACACTCGCGTAAGTAATTATACTTTTCTACAGGGATTATAACGTAACGGTTTTTACCTCTGATCGAAACGAATACTTCTCTCCCTTCAGATGAAGCATCATTAATAGCTGAAACCCCGCGGGTTTTCAAATCATTTGCTGTAATTATTTGACTCATTATAATTGCTCTCTTATTAACACCGGCAATAGTACTAAAAACAATGCTATTAATCAAACTAAACTGCGGTTGGCGGTTACATCCTTATGGAAGCTATCCGGCTAGTTAGCAATATCATACTCTTATCACTGTTAGTCTGCATGCAAACTTTCTCGACTACTGGTTCTTAGTTTTTCAATCATAATATGGAACAAGTTCATGTCCCATATATCTAATTACAGCAGTAATCACTCCAAGATCATCAAGATAACCTACTAACGGAGCGATATCCGGAATTGCATCAATCGGACTGATGAAATAAATTAACGCAGCAACGACAATTGATTTACGGTACCAAGGCACATATTTATCAAGCATATACCGGTATAATGCTTTTAGTTCGTTGGCAAATCGAATTTTACTTCCTACACGTTCGACTTTTTCCCAAAGACGATCTTCTACGTAATCACTGCTGCGTTTAACTTTTTCTTCAGTATCAAAACTGTTTTCATCAATTGCTGTTGGGTTTAGATATTCTCTTTCATTGTAATTCATTGTTCACCCTAATTATTTTTTATATTGTTCAAACCAATCAAAGATTGTATTCCACCATAAACGGGCATTTTGCGGTTTGGTTACAAAATGATATTCTTCCGGGAAATACAAAAATTTACTTGATACACCTTTACGTTGAAGTGCAGTAAAAAGTTCAAATGCTTGTCCTTCAGGAACTCTATAATCAAGAGCGCCGTGCACAATTAGCATTGGTGTTTTAAAATTATTAACAAATTGATGAGGCGACCACTTTTGATGCAATGCCCGGTTTGAGTAAGGAGTTCCTTTCATCTCCCATTCCGGGAACCAAAGTTCTTCCGTTGTACCCCACATGCTTTCAAGATTGAAAACACCATCATGGCAGAAGAGTGCGTTAAATCTTGTTGTGTGTCCTTCTATCCAGTTGATCATATATCCGCCGTAAGAAGCACCTGAAGCAAAAGTATTTTTTGCATCAATGAATTTGAAATTCTTTAACACATAATCGTAAGCATTCATCAAATCGGTATAAACTTTTCCTCCCCAATCGCCGGAAATTTCATCTGTAAATTTTTGTCCGTAACCTGTACTGCCTCGCGGGTTAGGTGCAACAACAACATAACCTTTTGCCGCAAACATTTGCAAATTCCATCTGTAATGAAAATCATCCGCCCAGTTTCCTTGTGGTCCGCCGTGAATTAAAAACATTAACGGGTATTTATTATTCGGATTAAAGAACGGCGGCTTAACAATTATTGATTGAACTTTTGCTTTGTTTGCACCGGAACTCCAAAATGTATCAAACTCACCGAACTCGATATAAGAAATTAAATTGCTGTTGATGTTCGTGATCTGTTTTAGATTATTACCGTTTGTATCCATTGAAAAAATTTCTGTTGGTAAAGTTGTTCCGTGCCGTAAAAAGTAAATCGTATTTCCGTCAGGAGAAAGTTTCATTGAACTGTTCGTTCCGTCTTTTATTAATACTTTATTTTCTCCTGTTTCAAGATTGTATTTATAAATTGAGTGAAATGCTTCACGGTCGGAATCGTAATAAACAAATTTTCCATCAGGAGAAAACAAAATCTGCCCGATTGAGATATCGAGTTTTTCGGTTACATTTTTTAATTCTCCAGTTGCACGATTGTATAGTACGAGTGTTTGTTTGTCCGCTTCAAATCCCGTGCGAGCCATTGAATGAAACGCAATAAATTTTTCATCAGGAGAATAAACCGGACCGTTATCATTTCCATTGCTGGCAGAAATTTTTTTATAATTTCCTGCTGCTTTATTGTTAATAATAAAAACATCATTGTTTGTGCTTGTAGCTAAATCTTTGTCTGTGTTCATGGTGAAAGCAACTTCGTTACCATCAGGAGATAGAGCATAATCAACATCACCGCCGAGTGCAATTGGAGGAACATCAAACTTGCTGTTCAAGGTTAGATCAACATACTCTTTCGTCGAAACATTTAAAAGAAAAAGATGACTCCGTTTATCACCGCGCCATTCGTTCCAGTGACGGTACATTAACTCTGTAAATATTTTTGCTTTTACTTTACTTTCTTCAGCTTCTTTATCTTTCTTTTCGTTGCAGAGTTGTGTTGTACAATCGGGATAAACGCTCGAAACGAATAGAGCAAACTTTCCATCTTTAGACCAAACTAATCTGGAAACGCCCGTATAAAGGTCTGTTAATTGAGAATTATTTGTGCCGTCGAGATCACAGAGCCAAATATTATTCTTAAATTCGTAAGCGATCTTGTTTCCATCGGTAGTAAATTTTGGTGCACTCTCTCCGTCTTCTGAGTTTTTGATTGCATGCATATATTTTCCTTCACTGCTTATCATCCAGATATCACTATTTCCTTTATTCTTATCCATATCATAAGATGTTGCCGCAAAGACAATACTTTTTCCATCGGGCGAAAGATCAAAACTTGTTATGCGTTTCATATTCCACATGTCTTCAACTGTCATAGCACGCTTCTGCGCACTGATCGTTAATGCTGATATTGATAATAAAAGAAAGAAAAAAAATCGTTTCATTGTTACCTCGGTTGGTTTTTATTTTGTTTGCAAATTATGAAAAGGAGAGTCGAAATTAAAGAGCTATTAACATCAAAAAGGTAATCGCTTTATTCTAACACGCGACGGCTCAATAACAATTATGCTGCCATTGATTAGATCATTACTATATTCCTCAATGACTTTAATAATATTGCCAAATTGAATTATTGGGTTATAAGGAAAAAATCGGAAGAGAATGATAGATGGTAAATTATATTTCCATTTTGAAAGGATATATCCAAAATCAACATCGGCAGTTATAATAATTCTCTTTTCTTCATGAGCGATTTGAAAAATTTCTTCATCAGACGCTGATGATTTATTTAACATCTGAACGTGAACAGAATCAAATCCAGATTCGCTTAAAGATTTTGCAAGCTCAGGAGATAAATTATTATCAATCAGAAATTTCATTAAATGGCTAATGGGAATTCTTTATAACGTAACATTTCAGATACAAATTGAAGAGATTGTTTTATATCCTCCATTTCTAGTTCGGGGTGTTCTTTAATTATTAATTCAGGATTATATCCTTCCGCTAACATTTCTATTAATGTTGCAACCGGCATCCTTAAATTACGAATACAAGGAACACCGCCCATTTTATCCGGATCGATATTAATACGTTTATAGTTTTTCATTTTTTTATCCTTAATAAATTATCTATCATAAGTTATGAAAAGGAAAAAGAAATTAAAAGAGTGATCATTGACCTTTAACCGGCTTTCTTGATAAACCAGCCCTTTTTTGATAAGTTTGATTCCAATTTTCACAAATATTGAAATTAGAATGAAGTATCCTTTTGTAGAAATAGAATTAAAATGGCAGAAATTTTGGGAAGAGAAGAAAGTCTATAAGACCGACCTAACCAATGCTGAAAAAAAACTCTACTGCCTTGTAATGTTCATTTATCCATCATCTGCTAAAATGCACATCGGGCATTGGTATAATTACGGACCAACAGACTCTTATGCACGATTCAAAAAGTTAAAAGGATTTAATGTTTTTGAACCGATCGGTTATGATGCATTCGGTCTTCCCGCAGAAAATTATGCAATCAAAACCGGTGTACATCCTAAAGACAGCACATTGCAAAACATAAATGATATCCGCGTAATGGTTAAACGGATGGGCGGAATGTATGATTGGGATGCGGAGTTGATGACTTGCGATCCGGAATATTACAGATGGAATCAGTGGCTCTTCTTGCAGCTTTACAAAAAAGGATTAGCTTATAGAAAAAATGCACCTGTAAATTGGTGTCCTTCCTGCCAGACAGTTTTAGCAAGAGAACAAGTTTTAAATGATGGAACTTGCGAACGATGCGGAACAACTGTTGAGCAGAAAAATCTTACTCAATGGTTTTTCAAAATAACAAATTATGCCGAAGAACTTCTCGATGGTTTGAATAAAATTGATTGGCCTGAAAAAACAAAACTGATGCAGATAAACTGGATTAGTAAAAGTATTGGTGCAGAAGTAAATTTTAAGGTTGACAGCAGTGACGATCTGATAAAAATTTTTACAACAAGACCCGATACACTTTTCGGTGCGACTTATATGGTGCTTGCACCTGAACATCCTTTAGTAGAAAAACTTACAACAAAAGAATTCAAAGAAAAAGTTGAAGCGTACATAGATTCTATAAAATCAATGACAGAGATTGAACGTACTTCAACTGTTAAAGAGAAAACGGGAATTCAAATAGGTGCGTTTGCAATTAATCCGGTTAACAACAAAAAAATTCCCATCTGGATTGCTGATTATGTATTGATGACTTACGGTACCGGTGCGATAATGGCTGTGCCCGGGCAAGATGAACGCGATTGGGAATTTGCTAAGAAGTTCGATCTTCCAATTATCAGAACAGTTCAACCGCCGAAAGATTTTGATGGTGAAGCATTTTTGGGCGATGGTATTGCTATCAACAGTGATTTTCTAAACGGTCTTTATGTTGATGATGCTAAAGAAAAAATAATTAAATGGCTTGAAGAAAAGGAGATTGGAAATAGTACAATTAATTATCGTCTTCGCGATTGGTTGATTTCCCGCCAAAGATATTGGGGAACTCCGATACCAATTATCCATTGTGAAAAGTGCGGTGAAGTTCCTGTTCCCGAAGATCAATTGCCTGTTGTGTTACCCTACGATGTGAACTTTAAACCGGATGGCGGTTCTCCATTAGCCGGCAAAGAAGAATTTGTTCATGTAAAATGTCCAAAGTGTAACGGTAATGCTAAACGAGATGTTGATACGATGGATACTTTTGTTGATTCATCTTGGTATTACCTGCGTTATCTAAATCCAAAATATGATAAAGGAATGTTCGATCCAGATCTTGCAAAAGCATGGACTCCGGTTGATACTTACGTCGGAGGTGCAGAACATGCAGTGATGCATTTACTTTATGCGAGATTCATTCACAAATTTTTACGTGATATCGGTTTAGTTAACAGCGATGAGCCGTTCCAAAAACTTATTCATCAAGGAACGATTACAAATCAAGGCGCAAAGATGTCGAAGTCGAAGGATAATGTTGTTGATCCGAATGTATTACTGAACCAATACGGCTCGGATGTCTTCAGAATGTATTTAATGTTTATGGGTCCGTACGAACTTGGCGGCGATTGGAGCGATAAAGGAATTGTTGGTGTTGATCGCTTTGTACAAAGAACTTATTCTATGTTTGAAGCGCATAAAAATCTGGCAATTGATAATCCCGCAAAAGAAAAATATGATTTGAATGATTTGAACGACAACGAAAAAAATATTTATCGCAAGACAAATCAAACTTTAGA
>JACRFC010000117.1 GCA_016234355.1 Ignavibacteriales bacterium
AAATCATTTATTGCTAATACAGTTACTGCTCTAAATGCAGTATGCGGTTTTATATCAATTGTATTTGCATCTCAAGGCGAATTCCGTCTTGCATCAATTATGATAATAGCTGCAGCCAGTTTTGATTTACTTGACGGAATAATTGCCCGATTACTTAACACATCCAGCAGGTTTGGTGTTGAACTTGATTCTCTTTCCGATGTGGTTAGCTTTGGTGCTGCGCCCGCATTTTTAATTTACAAATCACATATGTTCCAACTTGGCGGCCTTGGAATATTACTGAGTTCCTGCCTTTTGGTTTTTGGCGCTTTACGGCTGGCTCGTTTTAATATTCAAGTTGAAAATTTAAATACCAAAGCCGATTTCAAAGGATTGCCAATTCCTTTATCGGCTATAACAATTTCCCTTTTTGTCTTATCATTTTTTAGAAATGGTATTATCATTGAACCTTATACTAAAATGATAATTCCGTTGATCATTTTATTATCGCTACTTATGGTTAGTAAAATAAAATATAATGCTCTGCCCAAATTGCGGAAGAAAGATCTTAAACAAAAAATTTATCTATTTGGAATTCTAATAGTTGCATTAATTTTAGCTATTGTAACAAACGGAGAAATACTTTTTTATATTTTTATTGGAATAGTTCTGTTCGGAATTTTTAGAAAAATTTACTACTTAGTACTCAATAAAAAAGAAGAAAACGGCAACGGATCAACCTTAACGGAGAATTAAAGTGTTCAAAGCAACAGTTATAATAAAGAGAAGACCTAAGATTTTAGACCCTGAAGGGAAAGCAGTTGAACAAGGCGCGAAACTTCTTGGTTTTAATAATGTTAAACAAACACGTATTGGCAAATACATAGAATTTTTTGTGGATACAACTGATAAAAAATTAGCTGAGAATGAAGTCCGTGAGTATTGTGAAAAACTTCTTTCAAACCCCATTATGGAAAATTTTGATTATACTTTGGAAGAAGTGAAATGAAACCGAAATTCGGAGTTGTTGTTTTTCCCGGTTCAAATTGCGATCATGACGCTTACTATTCTCTAAAAAAAGTCTTAGGATATGAAGCGGAATTTCTTTGGCACAAAGAAAAAGATCTTAAAGCAAGTAATGTTATTATTTTACCAGGCGGATTTTCTTACGGAGATTATCTTCGCACAGGAGCTATTGCAAGATTCTCGCCAATAATGGATTCTGTATATAAGTTTGCAGAAAACGGCGGTGTGGTTATTGGTATATGTAACGGATTCCAAATCCTTTTAGAGATAGGGTTATTACCCGGAGTTATGATTAAAAACGAATCGTTAAAATTTGTGTGCAAGGATGTTTATCTTAACATCGAGAATAAAGAAAATATTTTTACAAAATCTATTAAACAAAATATTTTGAAGATACCTGTAGCTCACGGAGACGGTAATTATTTTACAGATGAAGAAACACTGAAAGAACTTGAAGATAATAATCAAATATTATTTCGTTATGTTTCATCAGTTGGAAAAGTTAATTCTGAATCTAATCCGAACGGTTCTTTTATGAACATTGCTGGAATAATGAACAAGAAAAAAAATGTAATGGGACTAATGCCCCATCCTGAACGATGCTGCAATCCCCTTCTTGGAGATATTGATGGTTCATTAATTTTTAGATCTGTCGCACAGCATTTTCTTAATTAAAAATAATAACAATAGATAGAGGTAATTATGTTTGGAAACTTAGGCGCTGGGGAAATAATTTTAATAGTCCTGGTAATTTTAATACTCTTCGGTGCAAAGAAAATTCCCGAACTTGCTCAAGGGATTGGTAAAGGGATGAGAGAATTTAAGAAGGCATTGAATGACGTTCAGGAAGATATAAAGATTACCGATAAGAAAGATTCCTCAGACGAAAAAAAATAATTTAATGAATTCTAAAATCCTTCCGGTGATTTAATTGCTGAATTACAAAAATCACTCCGAAAAAATTTCTTTGATAAAAGAAAGAAAACTTTCTCTACGCGAGAATGTTACTTTTTTTCTCAATCGGATAAAAGGTAATATTAATTTTAACGCTTTTAATTTTGTTTTTGAAGATTGTATCGAAAGCGTTGATCTGATAGAAAAAAAAATAATGAACGGCAGTGCGGGTAAATCAGCCGGCATGGTTATAGCTGTAAAAGATGTTCTTGCAATAAAAGACCGTCCGTTAACTTGTTCTTCAAAAATCTTAAAGGATTTCAATTCGCTTTACACCGCAACAGCAATACAGAAATTGATTGATGAAGACGCTATCGTTATAGGTAAAACAAACTGCGATGAATTTGCTATGGGTTCATCTAATGAGAACTCGGCTTTTGGCGCAGTAAAAAACCCGGTTGATCTTTCACGTGTACCCGGAGGTTCAAGCGGCGGCTCTGCGGTAGCCGTTGCGGCAAATCTTTGTGATGTTGCTCTTGGATCAGATACCGGGGGATCAATTCGTCAGCCTGCTGCTTTCTGCGGTATATACGGACTCAAACCAACATACGGAAGAGTATCGCGTTACGGATTAACGGCTTTTGCATCTTCATTCGATACGATCGGTCCGTTGGCAAAAAACATTGACAACATTGCACTTGTTCTCTCTGTTATTTCCGGGTTTGATCCAAAAGATTCTACAAGTCAAAATATTGATTTACCGGAATTTAATTCCTTTCAAACCGTAAATAAAAAATTTAAGATTGGTTTACCTAAAGAATATTTTGCAGAAGGATTGAATGAAGAAATTAAAAATACTATTCTTGAAAAAGTTGATCAGTTGAAAAAAGCCGGACATGAAATAATTAACATAGAACTTCCGCACACAGAATATTCAATCGCTACTTATTATATACTGACTACAGCAGAAGCATCATCTAATCTTGCACGATTTGACGGAGCGCGTTACGGTTATCGTTCAAAAGAAAGTAACACTCTAAAAAATATGTATTTCAATTCCCGTACTGAAGGATTTGGTCCTGAAGTGAAACGAAGAATAATGCTTGGCACTTATGTTTTATCAGCCGGATATTACGATGCATATTACCGCAAAGCTCAAAAAGCTAGAAGATTATTGAAACAAGATTTTGACAAAGCTTTTGAGAAAGTTGATCTTATTCTTACTCCAACTACTCCTACCACAGCATTTAAGTTAGGGGAAAAATCAAGCGACCCGCTCGAAATGTATCTTGAAGATATTTATACAACTTCAGCAAATCTTGCTGGTATTCCTGGTATTAGTATTCCAATTGGAAAAGATAAACATGGTCTACCAATTGGAATGCAGTTGATGGCAAATCAGTTTGATGAACAAAAATTGTTAGATGCCGGAAAAATTTTGATGAGCTAATCAGTTAGCAGAATAAATTACCTTCCCCTCTTTTACGTAGCTTGCTATCATTCTTGTTTCGTTTTCGTATTCGTCAACTGTAAGTTTTATCAAGTCAATAGCAATATTAAATTTTCTAATTACAGCTATTTCAGCATCATGAGTTAATGGAGCTCTATGCCAAATATCTTTTTTCTTAAAGTCATCTGATATAATAGCTATATCTATATCACTATCTTTATGAGGTTTTCCTTTGTAGTAAGAACCAAAAAGTACAACCTTATAGACATTCATTCCGCTTTCAATCAATCGATCTGTAAGAAACTTTACTATTTCGTTAGCTCTTTTTTTATCCAACTTAAAACCTCTTTAGTTCTTTCATAAATTACTGTTGTATTTTTCATCTTGTATTGATTGCTAATTTTCTTAAGCGATTCCGGGTAGCGTGTAGCTACACTTGCATCATCTATACCAATAATAAACTTTAATAGATTTTTTTCAGGTTGTAAATCTAATTTCTCAATAAAATAATTAAGCTTATGGATTTTCGGCGGCAGCTTACCAGTTTTTTCTAAATATAATCCCTTTAAGGATTTTTCAATTGAAAGATGACACATAAAAACCGCATAAAAATAACGCCCAAAATCAATCATTACTTTTGCTGTCTGATAATCATATTCGGATTATCAAACCACTCTTTATAATCTTTTGCCATAATCAAAATTCCTTTTGAATGATAAATAAGAAACCTTCACGATTAAATCAATAAAAGAAATTTTTCTTAAGTAAATATCGCTCACCTTTCTTAATTTTGTTCATAGATATTCGAATTAGAATGAAAAATATTGTTTTTACACAACATGCAATTGTTAAACTTGAGATATTAACTTCTCACAACTTCATAATATCAAAAGAAGTTATTGAAAAATCTGTACTCAACCCGGATAGAGTTGAGTCTGGATATAAAGATAGATTAATTGCTCAAAAAGAATTAGATTCAAAACACGTTTTAAGGATAGTATATGAAGAAACAGAGAATGCAATAAGAATAATTACTTTTTATCCCGGGAGAAAAGAGCGCTATGCAAAAGATTAAATACAGTAAAGATGTTGACGCATTATTAATTGAATTATCAGATAAACCGATAGACCATGCTGAGGAAGAAGGTCAAATAATTATTCATTTTACAAAAGAGAATGAACCGGTAATGTTAGAAATCTTAGATGCAAGCCAATTTATTATTAGAGCTTTTCAGAGTGTAATAAATCAAAAAGAAATAACTGATGCCGCATAATTTTCCCAAGTAAGTTTCCATTCCCTTTCTTAATTTTGTCAAGTCAATTTTTGAAATCTATAATCTAAGGAATAGATATGAGCATTCTTCTCGATAAAAAAACAAGAGTAGTAGTTCAAGGAATTACAGGCAGTGAAGGTTCATTTCATACCAAACAAATGATTGAGTATGGTACTAATGTAGTTGCAGGCGTAACACCCGGTAAAGGCGGTCAAAAATTTGAAGATACAAATGTTCCGATCTTTAACACTGTTGCTGAAGCAGTTAAAGCAACCAAAGCTGAGGCATCTGCTATTTTCGTTCCGCCACCGTTTGCAGCCGATGCAATTCTTGAATCAACAAATGCAGGTATTAAGTTTATTGTCTGCATCACTGAAGGTATTCCCTCAAAAGATATGATCGCAGTTTATAATTCGATCAAAGAAAAAAATGTACGATTGGTTGGACCAAATTGCCCCGGTGTAATTTCTCCGGGCAAAGCAAAGATCGGTATTATGCCAGGTTTCATTCACAAACAAGGAAAAGTTGGAGTTGTATCGCGTAGCGGCACGTTAACTTACGAAGCAGTTAAACAACTTTCTGATCTTGGAATCGGTCAATCAACATGTGTTGGAATCGGCGGCGACCCGATTATCGGTTCACGATTTATTGATGTAATAAAATTATTCAATGAAGATCCTGAAACTGAAGGAATTGTAATGATAGGTGAGATCGGCGGAAGTGCAGAAGAAGAAGCTGCAGAATTCATAAAGAAAAATGTTAAGAAACCTGTAGTTGGATTTATTGCAGGAAGAACAGCGCCTCCCGGAAGAAGAATGGGTCACGCAGGCGCAATAATTTCCGGCGGTAAAGGAACTGCCTCAGAAAAAATGGCTGCCATGAAAAAAGCGGGTATTCATGTTGTTGAAAGTCCGGCAGAAATTGGATTTACTATGAAAAAAGCTCTCGAAAAAGTTAAAGTGATTAAAAAAAAATCTGTAAAAAAGACTAAATCTTTTAAAAAGGTTTTAAAGAAGAAAAAATTAACAAAAGGAAGGAATCACAAATGAGATTTAAAGTTGTTCTAGAAAAAAGTGAGGAAGGAGGCTTTACTGTTTATGTACCTTCATTACCGGGATGTATTAGTGAAGGTGATAATGAAAGTGAAGCTCTCGAAAATATAAAAGAGGCAATTGAATTATATCTCGAACCCGTTGATGATGATTTTCTAATTCATGAAAATCAGATCATCAAGGAATTATCTTTATGAGTAAAGTTCCTCTACTTCATTATACTCGGATTATTCATGCTTTACAAAGAGACGGCTGGATCATTGTTAGACAAAAAGGCAGTCACATTAGGATTCAGAAAAGATTTTCCGACAAACTGTTGAAAGTGACCGTACCGGCTCATAAACCTGTTAAAAGATCCACTCTTTCACATATACTTAAACAAACTAAAACAGAATTAGAAGATTTCTTAAAATTGTTGTAAAGGAGATATTAATTGAATAACAAAACACTTGCAATTCTAAAACCGGATTGTGTAAAAAAGAATTTGATCGGTAAAGTAATAACATTAATACAGAATGCCGGATTTAAGGTTTCAGCTATGAAGATGGTTAAATTAACACCGGACGCAGCAAAAGGTTTTTATGAAGTTCATAAGAACAGACCTTTTTTCAACGATTTAATTTCGTACATGACTTCCGGTCCTTGTGTCCCAATTGCACTTGAGAAAGAAAATGCGGTTGAAGATTTCCGTAAATTAATTGGCGCAACTGATCCGGCTAAAGCAGCAGAAGGAACAATTAGAAAATTATATGCAGATAGTATTCAAGAAAATATCGTTCATGGTTCTGATTCTAATGAAAATGCCGCAATTGAAATTTCACACTTCTTCTCACGCAAAGAACTTCTTGATATAAATGGTTTCTAAATTTTAATGTACTTCCCTTCTTCTGTGAAATGATGAAGGGGAGATTTTTATAATCATAAAATGAGAATCAAATGAAAAGTAAATTAACCGGAATAGCATTACTCCTTTTATTAATTATAATCGGAATAGGATGCGGTACCAAAGATGAAAAACAAAACAACAAGCCTGCAGTAAGTTCAGAGGAATTAAACAATCTGAAAAGCGTTGATCTGAACGGACAAAAAGTTTTTCTGAAATATAAATTCGAGAAAGGTGAAAAACTTCGTTATAAACTCATTACGGTTACATCATCCCAACAGACAATCAAAGCAGATTCACTTATGAAATCTGCCGGTGATCAAACATTAACTTATTTTTTCGATATCGAAGTTTTAGAAGTTGACCCCGATAATATTGCCGAGCTTTCACTTAATATTTCTCAAATTATTTTTGACGGACAAGTTAACGGACAAAAAATGCACTATGATTCCAAAGCAAATGTATCTAAAGAAGAGAAACTGAAATATGAAGAATTTGAAACCGTATCAAAAACTCCATTCAGAGCAAGAGTAAATCAAAAGGGAGAAATATTAGAAGTTACAAGAATTGATAAGATGGTTGACAAAATGATGACAATTCAACCTGAAATGCAAAAAATGTCTGCCGATCAAAAAGCTTCTTTGATAAAAAATATCAGCGAAGGCGAACTTAAACCGAGGACACAACTTCTCTTTAGAGAATTAACCACAAACGAAGTTGGAAAAGATTCAACATGGCAGAAATCTACACCGGCTATTTTAGGAGTCTTCAAACTTGAAAATATTATCAGCTATAAGGTAAATGATTTCGTTAAGGTTGGCGATGATAAAGCTGCCAAGCTTTCAGCGGTACTTTCCGTAAAATGGTCCGGCGATAAAAAAGGAACTGAGAATGGAATGAATTATCTGTTTGAAGATCCTAAAGTTACCGGAGGCGGAACAATTCTTTTTAATATTGATAAAGGGAAAGTAATTAGAGGTGAAACTACTACCAATATCGAGATGGGCGTTCAGATAGATGCAAAAGATTCTATGAAAAAAATGAAAAGAACTTTTCGAAAAGATATTTCTGTGAACAAAAATATTGTTGAGTTACTGTGATTTCTCCGTCACACTGAACAGAGTGAATACCTTTGCATTCACTTTGTTCGGAGTGATAACTATTTTTTTATACCAACCACAATCTTCGATCCTTCAACTGCTTTCACGATAATTACAGAATTATGACTGATATAATCACCTTCCGTAACAACATCAATTCTTTGTTCATTAATTATTGCTGAACCGGCTGGACGTAGATCTGTTAATGCTATTCCTTCTACTCCAATTAAATGATCAAAGATTGGTTTTGCAGTATAACCCGACTTGCCCGGAACATGTTCTTGTAAAATTAATCTGTTCCAGATGTTTGTCTTGGGTAATATTTTTGAAAGCAAATAAATAAATATTCCTGTTCCTACAAAAACTGCAGCTAATTGAATAATAGCAACGGATATTAAAGATCGGTCAGTCAATTCAAAATCGCCGATCAAACCAAGAAATAATCCGCTTATCATTAGAATAATTCCTAAAACACCAACAATTCCAAATCCGGGTATTATAAAAATTTCGATCAAGAGCAGAATTACACCAACTATAAATATTACAATCTCAATTACTGAAGCTAACTGAAGAATATATCCCGAACCAAAAAATAAAACGAGAGCAATTACAGCAATCGTTCCCGGCAAACCCCAGACTCCCATTTTTATTTCTGTGAAGATTCCGAGAAGTCCGACCATGATTAACAAAGAAGAAACAATCGGATTGTTTAAAAATCTTACAAAACTTTCCGCCCAGTTTGAACTTATTGTTATTTCTTCAGCTTTATCATAACCAAATACTTTTTTTACATCAGCAAGATTAGTTAAAACCGTATCTGCCATTTTATATTTGAGAGCTTCTTCAGCTGTAAGTGTGATCAATTTTGTGCTGTCATCTTTTAAGTCAGCAACAGAAATAGTTTCATCAACCATACCTTGCGCAATATCCGTCCGCCTTTTATTTTTTTCTGCCGTTGCTCTCATTTCAGAGCGCATATAAGATTGGTACTTTTCCGATTGTTTTTGTCCGGATTGATCAACTACTGTTGAAGCACCCATCGAAGCACCGGGCACCATTACAATTTTCTCGCATGATAATGCAATTAGTGCACCGGCTGATATTGCGCGTTTATCAATGAAAGCAATAGTTCTAACTTTACTGTTAAGAAGAGCATCTTTGATTTGAGTTGCCGCATCAACTCTACCACCAAAGGTATTAATCTTAAAAATTATTGCATTGGCACCGTTCTTTTCAGCTTCTTCAATAACTCGTTTAACATATGGAGCTAATCCGAGGTCAATCTCACCCTCAATATTTCCAATGTAAATTTTCTGGCGCTGGGCAGAGACACTATTTAACAAAGCTAAAGTGATGAGAACAAAAAATAAAATTGATCGTTTCAAGGTTTTCTCATATGAAGTGAATAATTACATGATCTACTTACTCAAAAACAAGAAATTATTCAATAGAAATGATTAACGGTTTATGAAGGCGTAATTCAATATCTTATAAACAAGTTTAGCCGTAATATAATTTGATGACGGCATGTACTTAGATGGAGCTAATTCAACAACGTCAAATCCTACAATATTTTTTTCGAGACCGACAATCTTTAATAAGTTCATTGTTTCATCCCAAAACAATCCGCCAGGTTCTGTAGTGCCCGTTGCCGGCATAAGCGATGGATCAAATCCATCTACATCAAATGTGATGTAAACATTTTCCGATAAATTTTTCACGACTAATTCTTGCCAATTGTTGCCATACATTCCTAATTTAATTTCACGGGCATAAAAAGTTTTTATATTCTTACGTTTCCTTAACTCGACTTCCTCTTTACACTGTGCGCGGATTCCGACTTGTACTATATTAGAATTGAATTCAGCAACTCTTGCCATTACACTTGCATGAGAATATTTTGATCCTTCGTAACTATCACGGAGATCGGAATGCGCATCAATCTGAAGTATTGAGAGATTCGGAAATTGTTCATGATGAGCTTTAATCGGTGCGGACGATAATGAATGCTCTCCGCCAAGAGTAACTACAAATTTTCCGGCATCTAAATGTTTGGATACTTCTTTATAAATTTTATCAAGCGATTTTTCAACTGAAAGCTTCTGCAAAGTCAATGCTTCAATCGTGCAAATTCCTTTTTCGAAACATAATTCCCTGCTCTGCTCTTCATCATAAAATTCAACATAATGTGATGCTTCTAAAATTTCTTTCGGTCCCTTGCTTGTTCCTTTACCGTAAGAAACCGTTTTTTCTAACGGAGCAGAAACAATTACTATCTGAGAATCTTTGTAATTGGAATATTCTTTTTCTATTGCAAGAAAATTTTTCTTTATGCCGAGTTCTTTCATAACAGCCCTCACCCTTCCCTCTCCCAAAGGGAGAGGGTTCAGGTAACAAATTTTATTCAATACTTATTTTTTTAAAATTCATAGTTGCTTTTTAGAAATCCAACTCCATAAATACTTGTCCCTCCTCTTTTAGAAAGGAGAGGAAGGAGGGGTTCAATTATTTTTTATCTGAATTATCTTTTAATACAGTAGCAATTGCAGAACGGTCGAATTTCATTTTAACATTATTTCCAACATCAAGTAAAACAATTTTATCTTCGATGCCGGCAATTGTACCGTGCATACCGCCGCTTGTTATAACCTTATCACCTTTTTCAATTGCTGATAAAAGTTTTTCTCTTTCTTTTGCTCTCTTTTGCTGGGGACGAATAATCATGAAATAAAAGATTGCAAAGATTGCACCGAACATGATCAAAGTGCTTATCATACTACCTCCGCCGCCTGATCCATCCGGTGAAGGTGCCATTGCTATAAGAATTTCCATTACTACTCCTCTATTGATTGTACATTTATTGGAATGATCTTAGAAAAATAATTTTTCCATTCGATAAAACTTCCGTCTACAATTCTTATTCTAGCTTCGCGAACTAAGTTAAGATAAAAAGTTAAATTATGTATCGTTGCCAATTCAAGAGCAAGAACTTCTTTTGAATTAAATAAATGTCTTAAATATGCTTTTGAAAAATTTTTACAAGTATAACAATCGCATTCCTTGTCTAACGGATCCATATCATCTTTATAAGCTGCATTCCTCATCGAGACAATTCCCTTTGATGTAAACAGATAAGCATTACGTGCATTACGTGTCGGCATAACACAATCGAACATATCAATACCGAGAGCAATTGCTTCTAAAATATTTTCCGGTCTGCCCACTCCCATTAAATATCTCGGTTTATCTTTCGGCATAAAATCAGTTGTAAAATTCACAAGCTCGTACATAGTTTCTGTCGGTTCACCAACTGCAAGTCCGCCTATCGCATATCCGTCGAAATTTAAGTTCACTAAATCTTTTGTAGATGATTCACGTAAATCTTTGTAAATACTTCCTTGAATAATCCCGAATAAAAATTGTTCATGTCCATAAAGAGATTTAGTTTCATCAAAAGCTTTTTTGTTAAGCACAGCCCAATCTGATGTTAGCTCTCTTGATTTTTTCGCATATTCATATTCACAAGGAAATGGTGTACACTCATCAAGCACCATCATAATATCCGAACCGATGCTGCGCTGAATTTCAATTACTTTTTGCGGAGAAAAAAAATGAGTTGAACCGTCAAGATGAGAACGGAATTCAACGCCATCTTTTCTAAGTTTGCGAAGATCGGAAAGACTATAAACTTGAAATCCGCCGCTATCTGTTAGAATCGGTTTATTCCAATTCATAAATTGATGAAGACCGCCGGCTTTTTCTAGAATTGTTGTTCCCGGTCTTAAATACAAATGATAAGTATTTGAAAGAACAATCTCAGCATCAATATCATTTTCAAGAACGCGCTGAGTTATTGCTTTGACTGTACCTTGAGTTCCAACCGGCATGAATATTGGCGTTTGCACAACACCATGATCCGTTATGAACTCACCAACTCTTGCTTTAGAACTTTTATCTGTGTGATTTACTGTAAAATTTAACAAAACACTTATTAGAAATTTGGTGCGAAAGATAATGGAAAATATGAACATTCTCCATTTGAGATAATGATGAATTTAAATTTGATTTGTAAGTAAAAGCCCATCCCAACCCTTCCCTAAGGGAAGGGCTATTTAAACTCGGTCGAGGTATTCAATCCTCGACCTTCGCCATAAAGTTGTATCACACGACGCAAGCGTCGGGGAATTAGCAAGTAAAGTGTAAATGAATTGAGTTGAGAAAAAGTAATTATCCTTGTTCTGTCCTGCCTTGCCAATTTAAGATGCCGCCTTTTAGATTGTAAATTTTTTCAAATCCCATATTTTTCATTTGTCTGCAAGCAGAATGACTCCTGCTTCCGGAACGGCAATAAATTAAATACGATTTCGAACGATCAAGCTTTTCAATCTGATCTGGAAAATTAGGTTTGTGAATATCAATAAGTTTTGAATTCGGTATTCTTAATGATTTGTTCTCTTCAAGAGTTCTTACATCTAAAAGAATAGAATTTTTATCTTCGTTCATCATCGTCTCGAATGAATTCGAATCTAAGTTTGGTATTTCATTATTACCAAAGAGAGAAGAAAAGAAGGGCGGCATATTTTTACTTTCTATTTTTTGATCAGTTTATATTTCTGTTTCTTGAATCAGTGTGAGCTTCAATAAATCAATTTTAGTTTTGTCTGCTTTTAATATTTGTACTGATAGATTTTGAATTTTGAATGATTCTCCTTTAACCGGAATTCTTCCAATTCTAAATGTTACATATCCGGCAATTGTTTCATAATCCCCTTCCGGAATTTGAAAATCTAATTCTTCATTCAAATAATCTATTTCGACTTTACCATTAACAAGGTATGAATTAGGATCTATTTTCTTTGCAGTTTTTTCTTCGACGTCGTCATACTCATCGCGTATTTCTCCAAATAATTCTTCAATCAAATCTTCTACAGTTAAGATCCCGGCAGTTCCACCAAATTCATCAACAACAATTGCTATTGAAAATTGTTTGTCTAAAAACTCATTGAGCATTTCTAAACTTTTTTTTGTCTCCGGTACAAATACTACATCACGCATAACGGTTTTGAGATCATCCGGCTGCTTAAAAATATCTTTACTGAAAACAACTCCTTTTATATTATCTAAATTTTCATCATAAACCGGAAGCTTCGAGTAACCGGAATCAATAAAAGTTTTTAATACTTCTTGCATTGTTGATGTAATCTCAATCCCAACAACATCTGTACGCGGCGTCATCGCTTCGTAAACCCGCTGCTCACGTATATCAATAACTTTGCTGATAATATCAGACTGTTCTTCATCCATCTTACCGGCTTCGGAACTTTCTTCAATTAAATTCTGGATATCTTCCTTATCAAACAGATGCTGAATCTCTTCTTCCTCTTTTAAGTTCGTTCTGCTTAAAATTGAAGATACTTTAGATGTTATTTTCACTAATGGATAAAGTACTATTGCTATTGCCCTTAATGGTATAGCAACTATTAGAACAAGCCGGTCAGCAAGTTCTCTTCCAAAATATTTCGGGATCAGTTCACCAAACAGAAGAATTAGTGTTGTAGATATCAATAGAATTTCAAATTCTTTCAAACCAAATAGTTTGGAAAGAAAGATAGAGCTAAGTGATGCAAAAGCAATATTAACAGCACTATTTGAAATTAATATTGTTGAAAAAAATTGATCGGGGTTATTAATAAAATATCTTGCGTTCAGAGCAGAGAGATTTTTCTTTCGTGCACGAATTTCAATTTTAATTTTATTTCCAACAATGAAAGCAATCTCGGAAGATGAGAAAAATGCGCTTAGTAAAAGTAAAATAAATAGACTTAGCAGATAATCGGTCATTTCATTTTCCTAATCATATTTGTCTTGAGTAAATAATAAATACAGTTGTTGCTATATACAAAATTAAATTAATTATCATAGGAATATCAGTCATCAAAACTTCTATAACATTTTCACCTTTGTCTTTTTTGTAGACTAAATACATATATCTAAAAATTCCGAAGATCACATACGTAGTTGTAAATACTAAATTCTCGGAACCAAAAAAATTAACAGTCCTATCAGCAACTGAATACAAAGCATAACTTAATATTACACCACTGCCGGTCATAGCAGCGATTTGATCTATAAAATTTATCGAATAGTCTTTCAATACTTTTCTCTGTTCAGAAGGATTGGCGCTATTGGCAATTTCCACACGCCGTTTCATTACAGCAAGAAAAAGTGAAAGAAACATAGTAGTAAGTATCAACCAATTTGAAATAACAACCGAGATTAAAAATGCACCGGCAATTACACGAAGCATAAATCCCGAGGCAACACAAAATATATCAACTATCACAACCTCTTTTAAGTATGTTGTGTAAAAAATATTTATGATAACATAAGCCCAGATTATCAAACTAAAATGAAGAGACATCTGTAATGTAACTGCTGCAAGTGTTAAAAAGAAAATAGCTGATATTATTAGAGCAGTAAATTTGGAGACAATTCCACTAGCAATAGGTCTATTCTTTTTTAAGGGATGGAATTTATCTTTTGGTGCGTCAATAATATCATTAAATACATACACGGCACTTGAAGCGATCGAGAATGTAAAAAAACCCAGCAATACAGTAAGGAAATAGTCTAAACTGAAAATATGTTTTGAGAATACTGCCGGTACGAAGACAAAAAAATTCTTAGGCCAGCTCGTAACCCTAATAAGTTTTATATAAAAGGATATATTAGAATACCACGGCTTCTTCATAAGTCCCGAAGTGTTGTTTCAATTCATCAACCATTTCGCCCAGAGTAACATAATTATTTGCTGCCTTTACAAAAACCGGCATTAAATTATTTCCACTAAGTGCAGCGTCACCTATTTCTCTCAAACTAATTTCAACTTCACTTTGATTTCTGCTTAGATGCAGTTCCGCTAATCTTTTTTTCTGCTGGATTTCCACTTCCGGAGAAATGGTTAGTATTGGAATATCAATTTTGTTTTCTTCTTCTACAAACTCGTTAATACCAACAATAAACTTTTCTTTTTTCTCCAACTCTCTTTGATAACGATAAGCAGAATCGGCAATTTCTTTTTGGAAATATCCATGTTCAATTGCATCTATTACTCCGCCAAGAGAATCAATCTCGCCGAAAATTCTATTTGCTTCCGTTTCCATTTTATTCGTAAGTGATTCAACAAAATAACTTCCGCCGAGAGGATCAACAGTATTTATCACACCCGTTTCATAAGCAAGTATTTGCTGAGTGCGGAGCGCAATCTTAACTGCTTTCTCGCCCGGCAATGCCAATGTTTCATCCATCGAATTTGTGTGGAGCGACTGCGTACCGCCAAGTACAGCCGCCATTGCTTGAAATGCAGTGCGGACAATATTGTTTTCCGGCTGCTGAGCGGTTAATGTACATCCGGCAGTTTGAGTATGGAATCGCAGCCACAACGATCTTGGATTTTTAGCTCCGTATTTTTCACGCATTCTCTTTGCATAAATTCTTCTTGCAGCACGGTACTTTGCAATTTCTTCAAAGAAATCTAAATGTGAGTTAAAGAAAAATGAAAGACGCGGTGCAAAAGAATCAATATCCATTCCTCTTTCCAGACAAGCTTCGATGTATGCAAATCCATCCGCTAAAGTATAAGCAAGTTCCTGAGCAGCGGTGGAACCAGCTTCTCTAATATGGTAACCGCTGATCGAAACAGGATTCCATTGAGGTACTTCATTTGCACAGTACTCTATCATATCAGTTATAATTCTCATTGAAGG
>JACRFC010000119.1 GCA_016234355.1 Ignavibacteriales bacterium
AAAGCTTGGCTTTACTGCAATTCAAATCTTCACAAAAAATAATAATCAGTACTTTGCCAGAGATCTAAACGAAAAGGAAATAACTGATTTCAAAAATAAATTAAGTCAATCAAGCATAAAGTTTGTTGTCGCGCATGATTCCTATTTGATCAATCTTTGCGCTAAGGATCCGGAAGGTTTGCAAAAATCCCGTACTTCATTCATCAAAGAATTAGAAAGATGTGAACAGCTTGGAATCTCACAATTAAATTTTCATCCCGGTGCACACACCGGACAAGGCGAAGAAGAAGGAATAAAAATTATTGCCGAATCACTCAACTATGCACACGAAAAAACCAAAGGTTACAAGACCAAAAGTATGCTCGAAGCTACTGCCGGACAAGGTACGGCAATTGGTTATCGTTTTGAACAGTTGAGAAAAATAATTGATCTTGTTGATGAGAAAGATAGAATGACCGTCTGCATTGATACATGCCATATTTTTGCAGCTGGTTACAATATCAGAGACGCTAAAGAATACAAAAAGGTTATCAAAGAATTTGACGACATAATTGGATTAGAACGTTTGCAGTGCATTCACCTGAACGACAGCAAGAAAGATTTAGGCAGCCGTGTTGATCGGCATGAACATATCGGGAAAGGATTTATCGGTAAGGAAGGTTTTACAAATATCATGAACGACAAAAAAATTGAAAAGGTGCCGAAAGTTTTAGAGACACCGAAAGAGAAAGATCAGAAGGAAGATTTGGAAAATATTAAGGTGTTGCTAAGTTTGATAAAGAAGTAATTGAGAAAGAAGAATTAGAGATTACATTTTTCAACATCTGGTTTACCAATCCAGGTTAGTGCCGGTATAATAGAAACTTATTAAACTAAATGTGTTTTAGCAAAAAAGCATAATCCTGATAACTAATTAATTCATATTTTTTTCTGTTATTGATCCATCCAATTTCCTCATGACTCATTTTCTTTAGATCATCTGTTTTAACAAATTGAAATTTGCTCAACACATCTTTCAAGCTTTGTAATTCAGCTTCAGTAAAAATCGAACCATCAAATTTTTTCACACCAATAAATTTTTCCTCGGAATCTCCGCTTGGCAGTATTGATTCTTCTTCAGCAATATATCCCATTTCTTCTGCAAGAGAAAACAAAGCATTATAATCCTCGGCAACCGGTCCATTTGTAATTGCGGCATAAGGTACACCGGAAATTGAATAACCGTTTCTTTTATAATTTACAAAATCCGTATAAAACAAAAATTTATTTAATCTGAGTCTGAAGAAAGCATTGTTCACAAAAAACAAGATCATATTAAAGAACTTTTCGAAAGAAGTAACAGTATATCCAGTAAACTCATTGGGCGAATTGAATTTATGAAGTAAATATTTTTCTAAAGAAATCTCTGAGTTATTTTCTTCGTTGATAATCTTTTCTAAATGCGTTAAAATCTTATTTAATTGATTTTGAGAAAAAATATTTTTTTTACTAAGAACTATCTTCTTAAATTTATCTGGTTCCATAATTAAATTTAGTAAAGTCCCATTACTTACATTTGGCACTTCACCACCTTCATAATTCCTATAAACATTTACACCGAAGCCGAGAACTTCTGCTATCTTTGACGCAGATAAACCATAACGTTCACGAATTTTTATTAACTGCTGTGGAAACGGAATTTGATATTTTTCTCTATACTGGTTATAAACTTGCTCAATATTCAATCCGTCAAGTTCTGTCGTTGTGAATTGCTGATTGCACTTTCCACATCTATAAAAATGTTTTTGAATTTTGAATTCTTCTTTTCTATAAACAATTTTAGTTTGTTCAATAAGCAACTTTGCGGTTCCATCACAAATTGCACATTCCATTTTATTCTTCTCCTTTCTTAAACGGGTATTTCATTTTTCTTTCTGCTGGATGGAATGAAACACATATCACTTTACCATTCGGTTTACCTAATCTTATTTTAATATATACATCAGTCTTTTTCACTTTCATTCCGAACTCCCAATAATCACTAAGGTTAAAACCAAGTTTATCTTTATTAGGACCTGATAAATAATTTTCCATTTTTAATTTTTTTAAATAATCTATTCTATGGATGTGTGTAATATCCAAATCCGCCAATGCCTGTGTGTTTTTATTACGCTCGTCAAGGAAATGAACATCAAATATTTCAAGTTTAGTTTTGAAATCGGAGAGAAATTTTTCAACTTCATCTTTTTTAACCATCAAATTCACCCCAAAAGTAATGATTGGATATTACTAATGCAACTATAAAGTTGAAGACTTGTGAAATTATAAAATAAATTACACTATAAAGTGGTTATTCAATTTATGCTGTTTATTCTTAAAACCATCACCCCGGTTTGTTTCTTATTTCCTTTGATGTAATCCGTCAACGGTATTTCTGTGATCTGTACTTTTTTTCCAACAATGGGCGCATGCAAAAAATGGATTCTTCCGTCATCCATCCGAATTGCAATTCCGGTATGAGCAATGTCTAATCCTTCAACGTTGGTTGTAATTCCAATTATATCTCCGCTCTGAATTTTATCTTCAACGGAAGCAATCTCTTCCTGCGGAATGTAAAAATATTTTCGGGTGCTGATCTGTCGTTCTATATTTGAAATCTCTTTTACAAACTTTTGATTTTCTTTCAACTGTTTATAAGAATCAACATGAGTGCTCATAAAATTAATTTTCTTTACGTACCGTTTACCACCGATCTCTTTTGTGATGTCTTTTCCAATTCCACGTTTGTTCATATCAAAGATCCAATCGGAGAAGTAATGTAACCGTGAAGGATATTCGTTCAACTTTCCATCCCTGTAGCGGATATTGGTTAATTCTTTCTGATAATCTTTAAACGTTGTCTTACCTGCTTTGATACATCGCGCAAATACAAGCGAAGTTTCAAGGAAAATGTAGCAATCTAATCCTGTGAGATTTACAACGAGTTTTTCTTCTTCGCCTACTTCGAGAGTATTCGCTACATAATCAGTTCCAAGAAAACTTTTTCCGATTTCAATGATAACTTGATTAATTGGTAACGATGAGAGTTTTTGATCAACGGCAAGATTGAATTTAGAATTGCAAACATCAACATCAGCTTGTGTGTAAATAGTCTGTGCGTAAGAATTAAACACAATGATGAGAAGAAATAGAAATGATAAAAACTTTGTCATATTGGAAAGTCCTCCGCGCCTTGACTAATAGCCGCTTGTTCTGCGCCGGCTGGTAATTGCTGTTGTCTAAACCGATCAAGATTTTCAAATCGCGCATAATCTTTTATGAAACGTAATTTAACTTCTCCGATCGGACCGTTTCTTTGTTTACCAACAATCACTTCGGCAATACCTTCGGTTGATTCGCCGTTCATTTCACCATAAGTGTATTGTGTTATATTATATACTTCCGGACGATACAAGAACAACACAACATCTGCATCCTGTTCGATAGATCCGGACTCGCGCAAATCCGAAAGCATTGGTTTTTTATCAGAGCGTGATTCCACCTGACGATTCAATTGTGAAAGTGCAACAACCGGAATATTCAATTCCTTAGCAAGAGATTTTAACGAACGGGATATTGTCGAAATTTCCCGTTCACGGCTTTCCATATGAACAGAAGAACTAAGGAGCTGTAAATAATCTACAATTATCAATCCTATTTTTTTCTCATTTTTAAGTCTTCTTGCTTTTGCTCGAAGTTCAAGAATTGAAATAGCAGGAGTATCGTCAATATAAATTGGTGCTTTACTAAGTTTGTGTACGGTACGGCTGATCTTCGCTCCCTCTTCTGCTTTAAACTTTCCTGTTCGTACGTTATGTGCATTGATACGTGCCTCGGCAGAAATTAATCTAGTAGCTAATTGAATAGTTGCCATTTCTAAACTGAATACTCCTACAGGTACATTATGATCTATTGCAGCATTGCGTGCTGCAGACATTGCGAATGCAGTTTTACCCATGGAGGGCCGTGCTGCAACAATAATTAAATCGGATTTTTGAAATCCGCCGAGCAGATCATCTAATTCAAAAAATCCTGAAGGAACCGAAAAGGTTGAAATATTTTTTGAGTGAATTGCTTCAATCAATTCAAGTGCTTCTTTAACTGCTTTATCCATTGACTTGAAAGATTCTTTAATTCCCTTTTCGGAAATTTGAAAGATCTTTGATTCAGCAGCATCAAGCAGATCGAAAACATCTTCATTACCTGCATAAGCAAAACCGGCAATTTCCATGGATGATGAAATCAACTGGCGGAGAATCCATTTTTCCATAACAACACGTGCGTGATAATCTATATTTGCAGCAGAAGAAATATCTTGAGATAATTTGCTGATATACGCTGCGCCGCCTGCTTCATCTGACTTACCGGATTTTTTCAATTCTTCATAAACAGAAACTGTATCAATCGGTTCGTTAGCTTCATACAAAGAAGTCATAGATTCGAATACGATTCTATTTCTTTTATCGAAAAAAGATTCCGGTTTTAGAATTTCGATTGCCTTAGGAACTGCATCTTCATCAATCAGCATTGCACCAAGTACTGCCATTTCAACTTCGGTTGCAGAAGGCGGTTGATTAGATGATGCCATTAATTTTTCAATGTCAATATTTCTTTTTCCGCTTTTGCGGTTAGTCGTTCGCTTTGCCATTTTATTTTGCCGTTAATCATGCCTGCCGGTATGCAGGTCATCATATATTTTTCTAAATTTTTGTACGTCTTCCCAGCAGCCGCGTTTCCAATTAGGATTTCTTAATAGCGCCGCCGGATGATATGTTGCCATCACTTTTATTCCGTTGAATTCATAGGTACTTTCACGCAATTGTCCCAATGAAAGTTTTTTATTCAGTAATCCGTTTGCAGCTACCCTGCCAAGACATAAAATAACTTTTGGGTTGATCAAATCTATTTGCTTATGAAGATATGGAATACAAGTTTCCATTTCCAGTGGAAGTGGATCGCGGTTATTCGGCGGACGGCATTTTAGTATGTTTGCTATGTAAACATCTTCTCTCTTAAAGTTAACAGCTTTTAGAATATCATTGAGCAATTTTCCGGCTCTCCCAACGAACGGTTCGCCTTGCAGATCCTCATCATGTCCCGGTGCTTCACCGATAAGCATAGCATCTGCATTAGGATTACCGACTCCAAAGACAAATTTTGTTCTGGTTTTTCCAAGTGCACAATTCTGGCAATTACAAATTTTAGAGTTCAGCTCTTTAAGCGATTCTGTCTTTTGAAAATCTTCAAGAAAGAGATTCTCTTCAACAGATATTTTATTCTCAGAGATTTCTTTAACAACAGTATTTTTTTTCTTCATTGATTCCTCAATTGCAGTACTCATATTTTCAAACAAAAAATCGCCAAAGATCTCCTGCTGATCTTTAATTACTTCTATCAATAATTTTTTATCAAGCATTTTCAAACTCTATAATAGAGTTAAAATCATTAGCAATAGAAAATTAGCAAAATCTTTACTGAAAACTTAGCACGAACTTTAGAACAAAAAAGAAAAGCGGAGATCATTTGCCGATTTCCGCTTTGTTAAAAGAAAAGCTAAATATTTATTTATCTTTTTCCGATTTGTATCTGTATTCGATTTTTGCATCAACTAATTCTTTAACAGCGTGGATATGAGCTTTCTCGCGTTTTTCGAATTCTAGTGAAAGCTTCATTTGTTCGGGATTCTCCCGGTCTTCAAATTCATCTTCGTGTCCGGATGTCATTGTACTTAAAAGCGAATTGAATTCGAGCTTATTGTCATCGTTAATTTTTCGTGCGCGTCTTGCTGCAATAATAACGGCTTCATAAAGATTCGGTATGCTCGTTTTTATTTTGGTTAGATTAATTGGTTTTATTGCCATTTTATTTCTCCTGTTATATTTCTTTTTCTATAATTTTTTTTACTTCTTTTTTTGCCTCTTCAAGATTCACATTAGAAACCACGTAATCAAATTGATCCTTAAAGCTCAATTCCATTTCAGCTCGCTCAATACGTTTCTTAAGATCTTCATCTGTTTCAGTATTTCGTTTTATCAACCTGTCTTTTAGAGCATCAATACTTGGAGGAGCAATAAATATTAGAACAGAATTTTTGTAAGCTTTCTTGATACTTAAAGCACCTTTAACATCAACTTCAAAAACGGTTGATAAACCTTTTTCAAGATTACCATCAACAAAATTTTTTAATGTGCCGTAATAATAATCGTAAAATTTTTCCCACTCAACAAATTCGCCGGTATCAATTTTCTTTTTAAATTCTATTTCCGAGATAAAAAAATAATCAACGCCTTCTTTTTCAGAACTTCTTCTTTTTCTTGTCGTAGCCGAGACAGAAAAAACAAACTCGGGAAAATTTTTTAACACATCACGAACTATGGTAGTTTTACCGGAACCGCTTGGCGCAGAAAATACATATAATTTTGCCTTATGATTTGACACGGTTTACTCAATGTTCTGAATTTGTTCACGAATTTTTTCTATCTCTTCCTTTATTGAAATTCCATTGTGAGAAATTTCCGATGATACAGATTTACTGTTAATTGTATTTGCTTCGCGATTCATCTCTTGAACTATAAAATTGAGTTTTCTTCCGGCATCATCTGATTTTGAAATTGTATCAAGAAACATTTTAATATGACTGTGTAAACGAACACATTCTTCAGTTACATCTGCACGTTCGGCAATTAATGCCAGCTCCATATTCAAACGGTCTTGATTGTTAGATAAATCGGCAACCAATTGTTTTGCTTTTTCTTTTATCTTTTCAAAATAGTTTTTAATACTTTCTTCGGATGAATTTTCAATTTTGGATAAAGCATTGTCTATTATTTGAACTCTTTTGCGTAAATCTTTTTCAAGTTCTTTTCCTTCAGCTTCACGCATTTTATTCAGTTCGTTGATCGCAGAATCAATTGCTTCAACAACAATTTCAAATTCTTCTCCGGCTTGTTCATAATCATCTTTGAACAGCATATTCTGAAAAAGAAGAACATCGCTTAATTT
>JACRFC010000118.1 GCA_016234355.1 Ignavibacteriales bacterium
TAAACTCTTTTCTACAACAATTTGACCCTGCCTGCCGGCAGGCAGGCTCTACGAGGTCTAAAAACATCGTAGATGTTTAATTATTGTAGAAACAAATAAACCCAACAAATACAGTATCCTCGTAGAGGATAAATAAATATTTTTAGTACTCTAAGGACAAATGATTACAAAGGCTAGAAAGTTCGGAAGAAAAATTAAGTTGACGCCTATGCGATTTATCGGGAGAAGAATCTCTAATTAAAAAGATTGAAATTCTTCGACTCGCTTTGCGAGTCTCAGAACTTAAAACATGGGAGTTAAAATGGATCTCACAACAAAATACATGGGATTGAAATTAAAGAATCCTATTGTTCCTTCGGCTTCTCCGCTTTCTCAAAGTATTGATACTGTAAAAGCAATGGAAGATGCCGGAGCTGCTGCTGTTGTTGTATATTCTTTGTTTGAAGAACAGATCACACATGAATCTGATGAACTTGATCATTATCTCTCTGTTGGAATTGATAGTTTTGCTGAAGCACTAAGTTATTTCCCGGAACAGGAAAAATTTCATCTCGGACCTGAACAATATTTAGATCATATCGCCAATTTAAGAAAAGCTGTAGATATTCCGATCATAGGAAGTTTGAACGGTGTTAGTATCGGCGGTTGGAATAAATATGCTCAGAACATTGAACAAGCCGGTGCAGATGCTCTTGAACTTAATGTTTATTACATTGCTACAAATCAGAATATTACCGGGCCTGAAGTTGAAAATATGTACGTTGATGTTTTGAAAGAAGTAAAAAAGAACGTGAAGATTCCCGTTGCTATAAAATTAAGTCCGTTCTTTACTTCGATGTCGAACATGGCACGTAAATTCGATCATGCAGGAGCTGATGCTTTGGTATTATTCAACAGATTTTATCAACCGGATTTTAATCTTGATAAACTTGAAGTTGAACCAAATCTTTTACTTAGTACCAATTGGGAAATGCGTCTTCCGTTAAGATGGATTGCAATTCTCCATGGTAATATCAAAGCAAGTCTTGCTGCTACAACAGGTATTCATAATCATATAGATGTCTTAAAAATGATGATGGCCGGAGCTGATGTTGCAATGATGGCTTCCGAACTTTTGCTTAATGGAGTTGGACGTATCGCACAAATTCTTGACGAAATGAAAAAGTGGATGGAAGAAAAAGAATATGATTCGATTGAAATGATGAAAGGAAGCATGAGTCAAAAGAAAATTGCTCAGCCGGCTGCGTTTGAAAGAGCAAATTATATGAAGACACTTCAGAGTTATAAAACACTTATCTAAA
>JACRFC010000126.1 GCA_016234355.1 Ignavibacteriales bacterium
GCCGCCAAGCCGCCAAGCAAAATCAATCGCACCTTGGAATTCATTATCGTCCGGGTTCGCATAGTTCCTATAAAAAATAAGTAAGACGTTTAAGCCAGCACCGGCAGTTACAAAAGCTCGTGTTCTAGGAGCTACCAGCCAATTTCCGGTGACGGTTCCCATCAAAGGAAGCGAGTGAAGATTTGTTTTTGCGCGGAGTTCATTTAATTGACTGTTAATTGATCCATAGAAATCATTGAATTCATCTACAAGTTTTCTATCAACATAATTTTTATTGAACCAATCGGCGCTCCAACCTACAAAAAAATTATCATCAATTATCCATCCGCCTTCGTAGCCAAGTATAAAACCGGATTCTGCAGCGGAAGGACTGTACATTCCGGCTTTTACTGTCCCAAATTTTGATTGAGCCGGCAGAATTACCGGAATCAAAACAATGAACAAATAAATTATTTTTTTCATTTCATTTCTCTCAATTTAGTGACCGAATACAAAGACAACTAAAGTGCCAGTAATATCTTTCTAATTATCTCTTATTTGGATGTATTAAAATAAATTTTGTTCTGCTAAATAAACAGTAAGATTCCGATAATGGACAAAAAAAATCCCCGTTAATTTCTTAACGGGGATAAACGAACCATAGTATTTAGTAACTATTTATTTTGAGTATTTAAGATTTTACCCCTCTCAAAGTTCTAATGCATTTTAATAAATGTAAATTAATCTCAATTGGAAATTATCATCTTTTTGAGACAAGTTAACACCTTGCTCTGTTGTTTTATGATTGAATTCTCCAATTAATTGGAGTCCATTATCAAACGAATAGTTTACACTAGCCGTAAGAGCATTAATTTTATTATTGCTCTTATTTTCAGCAGGTGTAAATTGAGCGTATCTAACACCAAACCATAATTGATCTTGAAACGCATAATCAACTTCACCAAAAAATCCATTACTGTTGAATGAATCTCCCTTACTTTTTAACGTTGCATTAAATGTATCATCCTGTCCTTTCTGATATCCCGCTAACAGTAAAGCTTTCTGAATTGGGTAACTGGCATAGATTGCATATCTCATAAATGAATTTTGGAAAAGTGATGGATCAGGTGCAGCAAGACCAGTATTTAGATCTACATTTCCAGAATAAAGATATCCTGTAATACCACCACCGTCACCGGTTAACATATGAGTAATTGTTATCTGGTAATCCATGCTGTTCCAAGAAGGATCGGTTTTCACTCTGGCTAAATTACCGCCTTGAGCAGGGTCACCGCTTCCTAGTATTCCATTAAATAAAGTTCCTCGTATAAATGTATTATCTGTAGAATACCCAAATTCTACACCAGCTTCGTCATAACCCCATGGTTTAAATTGTGTACCAGTTGCTTTAGTTGTCTGAAACAATGGTCTACTAAGACCAAGCGGACGGTCTGATGCACCATATCCTTCAAAAGGATGGAATACTCCTGCTCTTACTGTGAAATATGAATTTTCCTGTCCTAAAGTTACTCTTGCATACGCATTTTCTATTTCTGCAGGACTATCTGGTGCAAAAGTTAATTCAACAAGAGAAGAAAGATATTTACCATAAGCTCCTGACATAGGATATACAGTTAGCTCAAAAAAAGAAAAACGATTGGTATTGGTTACAACCCCATTAGCTGCTTCTGAACGACCTAAATCATATCTTGCTTGAATCCTGGCAGCATAATAATCACTTAGATTAGTAGTAGAAACATCTTTTCCTATTTCTTCCGGTAATCTGAATCCTGCTGCTCTGAATTTGAATCCAAATTCATTCAGTCTTGGAATTGGAGCGTGGCATGTACTACAGTCCAATTTATATTTTCTTGCAAAATTTGGTATAGCATAAAATGAAGGGGTTGATAAAATCAAACCCAACAATACAAATAATGTTATTTGTAACCTATGGCTTCGAATCATTGTATTTCTCCTTTATTTTAGTTAATTGAGTATAGATAAATGAACGAATTTAATAAATCGGATTTATCTACCGGATTTAAAATACATCAGGGTATTAAAAAACCAAAGAAAACAATAATGAAAAATTTTTCATAGTGTAATAATGAATTTCAAATCATTATTTTCATATTCAAATTCGAGTGATAAATGGAAATTCTGATCGTTGAAGATGAGCATACAATAGCTGAATCGTTAAAAAAGAACTTTTTAGCCGAAGGACATCATGCTATTATTGTTGATGATGGAGAAGCTGCGTTGAGTTTTGTATTGAAGATACAATATGATGTAATTCTTCTTGATTGGCGTTTGCCGAGAATGACGGGTCTGCAAGTATGCAAAAAATTGAGAGAGGTTGGTAATAAAACGCCCATAATTTTATTAACAGCGCTAAACCATATTACAAATAAAATTGAAGCATTAAATGCAGGAGCTGATGATTATATTACCAAACCATTTTCATTCGATGAAGTAATGGCACGCATAAATGCGGTCTTAAGAAGATATACTTCGAATATGACTTCTGTTTCATTCAGCGATATCACTCTAAATTTGATTGATAGAACATTAGACACACCACGAGGAATAGTAAAACTTTCCGAAAAAGAATTCGACCTATTGCGGTTTTTTCTTCTCAACAGAGGGACGATTTTATCTCGAGACCAGATTCGCGAGAAGGTTTGGGATTTGAAGTTCACACCTCAAACAAATCTTGTTGAAGTTACAGTAAAAAACTTGAGGAAAAAATTAGAA
>JACRFC010000127.1 GCA_016234355.1 Ignavibacteriales bacterium
CAAATCACTAGTGTCCGGTTGTTAAAATTATCAAAGGCTGTAAGTGTATAAATAATATCACTTTACATGGACAAATGCGCGTTATCGATTTGAAATAAGAAATGTTTACTTTGCCGCTAAAATCTAACTTTAAGAAAAGAGCGGATAGATGAACACAGGCAAAACAGTATTTTCTCAACTGATCGATTACTTACCAATTCATGAATTTCATAAATGTGTTGATCGTTATGACGGTAATTATAAAGTACAAACTTTTAGTTGTTGGGAACAATTTCTCACAATGGCTTTTGCACAACTGACCTATCGCGAAAGTCTTCGAGATATTGAAACATGTTTAAGAGCGATGCAAAATAAATTATACCATATGGGAATCAGAAGTAAAATATCCAGAAGTACTCTTTCGGATGCCAATGAAAACAGAGACTGGAGAATCTATCAGGATTTTGCTTATGTCCTCATTGCCGTTGCAAGAGAGCTTTATAAGAACGATGAATTTATTTCTGAAATTAAATCAACTGCATATGCACTAGACGCCACGACTATTGATCTGTGTTTATCTTTATTCCCATGGGCTCATTTTAGAAAACACAAGGGAGCAATAAAGATGCATACTCTCTTAGACCTTAACAACAATATCCCCTCGTATATAAAGATTACAACAGGCAAAGTACATGAGGTAAATATTCTTGATGAACTTCCTTTTGAAACCGGAGCCTATTATGTTATCGACAGAGGTTACCTTGATTTCGCAAGGCTTTACTCATTAAATCTTAACCATGCATATTTTATTACAAGGGCTAAATCAAATTTAGAATTTAGCAGAATATATTCGAGTGCTGTTGACAGATCAACGGGGCTTATCTGTGATCAGACAATTTCTCTATCCGGATTTTATTCTTCGATTAAGTATCCGGACAAACTAAGGAGAATAAAATACATTGATCAAGCAACAGAAAAGAGTCTAACATTTTTAACAAACAATTTTATTCTCCATGCTTTACTAGTTGCAAGGCTTTATAAAGAACGCTGGCAAATTGAACTATTTTTCAAATGGATCAAACAACACTTAAGAATAAAATCATTTTATGGAACGAGTCAAAACGCTGTAAAGACACAAATTTGGATTGCCGTTTCTGTTTATCTCCTTGTAGCGATTGCAAAGAGTAAATTGAAATTAGAGTTATCACTTTACACTTTTCTACAGATTTTAAGTGTGTCGATTTTTGAGAAAACCCCTATTTTACAGCTCGTACATGGGATCGACTACACTTTTAATAACTCTGTTCCGGCTAACCAATTGAATTTATTTAACTTATAACCGGACAGTAGTGAAATGTTATGATTATAAGTTTCTGTTGGAATTCCCTTAATTGTTACTATTTGAGAATTCACTAATTCAAGCGTATAAGCAGTTGAAACACCCCAGAGGCATCCGAATCTATAATCTACATATGAAGTCGTGATGGAATCCGGTAAAAGTAAGCGAGCATCAAATTGGTCTTGTATATA
>JACRFC010000120.1 GCA_016234355.1 Ignavibacteriales bacterium
CTTTTACAATCTTACGATTACACAATACTTACTGCATCAAACGGAATTGAAGTTTTAGATTTTTTGAAAGTGAGAACTCCCGATCTGCTGATCGTTGATAAGAAAATGCCTGAGATGGATGGACTAACATGTTTACAAGAGATTAAAAACGCCGGTTACATTTTACCAATCGTTCTTGCTTCAGGCTCACCTTCCGAACTTGATGAACCTCTTCCCAATAATTTAATAAGTAAAATCATCAACAAGCCGTACAACTTTGAAGAACTGCTTTCTCTTGTAAAAGAATTAATTGGGTAGGTCTTTTTTCTCTTCCGATTTTAAATCAATTATATTAAGATTGTTTACGTAAGGCGTGATCACCGGTTTTTTAATAGATCCAAGCTTATTGAGAACGGAAATAATATCTCTCGCAGCATTTTCAATAAACTCAATTCTTTTTAGGATGTTTTCAGAAGAGTAATTTGTTTTAGAAAATTCTCTGCGAATTGCTGCTGTTGAAAGATTGATCAATGTTAATGGTTGTTTTATCTCGTGATTTGCCGTTACAACGGTTGCCGCAAAAGTTTTAATCTTTTCTATTTCAATTAGCATTTTATTTGTATCGCTGAATCTAAGCGCTGAATTTATTCGTGCAATTAATTCCGTACGGTTAAAAGGTTTCTTAATATAATCGAATGCACCTGATAGTAACCCTTGTTGCAGATTATCGGCTTCTGTCAAAGCCGTTAATAATATTATTGGAATTAGTTTTGTCTCTTCTTTAGAAGATAAAGTTTTACAGACGTCATAACCGGAAATATCAGGCATCATAATATCTAAAAGTATTAGATCCGGTTTTTCACCAACGGCTTTTTGAATTCCCATTTCACCATTATAAGCTTTTGTAATTTCAAAACCTTCACGCTCCAGTCGGTCTTGGAGTAAAAAGACGCTATCCGGACTATCATCAATGATCAGAATTTTTTTCATTGGCGGTTAACCAACTTTGGCTTTTAAGTATTTTTTTAATTTCGAGGCAAGTACTTGTGAATTTATCGGTTTTGTTACGAGATCATTAAAACCACTTTTTTCAATAACCTCTTTATTATCCAGCATTGCGTAAGCTGTAAGTGCAATTACAGGAATATTTTCAAATCTTTTCTCTTTGCGTATTCGTTTTATAGTTTCGAATCCGTCCATTTGCGGCATCATTATATCTAAAAATATTAAATCCGGTTCGACATGATTCAATGTTAATAAACATTCCATTCCATTATGTGCAAAAATGGTATTACAGTTCATTTCTTTAACGAACTCACCAATAGTAAAAAGTGCATCGTTATTATCATCAACAATTAAAACGGTTGGTTTCGAATCTTTGCTGCTCTCATTCTTCTGATAATAATTTGCTTGTTCATTTGGATAAGTTTCTTCAATAAGATTATTTTTTCTATTTGTAACATTGTCATCAATCTTTAATCTGTCGCGTAATACTTTCAGCACATCCAGCGGGTGTGATCTAACAGTTAATGCTATTTCCTTAAACTTATTATTTAATTTATTTATCTGATCATTTGATAGTTCTTTTGGTAACTTCAAAACAACCGGAACATTTTTTAACAGTCTATCTTGAGATATTTCATAAATTATTTGTAACGATTGTTCCATAAATGCAGCGACATCTATTATGACCAAATGCGGTTTTTCGATTTGAATTCGCTCACTAACATTTGCCAATGAAGAAATTATAGCAATATCAAAAGCATCTTCAAAAGATTTTTTGAGTGTTTCAAATTCATTTTGATCGGTATCAATAAAAACAATCTTTCGAATATTTTTTTCAAAATGTGATTCAACCTTCGATATCAATTCCTTAAAATTCTTGTAATTAATTTTTTCAATTATAAAATCAAAAATCTCTGGTTCCCATCCGACCTTTTCTTCTTCTACAATTATTGTAAGAACAATCGGTATGTGTCTTGTCGATACGTAGCTTTTCATAGCGGGAATAAAAGTCCATAGATTACTTTCATTTATAAATAGATTGTCTTCATTTAGAAATGGATTAAATATAACAGCATAAGGCAATTTTTCTTTAGCCAACCGTAATCCTTCATTAACATTTGAAGCTATCATTATTCCGAAATCATAAGAAGCCAAATAATCGCCGATTAATTTTTGCGTATCGGTATTATCGTTAATTATGAGTATTGATTTTGTCAACTGTCTATCTTTTTCGGGTTCAGTTAAAGTTAAGAATTGATGCTCTTGAACTTCTACAACATCAAGTACTGTATCAGGCAATACAAAATAAAACCGTGAACCTTCGCCCGTGACACTTTGAAGAGAAAGTGTTCCTCCAAGCAGTTCAACATATTTTTTACAGATTGCAAGACCTAAACCTGCACCGCCATATTTTCTGGATGTGCTGCTGTCTACTTGCTTAAACTCGCTAAAAATAATTTTCTTATTTTCATCAGAGATACCAATTCCTGTATCGGCTACACTGAACTCAATATCAGTTCCATTGATAACTTTAATACCGAGCCGGACAGATCCTTTTTCAGTAAACTTAACTGCATTTACTAATAAGTTAATTAGAATCTGTTCCAGCTTGCTTTTATCAGTGTTAAGAAGAACATTAGAATTTCTCTCAACATCAAAATTGAACTCAAGATTTTTCTCTGATGTGTTTTGTAGAATGTTCGGATAGATTTCTTCAAGTATATCATTCAATAAAAAGCTTTCTTTCTTAACTTCAATTTTGCCGGACTCAAATTTTGAGAATTCCAAAATATTAGTAATTAAAGAAAGCAATTTTTTCCCGTTTCGATGAACTATATTCAAGCGGTCTTTAGCTTTTATAACAACCGAACTGTCTTTAATCAATAATTCTGTCAATCCAAGAATAGAAATTAAAGGTGTACGGAGTTCATGAGACATACTTGCTAAAAATTCGGATTTTACTTTTGTAAGTTCAACCGCTTTGATCCTTTGTCGTTCAAGTTCATCAGCTTTGTCTTTTAGCTGTTGGTGAAGCTCTTTCAATTCATCGTTTTGCGTAATGATCTGTTCGTTCTGCTTAAGATATTCTTCATTAAGTTTCTTCAATTCACTAATAAAATTTTCAAGCTGTTCAAAAGATTTTGCATTGATAATTCCAACTGCCAGCTGTTCATGAATATTATCAATATAATTACGAACGTCTGCATGCGGATCTGATTCTGCTGCTAATTCAAGTACACCAATTGTTTCTTTATTATAAATGATCGGGTAGATTATTAAATATTTTATCTTGATAGAAGCTATGCCGGTTTTTATTTCCGGGAAATTATCACTGAACCGGAATTCAACCTTTTCTTTCTTTTCTACAGCATTGCTGTAAAGACTTACATCTTGTTTTAATTCAATAAAATTTTTGCTGATACCAAACGATGAAATTAGTCTTAATGATTTATGCTCAACTAAATAAAGCACACCGAACGTTAATCCGGTTGACTTAATTATTTTAGAAAGTGCTGCATCGGATATTTCAATTAATGTTGGATTTTGATTAATGAGAGTCAAGAATTCAGAATATTCCTTTTCAGTTCTTTTATTCCGGACTAATTCATCAAGCATATGGTTGAATGTTTCACCGAACTTACCTACTTCATCATTTGTAAGAATAGGAACCCGGTGATCAAGATTTCCTTTACCGGTGATCTCGGCTGCCTGGCTTAATAAAGAAACCTGCTCTCTAAGTTTTGCAGTAAAAAACCAAACTACTATAAAGGTTAAGGCGCTTCCTGCAAGCACAACAAGCAGCATTACTAATCTTAATGTATCCCTGAATTCAACACCTTCTCTATAAATATTAAAAACAATAAAGTTAATTTTTGTTCCGGGAGTTAGAATAGATTTTGGAACAAAAAGCGCTGCAGTGAAATCCGCATTGTCCAACACGGTATTATATAAATCAAAACTATTGCGGTATCTTAAATCCCGCACTGCATTTATTATACTTAATAGATGCTTCTGATTTATTTCCGGATTGGAGAGCTCAACCGGAGAGTTATTAATTACCAAAGCAACTTCAGCGCGTATTTTTTGGGAAATCCGGTTTAGGTACTTGGACGAAATTTGATTCCCATAATAAACTGTTTTGCCGTTTGGAATTTGTGCATAACGCAGAACAACATTTGGATTATCCGAAAAGAATTGTCTAAACGACGATGACCTAATGTTCAAATAAGATTCTGATTTAACTTTGAACTCGCGGGCATTAATAAGTGAATCATTAACAAGTGTAAAACAAAAATCTATAGACGTAGAATCGAGATTAATTTTATTAAAAATTCCGACTTGAGGTGAGATCGAACGGAATTCTTCTTCCATGTTTATATATTCATTTTGAAAAACAAATGAAAAATCATTTGTGGAATTCAGAATTGATTTAGATTGCTGCTGTAATAGAACTCTGCCGGCTAATGAATAGAAAACAAATGTTGAAGCTATAGACATGATCAGGATAATAATAAAAGTAATCAGTATGAAACGGTAGTTAAGTTTCATTGTTCGATGGACCTTCCGGTTTAATAATACCTAATCGGGAAGAAATGCTATAATTAATTTTGCGATGGCATTACAATTAAACACATTAACTGCTAGAATATTTTTATCAACCTATCATTACAAATGTTAATCAATCTCGCTGTCTATTTTATATCCTCTTCTTTTTTCTTGATTTGTTCTTTATATTTTTCTATATCGTTTCTCTGTTGATCTAAAGTTTTTTTCAATATTGTTTGATCTTTTGGTCTATTAAATCTTTCTTTTAATGTTGGAAGAATTTCTGCTTTGATAAGTAATATTATTTCTTTCTGAGAGTAGGAAACTTTGTCGTAACCGAATATGTATCTTAACCCTAAAACCCACCATGGAAGATCCTTTAAGAATGGAACGCCTCTACGCACTGTTGTCTCTTCGTTAGTAATTAATCCGCCAATTGCTGTTTCTTCTCCATTAAGAAGTAGAAGATTTGTTGTTACTTCTGTTTTGGGTTTTTCAGTAGATAACGAGCCGATTACAACTGAACTTCTTTCCATTCTAACTTTTAAATACACGTAATCAATTCCCTCTTCGGTCAATATATTCGGCGTAACTTCAATTATAGTTCCAGCTTGATAGAACTTATCTATCAAGTTGCCTGCAAAATCCCGTTCTTTAATCGAGAAATCAGAACCGACTTGAGTTTTTCCTTGTTTCTTATTAATTGCAGTTATAACCGGACGTGAAATAATTTTTCCAAGATTCTCATCTTCAAAAAATTTGAACAATGCAGTAGCGGTTCCATCGAAAGGACCCATTGAAAAAGTAGATTTACTATTAAGATTGAATTGCGGCGGATTCTGTGTTGTTTGTGCTGCTGTAGTAGTTGTTCCACTTGCTGAAGATGATTGATCCTGAACAGATACTAATTTACCGCCAACAGACAATCCGGTTTGAGATAAAAGAAATTCCCAATTGATGCCCTGTTCTCTCATTTCGGCAATGTTTGCTTCAAACATAACGGCTGAAATTTTTACTTCTCTTTCATCAATAGATACAGCACTAGAATCACCTTTACCTTTTACATCGCTTTTTTTCCTAACTATGATTGTAGACTCTGTTTCTTCTATATATAGATTATTATACTGTACTATAATCATAAGAGCTTTTTTGTACTGCATCTTATCAATTTCAATTCCGATCGGCATTGTGATACTTACAGGCGATACAACCTTTTTACCGGAGACTTTTTCACTAACTTTGCTTATTACTTGCAGCGCCTGGTCAAAACTGATGCTCTCCGATAACGTAACAAGCTCATCCGGACTAACATACCCTTTTAATTTATCCTTAAAATCAATTTGACCATGGGTGGTTAACATTAATCCGAATAGAATTAAAATTACGATTAGCTTTTTCATTTTATTTACTCTGCTTTTTTTCTTTTTCAAGTTTCAAATTGTAATTCTCAATTACTCCGCCTTTATTAAGAACAAAATTTACTTCATTATTCTGATAATTAATATTGGTAAGATAACCAAGATATACCTGATCACCTTCCCATAGTAAATATGTATTTCCGCTTGCATCAGAAAGGAAAGCCCCGTCCGGAATTAGCGCTAGTAAATGAGCTGATTGAACGTCCAATAATTTATCCTTATTCGGCGGTATTTCGTTTCTAATGAGCGGATAGAAGAAATCATAAACCGGATTTGGAATTATCTGATTTTCTTTAGAATTCTTTACAAAGAAACGGTTATCGTTCGAATAATATACTTTTGCCTTAAACTTGTAACTTACCAGATAATGCGGCGAACCGTCTTGCTCTACTTTTACATTATTTGTTAAATCAACGTCACTAACTTTTTTAAGCTGCTTACTTTCTTCAATGGCATAAATCAGTTTAACAAAATCATTGAATTCAGATATGCCGTTTAAGGTGTAATGATAAATATGGTAATCGGCAGAAGTTTCTGTCTCAACAAATTCTATGTTAACATATGAGTTCTGTGAAAAACTAAAACTAACTTGATTCACAAAATCGAAGAATGATGCCTGCGTAAGATTATAGGGTATATTATACTTTCTATTAGCTAATATAGAATCAAGTTCAGCAACTCGTTTTTTGAGAAGATCTAATTGTTGGTTCAGAGCATCGGTATCAAGCTGGTAAAGTCTTAACTGCCCTATTTTCTTCTGCTTGTCATTAATTTTTCCTTTTTGTAAAACGAAACGGAAGAATACGCCGCCAACTAAGATGGCTATAAAAATTATTAAAATTATGATTGTATTTTTTACTTTACTGCTCATTTTGTAGTAAGAGTATCCTTCATTAATTTCAGATTAAGGATGTATGCAAAGGCACTTTTTTCTCTCAACGGTTCATAGTTAATACTCTTCAGTAAAGAAGCTTTGTTCTGATCTGCAAACTCTGTAAGTACACTTCTATTTAATGAATAACCATTCAATCTGATTTCGTCAGGTGTTAATGTTTCAATTTTAGCTACCCAAAAATTTCTTCTTCTTTCAATAAAGTCGGACATTTTAAAAATTGTTTTATTCCAAAGACTTGAACCTTCTGATGCTTGATCTAGAATTTTTTGAGTAGCATCGAAATTTCTAATTCTTTCTTCAATAGGAGTTAATTCATTAATGAGAGTTTGATTTTCAATCTGTTTCTGATTAAGCCGGGCAATTTCATAATCAAGATCCTTTATTTCACGATTAGTGGAAAGTATTTGGAACGTAAAATAAAATGCCGCTCCAAAGAGCAGAGGCATAACAGCATAACTATGCCATCCGAATTGCAGAAATTTTTGATTCTCATGAATGTATTTTGGCAAAAAGTTAACGCCGATATATGTTTTATCAAGTTCGTCAAAATATTCTACAGCAACGGAGATTGGAATTGCATATAAAGCTAAATTTGTTCGGTCTTCATCACTAATTGAAGAAGTATTAAAATTCTCAAATTTAAGTTCGGAGACATTTGCTTCAGGAAATGTTCCATAGAAAGAAAGGATTAAATTTTCAGATCTGTCTTCACCGCATATAATAATATTATCTAACTTAGGAATACCGCCATTCTCCATTTCCAGAAGTATCTTTGAAAAATAGACATCATAAGTATGAAGATTTTTTGTCCCGATATCCAAAGTTGATCCGATATGAGAAAGTTTTTGCCCTTCCATAAAGATTAGCTTGCTGTATTCTTTTCCTATATAAACGATTAGTGAGTAATCTTCCGGAAAAAATTTTGTGGATTTTGAAACGTAATATGCTAATGATAATTCTGCGGTTTTAATTGTAGGTATTTTGAAATATCGTTTCTTATTATAATTGGCAAGTTGATTTATCAAACCGACACAAGGGATATCTCCTTCAATAAATACTCCAAGCATAGATTTTTCATTCAACTCAAAGACATCTATCAAATCTTCAGTTACTTCTATACCTTTAGATGTTTGCAAATCACTAATAACATTTCCGATCAACTTTTTCTTATTAGTATCACGCTGCCCTTCATAAGTATGAAAATTTATTATCGGTTCTGTTACAATAGGAATGAAAAGCATATTATTAAGATTAAGTTCGGATAAAAGAGAGCTGAGTTGACCTACATCAGATTGATCTACCGGAATTGATGTTAAGGATAAATCTCCTTCAGTATCAAGATTATCAAAAGAGACTTGATCTTCAGAGATTAGATCCTGTCCATCTAGTTCTGCCATTACATCTTGTTTTAAGGATGACCGAAGTGTGCGGGACATAGTAAGAGAACCGACACTATGAATTTTAATACCGTCTTTAGCTCTTGATAAGACAGCAAGTTTAGCATCGGTGCCTTCACAATATAGACAGACAATTTGTTTCATCTATACCTTTAACAATTGAAGGATTCTAGTTTTATTATTGGCATAAGCAACAACACTTTCTTTAGAGATTTTCTTTTCGGTAAATAAACGTAACAAATCCTGTTCCATAGTAACCATGCCCTGTGTGCCTCCTTGATTGATCATCATGTAAATTTCACTGGTATTATTGTTCTTTATTGCCGCTCTAACCGAAGGAGTAACTATCAAAACCTCTTTAGCCAGCACTCTTTTGCCGTCTAAACTTGGTACAAGTTTCTGTGAGGCAACAGAAATTAAAACGTCAGCAAGACGATTTCTTACTCTTTCTTGTTCGGTAGGATTCACCTCAGCGATTATACGGTCAATTGATTCTACAGCAGATGATGTGTGTAATGTTGAAAATACTTTGTGTCCGGTGTCTGTTACTTCTAATGCCGCCATGATAGTATCGGAATCTCTCATTTCACCAATAATAATAATATCTGGATCTTGACGTAATGCTTGAGTAACTCCTTCCTTAAATGAATTTACATCTTTTCCAACTTCACGATGTTTAATTATTGCTTTTCTTGATTTGTGAACATACTCTATAGGAGATGCAATAATTACTATATGACATGGATTAGTATCATTATGAAAATCAACAATTGCATCAAGTGTAGTTGATTTACCAGATCCTGTAATTCCAGTAATTAACGAGAGTCCGAATTTTATGTAACTATGGCTCATTGTTTTAACTGCAACAGGATGAAAGTCCAAAGATTCAATCGGTCGTATTCGTGTTTGAATTGATCGCATATTTAGAGTTATACTATCCAAATCAAAATATGCATCTGCTCTAAATCTAACCGCTGACTGAGCTTTATCGTAATGAAATGAATAACTGAAATCAAGATTTCTTTCTCGTAATAAAAAATCTATTTGGTTTTTACTGAGCAAAATTATTACAAGAGTAGATGCTTCATCTTCAGAAAATTGAGGAATATCTGCAACACGTTCTTTCTTCCCAAAAATTCTGAACCAAACATAATTTTGAGTACCATGTCCGCCTAACTCAACATCGGATGCTTGACGGTCTATCATTGTTCCTAAAATACTATTTATCAATTGTAATATTTGAAGTCGTTCTTCAATCTGAAGTTCATGAATATGATCTGCTATATAATTAACACGCTCGGAACCAAGAACAGTAGGAGGAATTTTTGCAGTAAAAGCCGTAAGTATTTGTTTTGCATCTGAAATCATTAATAGCCGCCGCTTAAATGAGTAATTAGCAAGTTAAGCTATACTTTAATTACAATATAAAAAAAAGTTTGCTGAATTAGTCTTCCATTGTTGCGCCAATGACTTCTTGAATAGAAGTTAATCCAAGTCTCACTTTCTCAAAACCTGAATCGCGCAAACTTTTTGTCCCGTCTCTTCTTGCTTGATCGCGTAATGCTTCTTCATCAATTTCTTCGCCAGCACGTACAATTAATCTTCTAACTTCTTTTGTAAAATAAAGAGCTTCATGTATTGCCATTCTTCCTTTATAACCGCTGTGATTACACTTCTCGCAACCTACAGCATCATAAATCTCATGTCCTATCCACTCTTTTATATCGAGCCCGGATGGAAGTATATGTTCTTCGAGATTCACGATTTTCTTTTTACAATTTTCGCATAATTTTCTAATAAGTCTTTGGGCAACAATAATGTTAATAGCATAAGCAATTAGAAATGGTTCAACACCCATCTTAAATAAACGCGCAACAGCACTGGGTGCATCGTTTGTATGTAATGTGGAAAATGTTAAGTGACCGGTGTTAGCAAGTTTAATAGCCGTTTCGGCTGTTTCTTTATCGCGCATTTCACCAACGAGAACAATATCCGGATCGTGACGTAAGATAGATCTGATTGCCTGCTCAAAATTCATTTTGTAACCAATCTTAAGTTGACGCGCTCCTTCGATAACATATTCTACAGGATCTTCTACTGTTAAAACATTTTTTGTGGGATTGATTACCTGATAAAGCGCTGCAATTAATGTTGTTGATTTACCGCTTCCTGTAGGTCCCGTTAAAATAATCATTCCCTGCGGTTGACTTATTGCTTTTACAAATGATGTGTTTGCGTAACCGGTAAGACCTAATTTTCCTAAATCCCGGATTACTTTTCTATCATCAAGGATTCTTATTACTATACTTTCAAATTTATTTTTTAATTCTGTTCCTACCGTAGGAAGAACGGAAACTCTATAACGAATAATATGCCCATCAATTTCTCTTTGAATGAAACCATCTTGAGCACGTTCTCTTTCAAATCTGTCCAGTCCTTTTGAACGATCTTTTACAACTGCCATTACTGCTTCGGGCAATGTATTTTCTTGAGTATGCCAAAGCATTAATTTACCATCTAAGCGAAAATGTATTTCTGTTTTGTTTCCGGACTTTGGAACAATATGAATATCGCTTACACCTTTTCGAGTACCTTCAATAAGTGCAGCTTCAACTAAATTGATTAACGCACTTTTGTTAATTTCTGCATCGAGTTCTTCTTCGTTAACTGATGTTTCATCCTGAACTACTTGAATTTCTTCCCCTGCTTCCTGAATCATTTTCAGATATTCATTTTCGGAAGCAACAAGAAGAGAAATTAATTTTTCATAGTCTTTTTTTCTGATGTAATTTATTTCATACTTTTTAATGTTTAATGTATATGCAACCTTTGCAATATTTCTATCGGTTGGATCTACCGCGGCAAGAATTAATTTGTCTTTTTGTTTTTCATCAAATTTATAAGGAATAACACGGTGTTCAAGAAGCATTTTTTGAACTTCTTTTCCCTGACGCGTCATTAAATTTTTAATTTCGGTAATACGTTCGTCAGGTATTTCTTCGGGATGTATATTTAGTTCTTTGAAGGCATAAAGAACAGCAACTTCTCTAAATATTATATCATGATCATAACCAAATTCGTCCACCAAAATTTGAGCAAGATTTCTTTTAAGTTTGGTTTGGTCGTTATCTTTTATTCTGAGAGATTGCTCTAAAATTTTGTGATCAATAATTCCTTTTTTTAAAAGGAGGTAACCGATCTTATCGGTCATTTCTAACTGGGCATCAATCATCTTTTTAGCTTCCTATTTGTTATTTCATTACAGGTGATTTTGGACTAATGGTTGCAGTCTCTGCAGATATAAAAGTAAGACCAATCATCACAACCATGATTACCATTGCAATTCCAACCTGTATAAGTTCAATTACATTCTTAAGTCTATACACAGTTTCACTTTCGTAATAATTAGCAAGTTGTAGAGCTGTATTTTTAATAGTACCGGTTTCTTCGCCCGAATGAAATCTTGAAAGAGCGGTTTCAGTAAAAACACCGCTAGCGGTAAAAGCTTCAGTAATGCCAATACCTTTTTTTATCATCAAAGGTATAGCAACATTTTTAATTTGATGTTCAAAATAAGTATTACCAGCCGCTTCTGCTGCAATTCGTATTGGTTCAATACTTTCTGCCGATCCGCTGTATAAAGTATAAAATACTCTGCAAAATACTTCAATAAGAGTTTTATGTATCAAAGAACCCATGATTGGCATCTTGAGCATCATACGATCTACAAGAAATTTACCTTTTTTAGTTTTACTGAATTGCCAAAATACTAACGGCGGAACAATGAAAAACAATGCGACTAACAATCCGTTGCCCATCAAAAAATCACTTAGTTTAAGAGTGGCTGCGGTTAAAGTCGGAAGTTTAATATCAAATTTCACAAATAATTTTGCTGTCTCAGGAAAAATATATCCTACATAAAAAATTACAGCAAGGAAGAGAACAAAAAGTGTAACCATTGGAGTTATTAAAGCACTTCTTAAATTCTTTTTAAATTCTTGTTGTCTTTCTAAAAACTTAGCTGTTGCTTTATAAATTTCCGCCATATTACCGCTCTTAGAAGCTAACCCCAACATGTAAGCCGTAAATTTTCCGAATACTGATTGATAACGTAAAAATGTAGCTTCGCTATCAGCGCCTTTTTTCATTTCATTATTGATTTGTTTTAGTGTCTCTCTCAAAGTTTTATTTTCGATATCATTAACAAGTAATGTAAGAATCTCACTATAGGGAAGTTTTTGATCAAGAAGTTCTGCACTAATTTTAACAAATGAAACTATGTCTTGCTGTGGCGGTTTAAGATTAAGTTCAAAAAATTTTCTGTTGATAGAAAGTACTTCGTAACCAAGTTTTCTCAGAGCTGCAACTACTTCTTCTTTATTAAATGCGCGCTGTTCACCCCTTATTGGTTTTTCTCTTCCTTTTTTAATTTTATAAAGGTAGGTGTTTTTCTTTTCTATTGATTGAACTTTGAGCTGATTCTTTTCAGCAAGTCTTTGAACTTTCTTTTTTGCCTCTGAATAAGTTGGTTCACTAAAAGAACCACTTATTACTTGTCCGTTAGGCTTTTGTGCTGTAAAACGAATTTCTATCATAGATAAAGTTTATTATTAAAAAGAAAGCCGATAATCCCAATTAGTTGAGACTACCGGCTTTCAATTTAACAAAATTATTGTTAAAAATTAATTGTTTATCGTAGTTGAAGTGATTGAATTTGGCCCTACTACCATTGTTGCTTTTACGTTACTAGTGCCGTTATTTCCTTTTTCGTTACCTGTTCCTACTAACGTTACAGATTGTGCTGCTACAGTTACTGTATAAGTTCCATTACCGGTTGTATCAAGTGCGCCAGGAATTGTCCAGCCCGTAAAAGCATTACCGCCGCCGCCAAGAGCTGTTGGTTTTCTGTAATGTTGTTGTGCTAGTGATGCTAAGTTTGTTAAATCTGCAATAACTCCATCACGATTAGCTTGAGAACTGCTAGCTGTGAATACATTGATACCTACAACTACTGCGATACCAACGATAATTACACCTAGAACGATTAGTAATAATTGTTGTTGACCCATTGTAACTCTCCTTTAATTTGTTTGAACTTGTTATTTAAATAGTACAAATATTGTTTATTAATTATTTATGGTTGTAGAAGTAATTGAACCTGGTCCAATCACCATTGTAACTTTAACGGCACTTGTTCCGTTATTACCTTTCTCGTTACCTGTTCCTACTATCGTTACAGATTGTGCAGCTACTGTAACCGCGTAAGTTCCATGACCGGTTGTATCAAGTTCACCGGGAATTGTCCAACCTGTAAATGTATAAGCGCCGCCGCCAAGAGCGATTGGTTTTCTATAATGTTGTTGTGCAAATGATGCTAAATTAGTTAAATCTGAGATTACACCATTTCGGTTTGCTTCTGAACTGTTTGCTGTAAATAAATTAATACCTACTACTACAGCAATACCAACGATAATTACACCAAGAACGATTAGTAATAATTGTTGTTGGCCCATTATATATACCTCTAATCAGTAGTTATTTAATATTTAACGACAAATTTTTAATTTATTCTGATCGGTAAAATTTTCCATTTCAAAAATCTTGTTTTCATTAAAGATTGTTTCAGTACTCAAATAACAAACCAAAATATTATTTTAAGAAAATTACTTTTTACTGAGAATAATATATAAAATGATAAGAATAATACAAAACAAATTCTAAGAAAAATTCGGGTAAATTTATTGAACGGTAATTTTTACATGTAAGTTGTGGTAAAATCTAAATACTCTCCTTTTTCGAACTTTCTTGCTGGGCATAATAACTACTTCCGTTTGAACCAGGCTCCTCATTATCCCATAAAGCATAAACTATAGTATAATCAGTTTGAAATTTAGAAAGAATTCTTGCAGCTTCTAGTAAAGCAAAAGTCCCGCTTTCGTTATCATCAGTTCCGGGTGCAGATCCCGTATAAGGTCTGCTGTCAAAGTGAGCGCAGATTATTATTTTTTGATTAGGTCTTTTCTTTCCGTGCTGTATACCGATAACGTTTCCTCCCCTGGCATCAAATGTCTGAAGTGAAGTTTCAAGTCTATATTTTTTTAAACGTAACTGTAAATATTCTTCCGCTACTAAATTACCAGTATTTGTATAAGCCCGGATTGTTAACTACTAATCTAAAAAAGAATGGTCTTAAGACAATGTAATTTTAATTTGCAGTTCTACTTGCATGTTTATTCAACTCGCCTTATATTTTCAGTTAAATTTATAGAATAACCTAAATAAATTAGAGAATATATGCTTGACGACTTAGATATAACTATTCTTAAAAAACTTCAGGAAAACGGAAGGACTAAGAGAAATGAGTTGGCAGATACAATCGGTCTATCAATTCCTTCTTTAAGTGAACGTCTAAAAAAACTTGAAGACAATGGTGTGATTGAAGGTTACTATACAAAAGTTAACCGGCATTCATTTGGTTTTGATATCATGGCATTCGTCTCAGTGATTATGGATTCATCAAAAAATTATGAAAAATTTTCCGAGCTCGTAAAAAAAACTCCTGAGATCCTGGAGTGTCATGCAATTCTTGGAGAGGGTTCTCATATTCTTAAAATTGTAGTCAAAGGTTCAAAAGATTTAGAAATGCTTCTTGGCAAAATTCAATCATGGGCAGGAGTGCACCGGACAGTTACAAGTTTTGTATTATCTACTATCAAAGAGACAACAAGTTTAAACTTACAATCTAAAAAGGAGTAGCAATGGCAAATTCTCCCGCACTTAATGTGCTTTCGTTCATAAAAACGAATAAGATTCAATTCGTTGATTTCAAGTTCATGGATTTTCCCGGGCAGTGGCAGCATTTCTCTGTTCCTGTTAATCAATTAAGTGAAGATTCTTTTGAAGACGGATTTGGATTTGACGGTTCATCTATCCGTGGATGGAAACATATCCATGAAAGCGATATGCTAATCATTCCTGATGCAACAACAATGTTCCTCGATCCGTTCATATCATTGCCTACAATATCTATGATCTGCGATGTATATGAACCGGCAACAAAAGAAAAATATTCACGGTGCCCGCGCAACATTGCACAAAAAGCCGAAGCATATTTGAAATCAACCGGTATTGCAGATACAGCATACTTTGGACCTGAAGCCGAATTTTTTGTTTTTGATGACGTACGTTTTGATTCCGGACCAAACTTTTCTTTTTATTCCGTTGATTCAATTGAAGGGAAATGGAATAGTGGACGCGAAGAGGATCCGAACCTTGGTTACAAACCTCGCTATAAAGAAGCTTACTTTCCCGTTCCGCCAACCGATAAATTAAATGATCTTAGAAATGAAATGGTTGTTAATCTAATGAATATGGGAATTGAAGTTGAGACACAACATCACGAGGTTGCAAGCGGAGGACAATGCGAAATTGATTTACGGTTTGCACCGTTATTAAAAGCTGCCGATCAATTATTAATGTTTAAGTATGTTGTAAAAAATACAGCAAAGAAAAACGGAAAGACAGTTACATATATGCCGAAACCGATCTTCGGAGATAACGGAAGCGGTATGCACGTACATACAAGTCTATGGATGAAAGGTAAACCTCTTTTTGCAGGCGGCGGTTATGCAGGATTAAGTGAAATGGCTCTTTATTATATCGGCGGACTTTTAAAACATGCACCATCATTACTTGCATTTACAAACCCGACAACAAATTCATATAAAAGATTAGTTCCAGGTTTTGAAGCTCCGGTAAATTTAGCATACTCGCAAAGGAACAGGAGCGCTTCCATAAGAATTCCCATGTTCTCTAACAATCCTAAAACCAAACGGGTTGAATTCCGCTGTCCGGATCCATCAAGTAATCCTTACCTTGCTTTCTCTGCTATTATGATGGCTGGTCTTGATGGTGTAAAAAATCGAATTGATCCTGGTGATCCGTTAGATAAAGATATTTACGATCTATCACCGGAAGAATTGAAAGATGTTCCATCAACTCCGGATTCTCTTGGAAAAGCGTTGGAAGCTTTAGTTGATGATCATGAATACTTATTAAAAGGTGATGTGTTTACAGAAGATGTAATTAATACGTGGATTGATTATAAAATTGCCAAAGAAATAAAACCGATGGCATTACGTCCGCATCCGTTCGAATTTGAAATGTACTATGATGTGTAAGAAACAAAAAAATGATAAGTTAAAATCTAAGGGCTCACTTATTCGAGCCCTTTTTTATTTCGGTAGAATAATTTCTTGTGTTCTAAATGCACGCGGGAACTGGCTTATTATAAGCATATATTGAAACTTCTTTCATAATAGTATATTTTAATACATAAAAAACGGAGGGCAAATGAGCTCTTCAAAAATATATGATGGAATAATTACAATTGAACCTGGAAAGAGAAGCGGTAAACCTTGTATTCGTAAAATGAGAATTACTGTTTATGATGTTCTGAGCTGGCTTGCATCCGGAATGTCGCATCAAGAAATATTATCAGATTACCCCAAACTTACCGAGAAAGATATTCTTGCTTGTTTAGCATTTGCATCTGATAAAGAAAAATCAGTTACTTTTGTTGCAGCATGAAATTTTTAATTGACCAAAATATTTCTTTATCTCTTCTTTATTTCGGTAAAACAATCTCTTGCGTTCTAAAAGCACGCGGGAATTGGCTTTTTAATCCTTCTATAGGGTAACGGCTATTCCAAGAAAATATTTTTTGCACTTACTCATTCAAATCCTGACCCTGTCATAAAAGACCAGACATTTGACCAACCAGAAGTACCATAACTGTTTGTTGCACTTACTCGCCAATAATATATAAGCCAATTATACAATCCACTTACTTGTTGACTCGTTGATGTTAATCCGCTTTGGTTATAAACAAAACCAATAAATGAATTATTCATAGAAACTTGCAGTGTATAACTAGTTGCCATTGAACTTGCGCTCCATGTAAACGTTGGTGAAAGAGAAACATCTGCTGCATTATTAGATGGCGATGATAAACTAGGTATACTTGGCGGTGTGCCAAGAGTTGTAAATGACCATGAACTTGAATAAGCAGAAGTACCGTAACTGTTTGTTGCACTTACTCGCCAATAATATGTTAACCAATTAACTAACCCACTTACTTGTTGATTTGTATTTGTTAAACCGCTTTGATTGTATACGAAATTTGTGAATGAGCTACCGGTTGATACTTGAAGAGTATAACTTGTTGCTGTTGTACTTGAATTCCAGGTTAGTGTCGGTGAAGTTGAAACATCAACAGCTATGTTTACCGGTGTAGATAATGTTGGTGCACTTGGCGGTGTGCCAAGAGTTGTAAATGACCATGAACTTGAATAAGCAGAAGTACCGTAACTGTTTGTTGCACTTACTCGCCAATAATATGTTAACCAATTAACTAACCCACTTACTTGTTGATTTGTA
>JACRFC010000123.1 GCA_016234355.1 Ignavibacteriales bacterium
CCCGTCAATCAAGTGCTGACCTTGCGTTCTGCACAACCAACAGTGTTAATCAAGACGCTGAAAATATCAAGTTACTTTTTGAAATTAAAATGAGTGTTGTATCCAATTACAAATTCATTCAGCCAAATAAAGTGAATTTCATAGGCGATTACAAGCAGCATAAGGGTAATCCCGCTTTACTTCGCTCCGACTCAATGCTCAAAGCAATTGGAAAATCAATTAATATCCGAGTTTCTGGAATTGCATCTACCAAAATCCCAGTAATCGTATTAGGCAACAGCCCCATTACAGAAAGTTATATCAAAAAAGTTGACTTCTTAAAAACTTCTGGAGTCATTCAAGGTTTCTGGTCACTTAACCCAAAGCCAACAGACGGTGATTTTGTTAAAGTTACTCCCAAGAAAGGGTTTCAAACAATCCAAACGACAGAGGCAATTTTACAACTATGTAAAGAACTTGTAGAAAACGATATGAATTATTTCTCATCAATGATTTCAAAAACTGATTTGGGTAAAATAATTTCTATTGCAAGTAGAGAAGCTACTGACATAGCAAAAGCAGAAAAATTCTTAACCTTAATCCGGAACTAAAATGAAACGAACAAATAAATTGCCTGCGCTTAGGGATATTCGTATTAGCGAGATGAGCAAGGATTTTTTCCCTGGATGGATAATCCAAGATGGAACAAAAGAGTGGATATGCCCTATATGTGAACGACCTCACCATAAAGAACCGGGCCCATTTTCTTGCGGTATGACTCTTGATAAAAACGAAAGCACCGCTACTTTATGGGTGAAGTCATTTGGTTGCTGTAAACAGGCACAGTATTTCTCTTTCTCCGACATCAAAAAACGAAAAGTATGTAAATCAAATTTAATTCCCATCTTAAAAAGAATTTTCTATTCCCATGAAATATAATCAAACAAAAAAAGGAACAGAAACCAGTTCATTTGGAACAAGCGGAAGAATCAACCACGACTCTACCAAATTTTACGATTCAAAATTGTATTCAACTCTTGAGAAAAAAGAAGTTGAAGACAAAACAGAAAACAAATTGCCGAAAGAATATGTAAATAAAATTATTCTCGGAACGGCAGAAAATATGAAAGAACTACCAAACAACTCTATTCATTTAATGATTACTTCACCGCCTTACAATGTTTCAAAAGAATATGATGATGACCTTTCTCTAAAAGAGTATTTGCAGTTACTTGAAAATTCTTTTATAGAAACTTATCGTGTGCTTGTGAATGGTGGTCGTGCTTGTATTAATGTTGCAAACCTTGGTCGTAAGCCATACATACCTCTTTCTGATTACATTTCTAAAATTATGCTTGACATCGGTTTCAATATGCGTGGTGAAATCATTTGGAATAAAGCTGCAAGTGCAAGTCCTTCAACAGCATGGGGAAGTTGGATGAGTGCTACAAATCCAATTTTAAGAGATATCCATGAATATATACTTGTGTTTTCTAAAGGGGATTACAATAGAAATGGAAAAGGGTTGATAAGTACAATCTCAAAAGAACAATTTATGGTTTGGACTAAATCTATTTGGACAATGAATGCAGAAAGTGCTAGAAGGATTGGTCATCCAGCTCCGTTTCCAGAAGAACTACCTTATAGATTAATACAACTTTATTCATTTAAAAATGACTTAGTTCTAGATCCTTTCATGGGTAGTGGCACAACAGCTATATCTTCAATAAAAACCGATAGACGATATGTTGGTTATGAAATAAGTAAAGAATATATTAGACTAGCTGAGAAAAGAATTGAGCCCTATGAAATACAGGGCAATTTAAAATTTGAGTCTGAAGGTATAATTAAAAAGGTTTCCCAAAATTATCTAGTAAATTCAGAGACATCTCAATTAGTTGTTAAGGAAAACGAAAAAACAGCATATAAAAAGAAACATAAGAAAAAAATCATCAAAAGCATTTCAAAGAAAAGTAAATAAAAAATTTTATTTTATTATTCTCAACCGCGAATAACGCATATTCAAAGCGACATAGATTAAAAGTAGTATAACTGCATTAATCAATATTGCCATTGGAGACCCAAAATGTTCTGCCAGCATTCCAATCCATAGAGCACCAAGCGGCATAAATCCAAAGAAACTAAAGCTATAAACGCCCATAATTCTTCCGCGGTATTCCTCCGAAACTAATGTCTGCGTTAATCCGTTAGACAAATTATTTATTGCAATGATTGATGCGCCAATCCCTACTAATATAAAAGATGAGATTATAAATGAACTGTTAACAGCGAATAGTATCATAAAAATTGGAAGTGAAATTAATCCCGTTGTTAATATTTTTCCTCTTACAATATACTTACTTAAAGATGCAATAAATAAGGAACATAGTACTGCACCAATTCCTCTGGAGGTTTGTAAAAATCCGTTTGTTACCGCATCGCCGTGTAAAATATTAACTGCCCACGCAGGAAATAATGTTGTTATACTCAATCCGAATAGAGTAGAAAATGAAATAATTAACATTAGAAGGAGAATCATTTTTTGAGTTTTCAAATATTGCAGACCTTCTTGTAATTCTTTGAATGCAGATTTGTTAACAATTCTTTTCTGGATTGGTGGGAATTTCATAATAAATAAATTATAAATAACTGCTAAGAATGAAATACCATTAATTGTAAAACACCAACCCGGGCCCAATACCGCATAAGTTATTCCTGCAACAGCAGGCCCAACTGCGGCGGCTGAATGAAACATCATTGAATTAAGAGCAATGGCATTTAATAAATCTTCTCTTGGAACCAACTCATTTACGAAAGCTTGACGTGCCGGTGCGTCAAAAGCGTTCGCAATTCCTAAGCCAAATGTTAATAAAAGAATATGCCATGGCTCTACAGTGTTTGTAAAAGTTAATGCTGCTAATATGAATGCAAGCATCATCATTATAGTTTGAGTAGCGATCATAATTTTTCTTCTTGAAAAACGATCTGCTATTACTCCGCCGTAAACCATGAAGAGCCAGGTAGGAATACCGTTTGCAAATCCTATGTATCCAAGAAAAGCAGGAGAGCGGGTTAATTCATAAATAAAAAAACCTTGTGCAGTCATTTGCATCCAGGAACCGAACAAAGAAATAATTTGTCCGATGAACCACAAGCGATAATTACGGTGGCTTAAAGCGGCGAATGTAGCTTGCCAGCTAAGCTTCGGCTTTTCCGGTGAAGAATCTTTTTCACCGTTGTCTAAAATATTTTCCGAAATGATTTCCGTCTCTTTGGAAAGCTTACTCATTAAATTATCATGTTCATAATCTTGATCATGCTCTTGATCTTCTTGCTCTTTCTAATTCTTCATCAGATCAAGATCAAGTGCATGATCATGATGAATTTATCTGTTCTGATCTAAATATTTAGCAACATCTTTGGCAAAGTACGTTAATATCATATCAGCACCGGCTCGTTTAATTGCCATCAACGATTCAATTATAACGCGTTCCTCGTCAATCCAATTGTTTCTTCCAGCGGCTTTGATCATGGCATATTCACCGCTAACTTGGTAAGCAGCGGTTGGCATTTCAAATCTCTCTTTAACGCGCCATATGATATCGAGATAAGCGCCTGCCGGTTTAACCATGATAATGTCGGCACCTTCTTCAATATCGCTCTCAGCTTCGCGTAATGCTTCGTAGCTGTTTGCAATATCCATTTGATGAGAACGTCGGTCACCGAAAGCCGGAGCTGATTCGGCAGCATCTCTAAACGGTCCGTAATAACCGGAAGAATATTTTACGGCGTAACTCATGATAGGAATTTCGATAAATCCTTTTTCATCAAGCGCTTTGCGGATTGCACCTATTCGTCCGTCCATCATGTCTGATGGTGCAATTATATCGGCGCCGGCTTCGGCATGAGAGACCGATTCTTTCACAAGCAGTTCAACCGTTTCATCATTCAAAATCTTTTCATCATTCAGAACACCGCAATGTCCGTGCGATGTATACTCGCAGAGACAAACATCCGTAATTACTAAAAGCTTTTTTGTTTCTTTCTTTATAGCGCGAACCGCTTGCTGAATAATTCCATTCGGGTCATACGCACCCGATCCAACCTCATCTTTATGATCTGGTATCCCAAAAAGAATCACGGCAGGAATGCCAAGTTTTTCAACTTCTTTACATTCTTCAACAACAACATCAACAGACATTTGAAATACGCCAGGCATTGAGCGGACTTCATTTTTTATTTTTTTACCGGGAACAACAAAGAGCGGATAGATCAAATCGTTTTTTGTTAAAACTGTTTCGCGTACCAAATCGCGTACTGTTGGATTATATCTTAATCTGCGTAATCGTTTGATTGGAAATGTTGCCATGTTTTCTCCTTTTTGAATGCAGAATGAAGAGTGCAGATTGCAGAATTATAAATTACTTTTTGCAGTTTTGATACTGCTTACTAATAATCTTTCTAATTCATCACAATCTTTATAGATACTCTTGAATTCATTTTCATTTATGATTTCTGCTGCATGTAATACTTTTAACCAAAAATCAGTTTCTCTGGATTCTTTTAAAGAAATATCTAATTTATTTACAAAATCCTTTTTTGAATGTGCGCTTTGAGCTTCTGAAACGTTAGCGCCGATTGATGTCCCGGCTCTCAATAATTGTTCATACAATGCCCGAAGGTCTTTATCTTTCTTTAGTAAGTATTTATAAAACTTTACTATTCTTACAGCGAATTCAAATGATTTCTGATAAAGAACATTTCCATAAGTTACTTTGGATTCCGCAACTTTAGATGTTTTACTTTTATTCATTGCTACTCCAATTTATTAATGAAACATTCTGCATTCATCATTCTGCACTCTGCATTCATCATTCTGCACTCTGCATTCGCTTCACAACTAATTCCGAATTCTTCACACAATCTCCAACAGAAATTCCGCCTCGATAGTTGCCGCCAAGGAAAATACCAGGATTCTCTTTTTCAAATTTATCAAAATAATTCTCATGTTCTATATATCCGAGATTGTATTGAGGGATTGCCTTTAACCAGAGTTTCTCTTTTATCAATATAGGATCGGCATTTATATTCATAATTTGCTTAAACTGGCTCAACGCATTTTCAATAATTACATTTTTGTCGGTATCGAAAAGTTGAGATGAACGGGCACCGCCGATAAAAATTGTGAAAGCTGCTTTATCATCATCGCACCGATTGGGAAAGATTACCGAACTCCAGATAGCCCCAAGAAAATTTTTCTTTTCTTTCGATGGAATCAAATAACCAAATCCATCAAGCGGAATTCCAATATCTTTTTTATTGAATCCGATATATAAAACCATTACCGGGGGATAATAGATATGTTCTAAGTGAGTTGCAAGATTTGAATCCAGCGCTCCAAAAATTTTAGAAGTTATATACGCGGGTACAGCCGATAAAACATAATCGGAAATTATTTCATGTGTATGTCCACCATTTTCATAAATTATTTTCCATCGGCCGGTTTTAAATTCTGTATTTTGTATTTTGCACTCTTCACTCTGCGTTCTGCATTCTACACTCTTCACTCTGCACTCAAATAAAATATTGTCTTTCAATTTATTGGCGATTGCCATAGGGAAGGATTGCATTCCATTGATGAATGAAAACATCTTTGCACTTTGTTTAGATTCCTCCGCACGTTTCTTTCGCTCACGTGCGCCTTTAATCATACCTTTTACTAATCCGCCATATACTTCTTCTAACCGGTACAATTTGGGGAATGCCGACTTCACGCTTAATTTATGAGGGTCTCCGGCGAACACACCGCTGACAAAAGGATCAATTGCGTAATCCAAAAATTCTTGTCCTAATCTTCTGGATACAAATTGAGCGATGCTTTGGTAATAACCGTCGTCAGATTTTCCAACGAATGGTTCACCCAATAATCTAAATTTTCCTTTGTTCGAAAATAATTTTGATTTGATTAGTGAAATCGGATTCATCGGCAGAGGATGAAGTTTGTTATCACGAAGAATATATCGTTTGTTAGAAACTTCGCTTGCATAAATCATCTCATCGGATAAACCAACTTCATCAACAAGTTGACGAATTAACGGAGTTGTTTCCAAACCGCTATTAGGGCCGAAATCAATTAAGAAACCATTCTCGAAAGAAGTTTCCATAGCACCGCCGGGCATGCTTTTAGCTTCGAGTATCTTTACGTCGAAGCCATCTTTGTGAAGCCAGTATGCGGTTGCTAATCCGGAAATGCCTGCGCCGAGTATTGTAACTTTCTTTTTATTATTCATTGAGGTTTGCTTTTACAATTTCTGATAATGCATCAATAAAAAGTTGTGAATCATTTAATCCCTTCATCACAATATAATTCTCAATGCCGGCTTTTTCGGCAACGTGTCTGTATTCAATGTCCAGTTCGAACAAAGTTTCAACATGATCTGAAACGAAACTGATTGGTACGATCAATAAATTTTTCTTGTTTTGAAGAGCGAGTTTTTCAATCATTGTATTAGTTGCCGGTTCCAGCCATTTCATAGGACCAACTTTACTCTGAAAACATAAATGATGATTGTGAGAATGTTTTCTAAGTTTCATAACCGCTTCGACTGTTTGTTTAATATGTTTACTATATGGATCGCCTTTCTTAACCAAACTTATCGGAGTACC
>JACRFC010000125.1 GCA_016234355.1 Ignavibacteriales bacterium
GTTAAGTCCAGATCAAACTGCAAATGCTCTTAAGGAATTGCCCGAAGATTTACGCGTAGATGTAGCTTATAGAATAGCAACATTAGGAAAAATTGCCCCGCAAACTTTGAAGCAAATAGAAAATGTTGTAGACGATATTGCGGGGGCCTCAATGAGTCAGTCCGTAGGTAAATTAGGAGGAGCTAAATGCCTGGCTGCAATTTTGAATAGAGCAAATATTGGAATGGTTAAAGAAATATTAACCAAACTTGAAAATATGGATGAAGAAACTTCTTATGAAGTTAAACGCTTGATGTTCATCTTTGATGAAATAATAAACATTAATGATAAAGATATTCAGAAAATTCTCCGTGAAGTTGATAGAAAAGATTTAGCAATTTCACTAAAAGTATCTGAAGAAAGACTCAAAGAAAAAATATTTAAGAACATGTCGGAAAGAGCTGCAGACCTTCTTAAAGAAGAATTACAATATATGGGCATGGTTAAGTTAAAAGAAGTTGAGGCGGCTCAAGCAAGAATCATTGATGTAATAAAAGCACTTGAAGAGAAAGGTGAAATCTCTCTTAATATGAGAGGAGGACCAGAAGAAGTTTATGTCTGATGTAATTAAACTGGGTTCGAGATCAAATAAGGCGACAGTTAAAGCTGCCGGGATTGGCAGTATAGTTTCGGAAGAAAACGAATCCGATCTAATTAAAAAACAGCTTGATGATTACTATAAACAAGGTTTATTAGAGGGACAAGAAAAAGCACGAAGAGAATTAGAACAAGACTATTCAACTAAACTTTTTCGGAAGTACGAAGAAGTTTATAATATACTACGGCAATATGATGAACATCTTCTCGAGCAAGAGAAAATTTTTGAAAAGCTTGTTATAGAAACGGCTTATGAGTTATCCAAAAAAATTATCCAGCGCGAGATTGAAGAAAAAAATATCATTAATGAAAATATAAGACTCGCAATTAATAAAATAATAGGAGCTAATGAAGTTAAACTTCGTCTGCATCCGCAAGATTTGGAAGAATTATCAGTGGACAGTAAAAACATAATAAACGATAGTTCTTTTACCAAAATAAAAATCGAAGGTGATAACCGGGTTGAAAAAGGCGGTTGTCTTATTGAAACCGAAATAGGAAATGTAGATGCGCGCATTGCAACTCAATTAAGTGAACTTAGGATGAAATTAGTAGAGAGTATCTAGGTTGAACTATGGAAATTGTTGAACACATAACTAAAAAGTATCGCAACGTTTTATCAAAAACCGATTCGATTCGTGTTAATGGTAAAGTTGTTGATGTTATTGGTTTGGTAATTGTATCGGTTGGTCCTAATGCTGTGCTCGGAGAAATTTGCACAATTATAGATCAAAGCGGTAATGAAATTTGTAAAGCAGAGGTTGTGGGATTTAAAAACGGTAAGGTGTTATCAATTGCAATTGGCGAGGTACACAATATTTCTCCCGCCTGCGAAATAAAAGCATCTGGTAAAAATTTTATCGTTGGTGTTGGCAAAGAACTGCTTGGAAGAATTATTGATGGACTTGGCAATCCGATTGATGGCGGTGGAGAAATAAATTATTCTTCCTATAGAGAGTCATACCGTGAACCACCAAATCCTCTTGAAAGAAAAAGAATTTCCACACCAGTTCAAACGGGCATAAGATCTGTCGATGGGCTATTAACGATTGGCAAAGGGCAGCGTATTGGAATCTTCGCCGGCAGCGGTGTTGGTAAAAGTGTTATGCTGGGTATGATTGCAAGAAATACAAGTGCAGATATTAATGTAATTGCTTTAATTGGAGAACGCGGAAGAGAATTGCGAGAGTTTATTGAAAAAGATTTAGGTGAAGAAGGCTTAAAAAAATCTATTGTTGTTTGTGCAACAAGCGATAAATCACCGCTTATTAGAATGAAAGGTGCATACGTTGCCACAACTATAGCAGAATATTTTAGAGATCTTGGGCTAGATGTAATGCTGATGATGGATTCAGTTACTCGTTTTGCAATGGCGCAAAGAGAAATCGGTATAACAATTGGAGAACCGCCAACAACAAAAGGATACACACCATCTGTCTTCTCGATATTACCAAAATTACTTGAAAGAGCGGGTACAACTGATAAAGGTTCAATTACTGGTTTGTATACTGTTCTTGTTGAGGGCGATGATATGACAGAACCGATTGCAGATGCTGTCCGTTCTATTCTAGATGGTCATATAGTACTTTCTCGCAAACTTGCAAACCTTGGCCAATTTCCAGCAGTTGATACACTTCAAAGTATTAGCAGAGTTATGCCTGATATAATTGACCAGGAGCATTGTCAACGTGCTATGCGCTTTAATGAAATTCTTGCAACATACAGAGAAGCAGAGGATTTGATAAATATTGGCGCTTATATAAAAGGAAGCAATCCGCAAATTGATCATTCTCTCTCAAAGATTAATCAATTCCGCAGCTTTCTTAAGCAAGATATACTTGAAAAAGCTTTATACGATCAAACATTAGAGCGGTTAAATCAAATTATTAATTCACCGATTTTGTGAATGGAATGATGTCAAAGTATAAATTCAAATTTCAATCTATTGCAAATGTAAAAGAAATTCTTGAAAAGAAAATATTGCGGGAAATATCGATCATCAATAAAGAGATAAATAACTGGAAAAATGAGCGCGATATTTTTATCGAAGAAAGGAAGAAAGTTTTAAAAGATATTCTAAAGCATAAATTAAAAGCCTCTGATTATCAAAGTATAAAAAAATACGATGAGCAATTAAGAAAAGAAATTGTTCATATTGAAAAAGAGATTGAAGCCTGCTTAAAGAAAAAAGAACTGAAACAAAAAGAGTTATTGGCTAAGAAAAAAGAAATCAAAGCTTTGGATATCTTAAAAGAAAATAACTATAGTAATTTTCTTACAGGTGAAAGAAAAGCCGAATTAAAAATATTAAATGAAATTGCGATTGTAAATTATAACAAGGACCGACCATGAAAGAGAAAGTCATTTACGGAACACCTTTTGTTTTTACTTTTATTTTAGTAAGTGTTGCTATTATTTATTTGAATTCTTCTTTCAAAAACATTTTCAAATTTGATTTCTCGTCAATAACACATGTTTCTTTGCCACAAGAAGCGACAAAAACAAAACACGAAACAAAAGTTGATTCTACACAAGCCCCGCAATCTCAAGATTCTACGAAACAGAATAATGTTCAGCCGCCAATAGATACCGTAGCGGTAGCTAATACAACTAAAAGTAACGATGCAAAAAATGAAAACACCGGTGCTGTAAAAAAAGCTGAAACGAAAAATCCGATTCCGTTATTCCAGCAAAAGAAGATAGTTGATACGGAGCAGTTAAATAAAACCGAACCGGAAGCGATCCCGGTTCAAACAGAATTAATTGCCCAAAAAGAAAAATCCGATTATAAAAATTGGGTAAAACAGACTGTAAAACTTTATGAATCAATGGAAACAAAAAAAGCCGCTAAAATAATTCAAGGTTACTCCGATAATATAGCAAGAGATATACTGTTTACAATGAAGAAGAAAAAAGCAGCAGAAATATTGGCGGAGTTTAAACCTGAAATTGTAACGAGAATAATAAGTGTTAATTAATGAACATCAGCGCATTTTTCATAGATAAGCTTAGCGGACTAAACACTGCATTGCCGTCTGGAACAAAGAAACCTCTAACGGATTCTTATATGTTCTCGGATATAATAAAAGTTTATGAAGATGAATTCAACGAAATGACCGATGAGCAGAATAATAGTGAACTAAACTCAATAGAGGAAGCACTTCCCTTAACGGAGAATACAATTCAAGTTTCTTCGGACGATCTAAATAATATATTCCAGTTTATTAATTCTTTCATTTCTGCAAGCACCGGTTTACAATCATTGGAATCAAATCGTAAAATTGATTTTACTGAGATAAATAAAAAGCAATTTGTTGTTGATGAAAATCAACTCGCACTATTTTTTAACGGTCTTATAAATAAACTCTCTACGGATTCGGAATTAGTTTCTAATAAAGAACAAAATAATTTCTACGGTAAAGATTTTTCTGTAACCTTCAAAACCGATACCGGTAAAATTACTTTAAACATCACACCGCTTAAAAAAGTTGATACGGAAAACCCCGTTGTTATAGATAAAATGTTGGGATCACTTCAATCCTTGATAAGTGCTGATAAAAGAGATGAAAATATTGCGGCAATAAATAATTTATCTAAGCTATTCCCTTCTGATGAGACAAACGGCAATGATGTTAATAAGAATACTGAAGAAATAGAAAATGTTGAAGATCAATTAAAACAAAAATTATTCTATAAAACTGAGGTAATTCAAATACTTGTTCAGGGAAAAAATGATTGGATAAAGGATAATGGAGATCAAACTGTACCAAACAACACAGAAAAGACACCGGTAGTTGAATTTAATTACGCAAAAAATTTTCAGAGTTCTGAGTTACCATTTGAAAATCATGTAGATTTAACTCAAAACAATAATCCTTATGGAAATATTAGACCAGTCCAATTTGATAATAATGAGAGCGCATTTAAAATATTAAATGGTCTTCAGGGAGAAAAAATTGTTAATCCTTATGATATTTCAATAAAAGCAGCAACCGGTGAAGATGTAATAAAACCTCTAAACATTTTTTCACAAAACAATATTGATGTAAATAATCTTATAAAAGAACTTAGTGTTAAACAGGTTTCCATCAATATTAATAATCAGTCCGTTTATGAAAAAAAATCAGAACCAGTTGAGATTGTATCTAGTAAAACCAATCCTGAGAAAAAGTTGGAGGAGAGTGGTATTGATATAAAGAAAACCGAAACTAATGCCGGTAAGCTTGAGGTAATAGCCGAATCAAATAATGAAATTAAAAGTGACATTCAGAAAGCATTCAATGGTCTGAAAAATTTAGAAAAAGAAGATCTGAAGTTTGTAATTTCATCTAAAAAATATAAAAATATTCAAAGTGACAGTAAACCAACCGTAGATGAAAGTATTTTGACTAATGAAAGCATTAATGAAGAAAATAAAGTAATAATAAAAGTTTCAGCAAAACCAACAATTAAAATTGCTAACGAAAACAGTGTCGAATCAACATCTACAAACTCCACGTCAACTATAAAAACAGACAATAATAGTATTACGGCAAAAAATATTATGACGGATAACACCGTAAAAGTTACAGTAGGTAGTGAGGCGGCAGTTAACCTGAACATAAAACCATCTGTGAAAGAAGACACCGTAAATGAAAAGAAAGAAGCACAAGGTGTTGAAACAATTAGACACGATAATGATAAACAGGAAAAACAGATAGTAGGGGATACAGATTTAACCCGACAGGAAAACAAAGATCAAAACAAACATACTGCTTATGAAACATTTAAGAATTCTGTACAGCAAATGCAAACATCGAGCATTGATTTTAATACTGAAAAAATAAAACTTTTTTCGGACGTCAAAACAATGCAAGAAACAGTAAAGAATATTAAAGCGAACGATTTAATACCGGAATTCTCAAAGCTTATCATGCAAGGCGAAAAACAGAGTATGACGTTCCAGCTCTCTCCGGAAAACCTTGGGAAGGTAAAACTTTCTATTGAGATGGTTAACAATCAAATCTTAACACGTATTGAAGTAGAAAACGAACAGATAAAACAATTCATTCAATCAAATATTGAACAGTTAAAACATAATCTTCAGCAAGAGGGAATAAAGTATAGTTCAGTTAACATTAGCTTGGCAGATTATGATCAACGTTCAACAAAATCTTTTGTTCAGAAGAAAAAATATAATAACCACAATGACAAGGAGCAGATGATTGAAGAACTTGTTAATGTTCCTCATAAGAAAATGGGTTATAACACTTACGAATATTTAGCATAGGTGAAATATGGTAGACTCAGTAACAAACTTAATTAATACATCATCAGTCAAAAATACGCGCACATCTAAATCAACTTTGGGTAAAGATGATTTCTTAAAATTGATGATTTCTCAGTTGAAGAATCAAGATCCGCTTAGTCCAATGGATGGAACGCAATATGCAGCTCAGCTGGCGCAATTCTCGTCGCTTGAACAGTTGACTAATTTGAATGATGCTGTAAAACTTAGTATGGAAACAAATTCACAATTAACACAAGCAATTAATAATACAATGATGGCAACATTAATCGGCAAAGATGTTAAGCTTGATGGAAATAAACTGATTTTAAGTGGACAGGAAAATATTACCCTCGGTTATAATCTGCCTGTTGAAGCTAAAAATGTTCAATTAAAAATTTATAATGCTAACGGTGCTCTGGTTAAAACTATGAATGTAGACTCAAGCAAAATTGGCGACAATAAACTTTCCTGGGATTTGACCGATAATAGTGGCAACAAGTTAACAAATGGTAATTACGCATTTGCAGTTGAGGCAACAAATTTGAATGGCGAAGCAATGACAGTGAGTTTATTTAAGTATGGAACGATTGACGGTGTTAAATTCACCAATGATAAAGGTACAGTAATTTTAATAAACGGTGCGCAATATTCAATATCTGATATTTCAGAAGTGCTTAATCCTAATAATAAAGGAGACGGGAAATAATGGCAGAAATTAATGGTATCTCAGTTCCATTTGTTCCCATTGTAGGAAATGAAGAATCGTCCTTGCGTAATCTATCACGTGAGGCGGTTAACCGTTTTGATGCAATCTTTAAAGAAGAACTGGAGAAAGTAAAATTTTCGAATCATGCTTTAAAACGACTTGAATCTCGTAACATACAATTAAGTGATGATGAACTTACAAAGATTCAAAGTGCAGTAGAAAAAGCAGAAGCAAAAGGTTCACGGGATTCTTTGGTAATGATGGATAAAACAGCGTTCATTGTTAATATTCCAAACAAGACCGTTGTAACAGCAATTGAAGTTGCAAATTCAACTGAAAACGTTTTTACAAATATTGATAGTGTAGTGTTTGCAATATAATTAACTAATAATAAAAAAACGGAGCGGGACCTTCCAAGGGCGCTTCGGATTCGGCCGACTGACTGAAGCTGAATCAAACCAAGGAGGATCAAAAAAATGGCACTCTTAACTTCTCTCTTCGCAGGTGTTTCAGGCTTACGCAATCATCAATCAATGATGGACGTAATTGGGAACAATATCTCTAATGTTAACACTATCGGATTTAAAGGTTCACGTGTTACATTCAGCGATACATTTAATCAATTTGTAAAAGCAGGTACAAATCCAACTGGAACAACCGGCGGTACAAACTCATATCAAATCGGTCTTGGTATGAAAATTAATTCCATTGACCGTAATTGGAATCAAGGTACTTTTGAACGAACCGGAATTACAACCGATCTTGCACTGCAAGGACAGGGAATGTTTGTTTTAAAAAGTAATGGACAAACTTTCTTTTCACGTGCAGGTGCATTTGTTTTTGATGCTGACGGAAAATTAGTAAGCCCTCAGAACGGTGCTATTGTACAGGGCAAAGTTGCAAATGCCGAGGGTGTAATCCCTCCCGGAAATAATTTAGAAGATATTGTAATTGACTCTAATCTTAAACTGCCTGCAATTGCAACAACTAATATTAAGTGGGGCGGTAACTTAAAAAGTAATTCCGAATTAACAAGAACTCAAGCTGTAACTCAAAGAGGTAATATTAATTCATCTGCTTTAGATACTGATCCGGCTACTCCACTTCCTGATACTACGACACCAACTAATGTAACAGTCTATAATGAATTAGGAACAGCATTTACTTTAGAAACAACGTATAAGTTAACCGCAGCCAATACTTACACTATGAATTGGGATTTGAAAGATTCTACCAATACATCTGTTACAACCGGAAATATTGCAGGTTTGGTTTTCGAAGATAACGGCAGCGGAAATTTCACATTAGATGCTGCATCGCTCGCAAAATTTGATGGTACGGCAAACCGTGTTAATATTCCGGCTTCAAATATTGATTTTTTATTGGATGCAAAAACAATTACACAAAATTCAAGCACTGCTACATTGAGTATTTCTGCTGATAACAATAGAATTTCGAACGTAGTAAGCGGCTCAGTTACTGTTTATGATTCTTTAGGAACTGCGCATCAAGTTACAATGAAATACACAAAAATTGCCAATAATCTATGGACATGGACAGCATCTGTCCCGGGGACGAGCACAAGCGATGGACAACCGGCAAATGCAACCGGAACAATTCTCTTTAATCCCGACGGTACAATTGATCCGGCAAACATTTCACCTAACAATCCGCAATTTGCTTTTACACCAAGCGGCGGATCTCAAGTTGTGGAATTAGCTCTTGATTTTGGTACCGGATTTAGCGGTGTGACACAAACATCATCCAGTTCTGTAATCAGCGCCCTTTCACAGAACGGATCTCCATCGGCATCGCTTTCGAATATGAACATAGATCAATATGGTAATATAGTCGGTATTTTTACAAACGGAAGTTCAAAGAGTCTTGCGCAGATAATGGTTTCAACCTTCAATAACTTAAACGGATTAATAAGCGTTGGCGATAATATGTACTCAGCATATGCCAATAGCGGTTTACCAAGAATCGGCAGTTTAGGTGAAGAGACCGGCACTACAGTTCAATCTGGTGCTCTTGAGCAATCCAATGTTGATCTGTCTGAAGAGTTTACTAAAATGATTGTATCTCAAAGAGGTTTCCAGGCAAATGCACGTGTAATCACAACGGCAGATACTTTACTTCAAGAGATAACAAATTTAATTAGATAAAATTTTCCGAACCTACGGAACTTGCCTCAAGGGCTGTGGGTTAGGTGGTTGGTAAAAAAGTTATAAGCTAATTTAACCGACTACTTAGCCCACGGCCTCCTTCTTAAAAAAAATAATGTTTTCTTAAATTGCTCTTAGAGGTTTTTCTATACTGCAAAGGAGATTGGTTATTTGATAAAACAAATTGTTATTCATCCATTTGACTAATATTGGCCATTCAGTTTAACAACTCGCTTCTTATTTAATTTTTTTTATACTTTTTCTATGGCATAACAATTGAAAAAATAAAGTTACTATGGAAAAATTAGAAGAAGAAAAACCGGTCGTAAAAACAGCAGAAACTTTGCCTCCTGTTAAGGTAAAAAAAGGTTTCAATTTCAAGATCCTAATTTTTGGAATACCTTTATTTATCATACAACTTGTAGCGGTTTATTTTATTACCGCGAATATTTTGTTGACAAGATTACAGGCAAACAATTCTGCCGAACAACAATTACCTGCTGCAGACAAAGAAGCCGTAAAAAAAGAAGAACCAAAATCTGTTGAACTCGGAAAACATATTTATATGGTTGATGATCTTATTATTAATCCTGCAAACACAGATGGAAAAAGATTACTTCTTTCTTCACTTGGGTTCGATGTTGCATCAGAACAAAATACACAAGAACTTAAAGCAAAAGAGGTTCTGCTTAAAGATGCTATAATTTCGGTAGTAAGCAGTAAGGGAATGTCTCAGCTTGGCAATATTGCTTATCGAGATTCACTTAGAACGGAAATAACGAAACGTGTTAATAAAGTAATGCCGGAAGTTAAAATCAATACTATTTATTTCAGCAAATATATTTTACAATAATCATGGCAGAGATATTATCACAACAAGAAATTGATGCGCTGGTTAATAACGTTAAAAGCGGTGCCGAAAAGAAGATCGAAGCACATTCTGATAAGGAACCAATTCTTTTCGATTTCCGGTTACCAAATAGAATCTCAAAGAATCAACTCCGGGTTTTAAGAAGCATTTTTGAAAATTTTGCCGAAAGTTTCAGTTCATTTCTTGTTACAAAGCTTCAGACGGTTGTGAATATTAATGTTACTTCTGTAGATCAAATCTACTATTCGGAATATGTTTTATCGGTTTCAAATCCTGCATGCCTCTTTCCGTTTGAAATAAAAAACACGGACGTAAAAGGTATTTTGGAATTAAACAATGATTTGGCTCTTTCACTTGTAGATAAACTTTTAGGCGGTAACGGTCTGGGAACAAAACAAACTAAAGTAATTACTCCAATCGAGCAAAAAGTATTACATGTTGTTGTTGATAGAATAATGCAGGATCTTAAAAAAGCATGGCAGACTGTAGACAACATGGATTTTGTTGTTGAGCGTTTTGAACCCGATATTGATTTTGCGCAGATAACTTCTCAGAGCGAATCAGTTTTATTAATTTCGTTTGAGATTTTAGTGGGTGAGCAATCGTTTTTAATGAACATTTGTTTTGCAACTTTTGCATTCGACGACATTCTTGCCCGCTTATCATCACAAAAACTTACTTCTGTACGAGCAATAAAACATTTTGGATTAACCGCACGGGATGTTGTTAGTAGTCATCTTTCAAAAACTTTGCTTCCGCTCCATGTTGAACTGGGGACTGCAAAACTTTCTGTAAAAGAAATTCTCGATATGCAAATTGGAGATATAATCCGTCTTGAAACAAAAATAAGCGACGACCAAAAAGTTAGAACGGGAAAGCAAATGCTCTTTTTGGCCAGAGTTGGTGTCTCTAATAATAAAAAAGCAATTAAAGTAACAAGAAAATTATTTGAAGAACAATATCCTTCAGAGGTTTAATAAATGGAAAACAATGAATTGACCAACCCCGCTGATGAAAAAGAAGCATTAGAAGAAAAAGCAGTGAGTTCAATGGCTCAGTTTGAAGAATTTGATGAGTCGAGACAGACTGGAAGTGTATATAATGATAAGCTGCATTTCTTGAAAGATTTACCGATGAACATTTTCATTGAGCTTGGTAGAACTCAAATGCAAATAAAAGATATTCTTGAATTAGAGCGCGGATATGTTATAGAGCTGGATAAACTTGCAAGCGAACCGGTGGATGTTTTTGTTAATAATAAAAAAATTGCCGAGGGAGAAGTAGTTGTAATTGATAAACACTTCGGCATTAGAATAACAAATCTTTTGGATCCGGCAAATAGAATTAAGGACGCCAACTAATGTCATTTATTGATATAATTAAATCTATTGTGCCACTTTTATTAATCCTCGCTTTACTCTTCGGCATTTTAATTCTTGTCAGAAGACATTCTTTCTCACTGAACGGTAAAAAAGCAAAAAATATTAATGTAAATGTTTTATTCAACCAGATGATACTTCCTAAAAAATATTTATCGTTTGTTAAGATAAAAGACAAGCTTTTAGTCCTTGGAATCAGCGAAAATAATATTTCTCTTCTCAAAGAATTCGATTACAACGACTTTGAAGGTGATGAATTGGGCACAAATCTATCTAAGCCAAATTTTGTTGAGATATTAAAACAAAATTTAGGAATTCGATGAATAGGAAAACGTTTCTATTAATTACATCACTTCTTATTTTCTTTACAATCAATAGTATAAGCGCACAACAAGCTTCTTCTACTACTTTACCTTTTCCTAAGATAAATCTGGATGTCGGTAAAGCACAAAATGGAAATGATGTTTCCGTTACACTTCAAATACTTCTGCTAATGACTGTACTATCGCTTGCACCTTCTATTGTAATAATGACAACATCATACTTACGTACAATAATAGTATTTCATTTTTTGAAGAATGCCCTCGGGACTCAGCAAATGCCACCATCGCAGCTACTTGCAGGAATAGCATTGTTTATTACATTTTTTGTTATGGCTCCTACATGGAATAAAGTGAATGATGAAGCATTGAAACCTCTAATGGATAATAAACTCAATATTCAGCAAGCA
>JACRFC010000122.1 GCA_016234355.1 Ignavibacteriales bacterium
GGAAAATATTTAGTTGATCTATTAAAGTCACGTAACGATGGAAGGTTAGCTAAATATTTTGCAGTTGATAAAAATGGACAGTACACAGGTGCTGCAGCAGGTGTGGCTTTAACCGATGCATCTAATTTAAGTACTACATTTCTGGCTAAAGATCTCTCATTTGATATCATGTCATTTACTGAAGCTAATCTTATTTGGGCTGAATGTGCATACAAAGCAGGCGATGCTACAACTGCTCTTGCTAAATTAAACGCAGCCCGAAGAGCACAAGAAAGCAAATGGGGTCTGGCTGCAAATTCGCTTGGTATTGCTGCCGGATTAACAGGAACGGCATTGATAAGTGCTATTATGGAAGAAAAATATATTTCTTTGTTCTTTAATATAGAATCTTACAGTGACTGGAAAAGAACTAATCTTCCGGCTATAACTCCATTTACAGGAGGAGCTATTCCAAGACGTTTGCTCTACGGTGATGGTGAAAGAAATGCTAATCCAAATATTCCTTCTCCATCTGCACAACCGGCAAGAAATGCTAACGATCCAGGAAATAATTATTAGAAATAATAATTCATAAAGAAGTAAGAAACAAAAACCGTCTCAATTTATTGAGGCGGTTTTTTTATAAACAACCGGGTTACCAGCGAAATTAAAAAGATTTTACAAAATTGAAAGTTATCGAAGTTGGTAATGTCGGATGATTATTCAAACCAACAGATATATTCCAACTAACTTCTTGTGAAAGATTTTTGTTGTAAGCAGAAACTAATCTAACAGCATTAACGGCACTGATCAAACGGTTAAGTATTAAAGCACCAACTACAAATCTAACATTCATGTAAGCAGATTCACTCGAAGACCATAGATTTCGGTACTCTTTGCGTTGTTCGTTATCGTTCCATTTCCAATAGTAATTTGCAGTGTTATAAGTTTTATCAAAACGGCGATCTAATTCCATTGCAGTATTATAATCGGATATACTTTGGTAGATTCCAATGTTGGCAAAATATTCCGCTTCTTTACCACTAAGTTTAACTCCACCTTTTGATTCGGCAAATGATTTATAATCGTTCTCTTTCCATTTACCATAGATTTCAAAACCGGCAAACGCTCCCCATAAAACACCGTCGGCAATTGTAAAATATTTTCCGCTGGAATAATCTCCCGCATACAGTTCGCCCATTCCGGGTAATAACATTGAATAAAGAATTGCGAGTGCCGGACTTTTCTTTTGGTTGTCAGATGCTGGATGTTGGATGCTGGATGCTGGATGTTGTGAACTGCCAACTGCAAACTGCCGACTGCCAACTGCTAACTGCCGACTGTTAACTGCCGAAATTTGTTTTAGCTCAATGAGACTTTTGGTTTGTTCGCTCTGCGCAAATGATATTGATGAAACAAGCACAACAAGAGAGATTATGTTTTTCATTTTCAGCCTGCCTGAATGTTTATTAATTCATTAATCGAAATATTCTCTGTTGTACAAATATTTTCATCAACCTCCTTGATTTTTACCTTCACAAATTTATTAATTAATTCCTGATCAAACGAATGTTTTACACGAACATAATTTGACGAGAATCCTTTCATCATTCCGTTACGATCTTCATGTTCGAAAAGTATTGTTAATTCTTTACCAACCATTTTCTGATAGAATTCGTGTTTTTTCTTTTCACTCAAAATTCTAAGCATATTACTGCGCCGCTTTCGTTCTATGGGATCAACCGCATTTGCCATTTCAATTGCTTTTGTTTCCGGTCGTTCGGAATAAGTAAACACATGTAAATACGAGATCGGTAAATCTTTTAGAAAATTATATGTCTCAAGAAAATTTTCCTCCATCTCTCCGGGAAACCCTACAATAACATCTACACCAATTCCAAGATCGGTTATTCTATTATTCGCTTTATAAATTAATTTTTCATAATCCTCAACTTTGTAACGCCGCTGCATAAATTTCAAAATATCTTTGCTTCCGCTTTGTAATGGAATATGAAAATGATTGCACATTCTTTCATCATTAGCTGTTAGATCTAAAATCTCATCGGTTAGAAGATTCGGTTCTATCGAACTGATTCTGATTCTATAATCGCCATCAACCTTCAGCATCATCTTCAGCAAACTATAAAGATTATATTCATGATCACGAAATAAAGTACTTCCATAATCGCCAACATTAACACCGGTTAAAATTATTTCTTTGTATCCGGCTTTTAGTAGTTGTTTAAACTCACTAATCACTTCTTCAGGACTTGCACTTCTGCTCTTGCCGCGTGCTAATGGAATTGTACAGAATGAACATTTATAATCGCATCCATCCTGAATTTTGAAAAATGCTCTTGTTCGGCTATCCGCATCAGATGAATATGAAGGATTGAATGAATCAAGATTTTCTGTCGGTGAAACATAAATCCGCCGCGGCGGATAAATACATGATAGTTCTTTCTTTTCAAAATTTTCCAGATAAGAGAATAGATTAAATTTTTCATTACTGCCAAGTACTGCATCAACTCCATCTATCTTTGCCATTTCATCGGGACGAAGTTGAGCATAACATCCGGTAACAACAATAAATGAATTAGGATTATTTCTTAGAGCGCGACGAACAATTTGGCGGCATTCACGATCTGCATTCTCTGTAACTGTACATGTATTAATCACAAATACATCTGCTTTTTCTTTTTCGTCAACAATACTGAATCCATGTTTAAGAAATTGCTGCCCGATTGTTGAAGTCTCGGAAAAATTAAGTTTACAACCTAATGTATGGAATGCTACTTTGGACATGGTCTCAATCATTAAACTTATTATTGATATTTATTTATTGTTAGTGGTCAGTTGTCAATAGTCAGTTGTATCTTATATTTATTACGACCGACAACTATCAACTGACTACTGACAACCTTCTACAAACAAAAAGAGCTGCATTCAATTCAAACATAAAAACAAATTTGATTAAATACAGCCCGAATATTTCTATAACACTAATAGCCAAAAGCTAAAAGTTATTCATCTTTTTTCTCTTCCGCCGGTGGAGCAGGAACTTGCGGATGAGGTTTTGTATCCTCGTACAAATTAAAATCCGATGAATCGAATTTACCGGCATCTGCTTGTTTCAAATCAGCAACTGTAACTTTTTCCAATTTGAAATCGGAAATGTATTTTGCAATTTCTTCATCTGATTTTTCTTTTAATGCTGCAAGTGCACTAAGAACAATTTTCTTATTATCTTTATCGAACTCAACAACTTTCAATTCAAGCTTTGTTCCGATTGGAAAACAGAAAGAAAGATTTTTGATCTTTGAAGTAGAAAGTTGTGTTGCCGGAATAAATCCGTCAACATTTAATGGAAGCTCGGCAATCAATCCTTTTTCGATTATGCGGACAATTTTTCCATCGGAATTCTTTCCAACTGCATATTCTTTCTCAAAATTATCCCAGGGATTAGCATTGATCTGTTTATGTCCAAGAGAAATTTTTCTTGATTCTGTATCAACACCAAGAACAATAACATCTATCTTATCGCCTTTCTTAACAACTTCTCCGGGATGACGGATCTTCTTTGTCCATGAAAGATCACTGATATGAACTAATCCATCAATACCGGGTTCAAGTTCTACGAACACGCCAAAGTTTGTTAAGTTTCGTGCAATACCTTGATGTTGTGAACCAACGGGATATTTCTTTAATAAGTCTGACCACGGATCAGGTGTTAACTGTTTCATACCAAGCGAAATTTTCTTTTCAACTTTATCAAGACTTAAAATAACGGCTTCAACAACTTGTCCCATCGAAACAAATTGTGAAGGATGACTGATATGCTGTGTCCAGCTCATTTCCGAAATGTGAATCAATCCTTCAATACCTTTTTCGATCTCTATGAAAGCGCCGTAATCTGTAAGTGAAACAACGCGGCCGGCAGCTTTATCTCCGATCTTTAATTTATCTTCTATTTTTTCCCATGGATGCGGTAAGAGTTGTTTTAAGCTGAGAGAAATTCTCTTACGTTCCATTTCAAAATCGGTAACAACAACTTTGATCTTCTCATCAAGTCTAACAACTTCACTAGGATGATTAATTCTACCCCAGCTTAGATCTGTAATGTGAATAAGACCATCAACACCGCCGAGATCAATGAACACACCGAAGTCGGTAATTGCTTTAACTGTACCCTCAAGAATTTGTCCCTTCTCGAGCTTGTCAAGAATTTCTTTACGCTGATCGGAAATTGTTTCTTCAATAAGAACTTTATGAGAAACAACAATATTTTCAGTAGGGATATTTACTTTTACAATTTTGAAATCCATCGTTTGACCGACGAACGCATCAAAATCACGAACAGGACGAATGTCAATTTGTGAACCGGGTAAGAATGCTTCGATTCCCATCAAGTCAACAACCATTCCGCCTTTAATTCGTTTTAGGATTTTGCCCGGAAGAACTTTTTCGTTTTCGAAAGCATCCATAACTCTTCCCCAAATTTTAAGAAAGTCTGCTCTCTTTTTGGAAAGAACTAAATTTCCGTCTTCATCTTCAACGCTTTCAATTACAACATCAACTTTTTCACCGATTTTAATTTCTTCTGTAGCGGTGAATTCTGATTTTGAAATTGTTCCGTCGGACTTGAAACCTACATCAACAACAACGTTATCGGTATTTACACCAACGATTGTACCTTCAAGAATTTCACCTTCCTTTATATCGCGAAATGAATCGGCATAAAGTTTAGAAAGTTCTTTCAGATCATCGGGAGTGTACTCATCTGCATTGATGTATCTTTCTCTTTTTACTTTAGATACTTTTTTCTTAGCATCTTTTTCTAATTCTAACATTTTAACTCCTGCTGCTGTTACTCTGCTTCGAACATTCCGCCATCTTGAATTTTCTCGGCAGTATTGGTTTAGTTTAACATCTGTTATGATGGCTTTTTTAGCTTTTAGCAGTTAGCTATTAGCATTTAGCTGAAAACTTTTAAACTCAGGTACTAAGGCACATAGGCACTCAGAAACTCAGTCACTTTTCTTTAACACTTCTTTTATTTTACCCAATAAAAATTCGTAATCCTGTTCCGGAGTTAATGCGGAATTATCAAGCTCTATTGCATCATCAGCTTTTTTTAACGGAGAGATTTCCCTTCCGCTGTCCATTCTATCTCTTTTTTCCAAATTAGCTTTTACTTCTTCAAAAGTGATAGGAATATTTTTTTCTTGAAACTCTTTTAATCGTCTTTTAACTCTTATATCAATCGAGGCAGTAAGGAAAATTTTTAGATCTGCATTAGGAAACACAACTGTAGTAACATCTCTTCCTTCAGCTACAATATTTCCTTCCTCACCTAATCTTTTTTGAATCTTAACTAATTCTGCTCTTACTTCCGGTATCCTGCTTATATCGCTGACTTTTCCATTTACTTCTGAAGTTCTAATTTGTTCTGTTACTTCTTCTTCATCAACAAAAACTCTTGTTATGCTGTTTTCAAATCTTAACTTTAAATTGATCCTTCTTGCCATATCAATAACAGCAGGAATATTATCGGCGATGCCATTTCGTAGAGCAATAAAAGTAATAGCCCGATACATCGCACCGGTATCCAAATAAGTAAAACCAAGTTTTTGTGCAATGTTTTTAGCAGCAGTACTTTTGCCTGAACCGGCGGGACCGTCTATTGCTATGATTATTTTCTTTAACATTTGGCTGGCAAAAATAGGAAAACTACCCCCCTACCGCAAATTTAAAGATGGTAATTCAAAATCATTTTAATCTAAGAACTATTTACAATTAGATGGCAGTTAATTTGACAACGCAATATTACTTTTTGATTTATCTTAAGTATCTTACTTTGAGGTGTATTTAAAAAGAAAACTTCAAAAATTCTCTTAAACCCGTGTCCCGAAAGACAACCTCCGCCGAAGGGCGAGTAGTGATTTTAAGTCAACTTTTGAAGTTCCGCAGTAAACATAGTGTAATTTAAAATATATTTTCAATATGAAAATTTATAGGGCGGTTCTATGAAAAAAGAATTCATCGCTGAATTATTCCTAAAATTTGAACACGCTTGCTATCTCTTAGAAGGAGTTGAATGCTGGAGCGCCAGAGAGATGCAAGATATTCTTGGTTACTCTAAGTGGGATAATTTTCTTAACGTAATTGACAAAGCTAAAAACGCATGTGAAACTGCTGGAGAAAAACTTTCCGACCATTTTGCCGATATCGGGAAAATGGTCGGGTTGGGAAGTGGTTCACAAAGACAAATTGATGATATCGCTCTTACAAGATACGCTTGTTATTTAATTGCGCAAAATGGCGACCCATCCAAACCGGAAGTAGCTTTTGCTCAAACCTATTTTGCCGTTCAAACCCGCAAGCAAGAAATAATTGAAAAAAGACTACTCGATGTCGCGCGTGTTACCGCAAGAGAAAAACTTTCTCACTCAGAAAAGAAACTTTCTGGAATCATCTATGAAAGAGGAGTGGACGAAAAAGGATTTGCTGTCATCCGTTCAAAGGGAGACCAAGCGCTTTTTGGTGGACTAAATACCCAAATGATGAAAGATAAATTGGATATTCCAGCTGGAAGACCTTTAGCCGATTTCTTACCAACTCTAACTATTAAAGCAAAAGATTTTGCAACAGAATTAACCAGTCATAATGTTGTTGAAAAAGATTTACAAGGACACGATCAGATATCAAATGAACATGTAGAAAATAATTTGGCAGTTAGAAAAATACTAAAAGAACGAGGCGTTAAACCCGAAAATCTTCCTCCAGCCGAAGATGTTAAAAAGGTTGAGAGGCGACTTAAAGGTGATGAAAAGAATATTCTGAAGGAAGCAAAGAAAACTAAAAAGAAAAAGTAAATTAGAAGCGACTATGAACCACAAACCCAAATTAGAACTAACCTGGATTGGTAAACACGATGCAGCCAATCCGCCGCGGCGGATTAGAATGCTTAATAATATTTTGTCATTTCTGGTCAAGATTTTACTGGTAGGGTACTAAATAATTTTACTGTTTTCCATCTGTAATTCCTAATTTTAAATGATTAATCACCAATCTGATCTCTCCGTAACTAATCTTTTCGCCTAATTCATTTTTCAATACGCTTAGCGATAAATCTCCATGCAGTTGAATTGCTTTTTCAATCTGCTGTATCTTTTCCTGGGAGACTAATTCAATTACTTTGATCTTTCCCTTCTCAATATAAAAAGCTAAATGATTTTCTATTGTTGATGCAGCAAGATTGCGAATAGCGGCAATTTCAGCAACGGACTTTCCGCTTTTAAATAATTCAAACGTCTCCATTTTCGTTTCAGATTTTTCGGGCGAACGCGAAGCCCCGGTTTTTCTTTGCCGCTTGGGTGTTTTATTCAGTATGCGGGATTGTAAATTGTTTTTCTTGCAATAATTCAGCACTACATCCAAAAACACTTTTCCGTACCGTTGTAATTTAATTTCACCAAAGCCGGATATTTTTTTCAGCTCGGAAAAATTTTGCGGAAGATACTCCGCCAACTCTATCAACGTTGTATCTGAAAAAATAATATAAGCCGGTACTTGCGCTTGTTCCGCTAACCGGTTGCGAAGAATTTTCAGCAGAGACAATAATTCAACTTCATAATGCTGTTCTTTTTGTTCAACTTCCTTCCGCGTAACGGATTTCACCAGAATTACTTTTTCTTCACCTTTTAAGACGAGCTTACTTTTTCCCGTTAATTTCAAAACGGGATACTGTCCTTTTTCTTGATCCAAATAACCCATTACGATCAAATCATTAAGATATTGCCGCCATTCTTCTTTGCCGATATCAGCGCCAACGCCGTAGGTTTTTAATTTCATTTGCCAATCCAAAATCTTTTCCGATTTTGAGCCGCGCAGAAAATCGATAACAAAATTTACTCCGTACCTTTGGTCTAATCGCGCAACGGTAGAAAGGGCTTTTTGCGCAACGATCGTTCCGTCAAATTTTTCGTACTTGCTCAAACAGACATCGCAGCTTCCGCAATAGTTGGGGTACTCTTCGCCAAAATAATTCATCATAAATTTTCGTCTGCAAGTCTGCGTTTCGCACAGCCGCGACATTTTGTTCAGCTTATCCAACATGATTTTGCTTTGCGCTGGATTATTTTCAATCTCACAAAACTTTTTAAGTTTAACGAGGTCTCCTCTTCCGTAAAATAAGATCGCATCGCTTTTTATTGCGTCGCGTCCTGCTCTGCCGGTTTCCTGGTAATAGCTTTCAATATTTTTAGGCAAATCAACATGAAAGACATACCGGACGTTGGATTTGTCAATTCCCAAACCAAAAGCAATAGTTGCAACAATAATTTTCACTTTGTCTTTGATGAACAACTCTTGATGTTGATCGCGGAGTTGCTTTTCTAATCCGGCATGATACGGTTTTGCCGAAAATCCGTTTTCCGTCAAATCATCGGCAAGCGATTCAGTTGATGCGCGGGAAAGGCAATAGATAATGCCCGAATCTTCTTTATGCTCATTTAAATATTTCAGCAAATACGCAAACCAATTTCGTTTTGGCTCAATGTAGTAGTGAATGTTTTCACGATTAAAACTGGAGATGAATGTTTTGGGCGATTGCAGATTGAGCTTTTCCAGAATATCTTTTCGCGTCAGTTCGTCAGCGGTTGCAGTTAATGCAATAATGGGAACTGCGGGAAAATGTTTTTTCAAAACGGCTAACTGTAAATATTCGGGACGGAAATCGTGTCCCCATTGAGAAATGCAGTGCGCTTCGTCTATTGCAAACAAAGAAACATTTAACGGTTTAAGGAAATTGAGAAACTGTTGTTCGTTGATGAAAATTTTTTCCGGGGCAATGAAGAGAAGTTTTAATTGTTGATTGCGGATGTTGTTCATCACTTGCGCTTGCTCATTTGCAGAAAGAGTTGAATTAAGAAAAGCGGCAGCCACTCCGTTTAACCGCAGTCCGTCCACCTGGTCTTTCATTAATGCAATTAAAGGAGAAATGACGATGGTCAGCCCGTCGAAAAGCAATGCGGGAATTTGATAGCAGAGCGATTTACCGCCGCCGGTAGGCATTAAAACGGCGGTATCCTTTTTCGCTAAAACTGATTCAATAATTTGCTGCTGGTGAAAACGGAATTCGTTAAATCCGAATTGCTTATTTAAAATTTCTTTGGGTGTTATCATATTACTTTAATAGAGCAGCAATAGCATACGCTGCAGAACTATCACGGGAGAGATTAGCCCCTTAAAAATAATTTCAGCGACGGTATGTGACGACATTAGTTAATTCTTGATTGCCAATACCAAGGTTTTCTATGCATATGAGCTACTGCCCAAACAACAATATTTTTCCCCTTTTCTATAGTGAATAGTATTTTATTTCATGAATCTTAACCTGCATTGTACATATCTTCAAAATCTAATAATCTTGCTTTTCCTTCTTTGACGGCTTTCATCCGGTCATTAATTTCTTTAATCCATGCATAACGAATTTCATCCTCTTCATAGTCTAAACTAGCAAGAATTAACTCAGCAAATGTTATCCTTTCATTTGGCGGCATTTTTAACACTTTCTCAAAAAGTTTTTTGTCCATAAAATTTTCCCTTCGAATATCTAACCTTTAAATTAATTTTATAATAATGATAATAATAATTGTGGTTATTATCTACAAAAATAAATTTCAGAGATATAAATCATCGTAATTTTTAAAGTGAAATCCTTTTATAATTAAAATGAATTTCATCTTTACGGTTTTATTTTTATCTTTCTAAAAATTAGAATAGAAATAAAACTATGGCTAATGATAGGATAAACGATTTATCTCTTTTAAATAAATATCAAGCATTACTCATTGAAAATGATAAATTAAAAGCCGAGAATAAAAGATTAAAGGCACAGCTTAAAATTCGTAATCCCTCCAGCGGAGTTGCAAGTACAACGGAAATGCCGGCTGCTGTTTCTGCTGAAGATAAAGGAGAAATCCTGTCAAAAAATTCTTCGGACGTTCCTAATCAGTCAAGATCTATTTCTTCAATTACTCAAAACAGTAAATCCAATGAAAAAATTAAACTGTTTATGTCACTCTTTAAAGGGCGAGATGATGTCTATGCTAAAAGATGGCAAAATAAAGAAGGCAAATCGGGATACGCGCCAGCCTGTTTTAATGAATGGAAAACCGGATTATGTTATAAACCAAAAATAAAATGCTCTGAATGCAACAATAAATCTTTTGAGATTTTAAATGAAAAAGTTATTGAAGAACATCTAAGAGGAAACATCGCTGCAGGTATTTATCCTATGCAGCTTGATGAAACTTGTTACTTCTTAGCAATTGATTTTGATGATGAGGGATGGCAAAAATAGGAAAACTACCCCCACTACCGCAAATTTAAA
>JACRFC010000121.1 GCA_016234355.1 Ignavibacteriales bacterium
GAAATTAATAATCTCCACAAAAGTTTTGGAAGCAATCACGTTTTACGCGGGATCAATCTAAATATTAAAGAGGGTGAATCTCTTGCAGTAATAGGCAGGAGCGGCTGCGGAAAAAGTGTTCTCTTGAAACACATCGTTGGTCTATTATTTCCTGATGAAGGATTTATAAAATTTGAAGGCAAAGTTGTTAATGAACTAGACCGGAAAGAACTTTATGAAATCCGCCGCCGGTTTGGATATTTATTTCAAGGCGGGGCACTTTTTGATTCTATGTCGGTTGAAGAAAATGTTGCTCTTGCTTTAGTCGAAAATAATTTCGGTTATTCAAAAGAAAAAATTCATACAATAGTTGCAGAAAAACTAGAACTTGTTGATTTACCCGGAACACAAAAACTAAAACCCTCAGAACTTTCCGGCGGAATGAAAAAGCGTGTCGGACTTGCACGCGCTCTTGTAACAAATCCCGATTATATTTTGTATGATGAACCCACAACAGGACTCGACCCGATAATGTCCGATTCCATTGATGAACTGATCAAATCATTAAATGAGAAACTTAATGTTACTTCAATTATTGTAACACACGATATGTTTAGTGTAAAGAACACTGCGGATGTAATAGCCATGATGCACGAAGGAAAAATTTATTTTACCGGAACGTATGAGGAAGTACTCAACAGTAAAGACCATGTAATACAAAAATTCATTCAACGTACAGGGTTGTAATGGCAAAGAGTAGAATAAAATATATTTGTTCAAATTGCGGGTATGAATCATTAAGATGGCTTGGTAAATGTCCTACGTGCGATAGCTGGAATACATTTACTGAAGAATTGATTGAAGAAAAAAAAGGGGTCAGAAGAAAATACAGCGGTGAATTAAATATTTCAAAATTGAACACAATCACAGAACAAAACGAAGAGAGAATTAAAACCAATATAATTGAGTTTGACCGCGTACTTGGCGGCGGATTAATGCCCGGCTCGGTTGTGCTGCTGGGCGGCGACCCGGGAATAGGTAAATCAACTTTAGTTATGCAGGCAGCGGCTAAAATTAACGGCGAGGTTCTATATGTAACCGGTGAAGAATCTGCAAATCAAATCAACATCCGCGCAAAAAGATTAAAATCACATTCCGAAAAAATTTCTGTTCTAACTGAAACAGACCTTGATATTATATTGAATGCAATTGAAAAATATGCACCGGAAGTTGTTATTGTTGATTCAATCCAAACAACGTATAAACCGGATTTTGATAACCCGCCCGGAACAATTACACAGATCCGTGAATGCACTTCCGAGTTGATGCAGCTTGCTAAGAAAAAACATTGTGCTATAATACTTGTAGGACATGTTACGAAGGATGGCGCGATCGCCGGACCAAAAGTTCTTGAACATATTGTTGATACCGTCTTACAGTTTGAAGGAGAACGAAGTTATTCATATAGAATATTACGCGCGCAGAAGAATCGTTTCGGCAGTACAAATGAGATCGGCATTTTTGAAATGCATGATGACGGATTGCATGAAGTTAAAAATCCGAGTGAAATATTTTTAAGTGAACGCGAAAAAGAAATTACAGGCTCAGTTGTAACTTCCAGTATAGAAGGCACACGTCCGATCCTTCTTGAAGTACAAGCTCTTGTTACACCTTCTTCATATGGAAATCCACAGCGTGTAGCAACGGGATTTGATTACCGACGTCTATCAATTTTATTAGCTGTGCTTGAGAAGAGAGCAAATCTTCGGTTGTCCTCTCAAAATGTTTTTCTCAATATTGCCGGGGGAATTAGAATAGATGAACCTGCAGTTGATCTTGCTGTATGTTGTGCAATAGCTTCTAACTTTACTAATAAGTTTGCAAAGAATGATACGGTTGTTATTGGCGAGGTCGGTCTTGGCGGAGAAGTTAGAAGTGTGAGCAATATTGATAAGAGAATTCAGGAAGCTGCTAAACTTGGCTTTAAGAAAGTTGTTATTCCTTCAAATAATTTTAAATCCATTAAGATTAAAAACTTGATAGATATTATACCAATTGAAAATCTTCCTTCTGCAATAAAAGAAATTCTTGCTTAGACAAGTAGTTTATCTATCGTTAACACGCAGTTACATTTTAGGAGTGGAATAAAGTAATATTAAAACGATTTCAAAAAGGAGATAATATAAAATGAAATATTTTAAAAAATTTTCTACAGCAACTATAATTATCTTCATGTTCTTGATTCAAGCACCGCCTCTCGCTGCGCAGGAATGGTCATCCGCACAAAAGGAGGTTTGGAAAAATGTTGAAACTTATTGGGCGCTTTTTGCTAAAGGTGATTTCGATGGATTCCAATCCTACATTCATCCGGATTATCACGGCTGGTCAAACAGTAGTACATTACCAACCACGAAAGAATCACACGGGAAATTTCTTGAATACAGTATGAAAAATTCTAAGGTCCTTGTTTATGATATTACACCGGTTGCTATTCAAGTATTTGGCAATTTTGCTTTCGTTCATTATTATTTCAAAATGATAGAAAAAGAAAATGAAGGTAAAACAACAAACAGTTCAGGCCGGTGGACAGATATTTTGTTGAAGCAAGGCGATAAATGGCTGATGATTGGTGATCACGGCGGATAAAAAATAGATTGATCAAATACCCAATAGAAAATAAATTAATCATTGATGAATTTATTGATTGTCTCATTGATTTAAGACTAATATAAAGACGGCCAAGTAATAATATTCCTTCTGCTATTAAAGAAATTCTTTCATAAGTTTTTAAAGTGTTTTTGATTGAACACAAGAAATTAATATCGCTCATATTCTTATTGCTAAATAAACTTCTTTCTGTTAATTTTTTTGTAACATTATCCGATTGTATCTGAAGAGTTGTTCTGGTTACTTTAATTTAAGTACTGTTATAAAATATACATCTGAGTAAAAAGTTACTAAACCGATGAACTATTATGCTTTCTTTTAAGCAGTTCTATCAAGAAATAAAAACACGTAAACTTCGTAAGACATTTGTAATTTATGTTACTTCCGGAATCACTATACTTGGTGTTGTTAACCTTTTTTCCGGCGTTTATCACCTTCCTATGATTCTGTTTGATTGTGTTTTTACTGTAATTCTCTGTGGTATTCCCCCCGCAATTGTATATGCATGGCATCATAATTTAGAAGGTAAACAGAAGATTCAGAAGAAAGAAATTATCATTTACACTTTTTCGTTGCTTATTACCATTGCTATTATTTTATGGATAACTGGTGTAAGCGGTGTGCGGCTTCTTCCCAGCGATGCAAAAACTATTGCAGTGCTTCCGTTCAAAAATCTTAGCGACAATAAAGAAGATGAATACTTCAGCGATGGTATAATGGAGGATATTCTTACACAACTTTCAAAGATTAGTGATCTTAGGGTAATTTCACGCACGTCTATGATGCAATACAAAAACACAAAGAAAAACTTACGTCAAATTGGCGAAGAACTTAACGTTGCAACAATTCTGGAAGGAAGCGTCCGCCGTGCAGGTGGTAGAGTAAGAATTGTAGGTCAGTTAATCAATGCAAGGAAGGATGAACACATCTGGGCTGAAACATACGACCGCGAACTGAAAGATGTTTTTGCAATTCAGACTGAAGTAGCGAAAAATATTGCAGCATCTTTACAAGCTATTCTCTCGCCAAAAGAACTCGAACAAATTGAGAATAAAAGCACGGCTAACTTAGATGCATATACATTCTATCTCAGAGGCCGTGATTATTTTTATCGTTATACAAAACAGGACAATGAAAAAGCAATCGAGCTTTTTAGAAATGCTCTTAAGCTCGATCCAAATTATGCTTTAGCATATGCCGGTTTGGCAGGCGCTTATGGCAGAAAAAAATATTATGACTCATCCCAGGAATGGATTGATTCAGCTTCAACACTGAGCAGCAAAGCAATTTCAATTAACCCGAATCTTGCAGAAGGATACAAAGCATTGGGCGATGTATATACGAGTAAGAGAAATAATCCAGAGGCATTAACTCAATATATTAAAGCTGTTGAACTCAATCCTAATTATGGATCTGCTATTGCAAACGTCGGATATATATACTATCAATATGGATTATTTGATGAAGCGTTGAAATGGACGAAGAAAGCGGTGATTACAGAACCTGGATTTGCCCGGTATTCTTCAAACATGGGAGTACAATATTTCAGCTTAGGTTATGATAGTCTTGCAACTATCTGGCTGAATAAAGCGCTGATGCTTCAACCGGAATTCTTTTTCCCGAATATTATTTTAACTTATATTGATTTATACACAAACCGCTTTGATGAGGCACGTGCACGTATTAATAAATTACTCTCCAATTATTCGGACGTTCCCGCTGTATATGAAACAGCAGGCGATATCGAACTAATAGCAGGCAATTATAAATTAGCAAAACAATATTATGAAAAAGTGGCAGAGCTTACTTCATTAATGAGCGCAGCAGGCATTAAGCTCTCATATGTACTTATAAAATTAAACCAGCGTGCCGAAGCCCAAAAAATACTTAGTAATTATCTTACCTCTGATACAGAAGATCCGAATCAATATTCTGAAGGAACTATAACTTATTATACAGCAGCGGCATATTGTGTAGTTGGAAAAAATCAAATGGCACTTAAATTTCTTCAAAGGTCGCTTGAACTCGGGTTCCGGGAATACCGTTGGGCTTTAATAGATCCTTTGATGAACCCTCTTCAAAATGATGAAAAATACAAATCACTAATAAATACACTTAAATCTACAATCGCTGCAATGCGCAATCATGTAAAAGCAGAGAACTTATAGACAATACTTTTCTCAAAGAAATAATTTACTCTTTCAATCATTAACAAAAACCCTTTAGTATGCAGATTTATGTCTCCGGTTCTTAACTCCAATCGGAAAATTTATTTATTATATTTCTACCATAATATTGAGTGGGGAATGCAAATAGAATATAAAATAGAAAATGAATTAAGCGTTGATGAATTTATTGATTGTCTTATTGATTCAACACTTGGAGAACGGCGTCCGGTTGATAACCGTGAACGAATTTCTAAAATGTTAAAAAACGCAAATTTGATTATTGCCGCACGTGATAATGGTTTACTGGTTGGTGTTTCTCGATCACTAACGGATTTTTCTTACTGTACTTATCTTTCCGATTTAGCGGTTAGAAAAAATTATCAAAAACTTGGAATTGGCAAAGAGTTAATAAGACGGACAAAACTTGAGTGCGGAGAGGCGAAAATAATTCTTCTTGCAGCGCCCGCCGCTATCGAATATTACCCGAAGATAGGAATGACAAAACATAACCATTGTTATTTATTAAATGATATTAATGAGTTGAAATGAAACTTAAACTTGCACTGCTGCTCAGATTTATATTAGGAGCTGTATTTCTTTTTTCAGCTTATACAAAATTTATTTCGCCCGGTTTAACAGAAATAATTTTAGTTGATCAGGGAATTGTTTCCGCACGCGAGACTGCTGCAGTAATTGTTCGAGTGTTAATTGGTTTTGAGTTTGCATTAGGCATTCTACTAATATTGCCGTACTCCTTAAAAACGATTGTTATACCAACGGCAATTTTATTCCTTATTATTTTTACCGGATATTTAGCTTACACCGGATTCATATTAAAAGATGCACAGAACTGCGGATGCTTTGGCGAAATGATAAAAATGTCTCCGCTTGAATCAATCGTGAAAAATATTATTTTGACAGCCATTTTGATTTTACTTTTCAAATTTACAAACGAGAAAAAAAATTATTTTGTTGCTCCAACGGTAATGGTTCTCTGTGTAGCTTCAATATTTGTATTTCTTCCTGTTAATTCTCAGAAAGAATTTAAGTTTGCCAATTATACGAACTTTGAAGGAGAAGGAAGAGTTGATCTTTCAGTTGGAGAAAAACTGTTAGTAATATTAAATTTGGAATGCGATCACTGTCAAACTCTTGCGAAAGAATTATCTGAAATAAAAAATCAAACTAACAAACTTCCTAAGTTATATGCTCTTCTTTTTAAGGAAGGAAATGTTACCGTTGATTCATTTAAGACAATGACCAAATTTAATTTTCCTTATCACATGATCAGTATGAATGAGTTTTTAAATTTTATCGGGCAGTCTCCACCGAGAGTATATTGGTTAAAAGACGGAAAGGTAAAAGGAATTTGGGATGAAGATTTTCAAAAAAAGATATTGCAAAACTTTCCTGACAGATAATAACCGACATTTAAAATAGCCCTTCCC
>JACRFC010000124.1 GCA_016234355.1 Ignavibacteriales bacterium
CCGCTCATAACTTCCGTTGCATCATAACGAACACCGAGTAATGCATTAGCTCCAATCGCTTGTCCGTGCTGAACCATTAATTCAAATGCATCCGAGCGGGTTCTCTCGCAAAGTTCTGTAAAGAGAGTAATGTTTCCGCCAAAGATTGTTTGCAACCCTGCGCCGATAGTTCCTATTACTGAACGCGAGCGAACTACAATTCCTTTTACTACGCCAAGATTTTTTACAACCTTGTAGCCGTCAATTGTAAATGTAGTTGTAATGAGTGAGTGATCCATATTAACTCCCTTAATTATGTTTTAATAGATTTCTAATTTTTTTAATTGTCAGCGGTGCAGAACCTTCATAGTGATTGTTTACATTTAAGTAAACGTCAATATCTCTCTCCAGCAACTGTATAACCATAAAACAAATTTTTTCAAGTTCATCATCTTTAGGATCAACAATTTTATTCCACTCACCGCCGGTTCTTGTTTCAATTCCCTGCTTGTCCGGTCCGTGTAATCTTATTACTGTAAAATCTTTAATGTAATCCTTGTAGCGGTTATAAGTTTCATAAATCGGAGGCATATCATATCCTTGCATAAATACATGTCCCAATTTGTTATCCCTAAGAAATTGAAAATAAGTCTCATTGAGATAATTCGGATTACGGGTTTCTATCGCAAACAAAAATCTTTCCGGCAGATTACTAACAAACTCTCTAAAGAGTCCTTGAAATTCAAACTGAGATTTCATTTTTTCTTTATTTAGGTATTCAAACTGAAACATGAGCGGACCAAGATTTTTATGCAGTGGTTTTATCGAATTTATAAACTCTTTAAGCAAATCCATTGAAAGAAAATGAGGATTAATAACAGGTTGTTGGTCTTTATCTGATTTACTCAGATGTGTAAGCGTTATCGTGTTTGGAAGTTTAATGGAAAACTTAAATTGCGGTGTTACGGATTCTTTATAATTTTTTGCAACGTAACTCTGAGGTAAAATAATATTATTTATTCCGTAAAGAGAAAAAAACCATTGCGGGATTTCAACGGAATTAAAATATGCCGAATACTCTTTTAGATAATTTATTTCAGGATTATCTGAATATAATAACCCTTTCCATGATTCATATTTCCAGCCGCAAGTTCCGATTCTTAATTCAGCCATTGTATAATATTAATTTACTGAGAAACCCATTTCTTAATAGTGTTTTTTTGAATCATATCTAATTTTGCACCTGGATGCATGATCGTATAGATATCCGTCGGCATTTCATCTTTATTAATCTGTTCTAAAATTTCTTTTTTAAGTTTGTTTCTGTTTGCAGAATATAATTTTTCCCACTCAGAAAAATTTAACTGCTTTCTTCCGTCCATTACATCATTCACGATCAACCATGAGATTGGCGCAATTTTACTGTACCAGGGCCATTTAGTTTCGTTTGAATGACAATCATAACATGAGTTCTTAAAAATATTTTTTACTTCCGTGGGCGGGTTGATATCTGCTGTTACCGGGGGATTAGCACGTTCTACTTCAACGAATTGTATTCCAATAAAAACTAGGATCAATAAAACAAAAAATGTTCTTTTTATTCTTCTCATAAAACTCCTTTTTTATTGTGATCTTACCTTTATCTTTTTAAAAGATAAAAACAAGAATTATTAACTGATCTTTGAAACCACTTCAATAATTTCTTTACAGAGTTTAATTAGAAAATTCATTGCCGCTTCAGCGGAACCGAATTTATTATTCATTTCAAATTTCATAGTTTCATTTGCCTGTACAAATTTAATATCTTTTGAATAATTTTTGTTGATGAAAGTCAAAAGCGGAATAAATTTGTTCTGATAGAACTTCTCCTTATCCCCTTTCGGCAAAACAATGGTAATCTTATTAAACTGAATTACTACTCTCTCAAAGAGTGCGAATGAAGAATAAAATCTTAGAACTGCCGAAAGAATTAATCTTTCAACATTTGGCGGAATTTTTCCAAACCGGTCTGTCATTTCTTCTTTTATTTCTTCAAGCTCTTCAATTTTTAACATTGAAAAAAGTGCTGTATAAAAACTTAATCTATCTGCTTGATCCGGCATATATGAGTGAGGAATACCGATCTCGAAAAATGTATCTATAGTTGGCGAAGAACGTTCTTGCTGCTTCGGCAGATCCTTAAATACTTCTTTGAACTCGTCTTGCTTTAATTCATCCACAGCTTCATCAAGAAGTTTTAGATACATATCAAATCCGATAGTATCAATGAATCCGCTCTGTTCGGTACCAAGTAAATTTCCTGCACCGCGGATTTCCAGATCACGCATTGATAAATTAAATCCTTCACCAAGATCGGTATACTCTTCTATCGCCTGCAATCTCTTAACTGCTTTTCTTGTAATAGTGTCTAATGACGGAACAAGAAAATATGCGTATGCCTGCCGATCACTTCTGCCAACTCTCCCTCTTAGTTGATGAAGTTCTGCTAAGCCAAAACGATCGGCGCGGTTAATTATAATTGTATTAACATTTGGTATATCAAGCCCGCTCTCAATTATTTTAGTGGAGATCAACATGTGATATTGTTTGCTTAAGAATTTATGAATCGCATCTTCAAGCTGCGACGGTTTCATTTGTCCGTGTGCAACGCCGATTTTTATTTCCGGTACATATTTTTGAATGTACGCTGCAATTTTATCAATTGATTGAACACGGTCGTGTACAAAATATATTTGTCCGTTCCTTTTCACCTCTGTTAAAATCCATTCCCGTACTTTGTGAATATCGAACATCTCAACTTTTGTATAGATTGATTGCCGGTTCGGCGGCGGAGTTGCTATGATAGAAAGATCTCGTGCACCAAGCAGAGAAAGATTCAGCGTTCGCGGTATCGGCGTTGCAGTTAAAGTTAGTGTATCAATATTTGCTTTTAATGAACGTAATTTTTCTTTAGCCATAACTCCAAAACGGTGTTCTTCATCAATGATAAGAAGACCGAGTTCCTTAAAAGAAATATCTTTTGAAAGTAAGCGATGAGTTCCAATTACTAAATCCACTTCACCTTTTTCAAGATTTTTTGTAATCGCTGTTTGTTCAGACTTGTTTTGAAATCTGGAAAGCGCTTCTACTTTAACCGGAAATTGTATTAACCGATCCTTAAATGTATTGTAATGCTGTTCTGCAAGAATTGTTGTCGGTACAAGCAGAGCAACTTGTTTACCATCGTTTATTGCTTTGAACGCAGCGCGAACAGCAATTTCAGTTTTACCGAATCCGACATCTCCGCACACAAGGCGGTCCATTGGATTCTCGCTTTCCATATCACGTTTAACTTCTTCAGTAACTTTTGTTTGATCGGGCGTGTCCTCATAAAAGAATGATGCTTCTAATTCCTTTTGCCAAATGGAATCTGCACTGAAAGAAAATCCTTGTGCAGATTTTCTTCTTGCATAAAGTGTAATAAGTTCGCGGGCGGCTTCTTTGATCTTTGCTTTAGCTTTTTTCTTTGTGGATTTCCACTCGCCTCCGCCAAGAACAGAAAGTCTTGGTGCAATATTATCTTTAGAAGAAAATTTCTTTACAAGCGATAGATAATTCAGATTAACATAAACAACTCCGCCTTCGGCATACAAAATTTTTATTGATTCCTGTTCTGTTGATCCGATCTTAATCGTCTCTAGTCCAACGAATTGCCCGATCCCAAAATTCTCATGAACAACAAAATCACCTTTTTTGATCGAGGCAAAATCTTTAACGCGTGATTTTTTGTACTTAAGTTTTGTTGAAAGTTTCGTTCGGTAAGGCTTGTTGAATATTTGATAATCGGTGAGGAGAATAAGATTATCATGCTTAGCTATAAACCCGCTCTTAATACCGAATACAATTATTTTGATCTTTCCCGCATCAAACAATTCTGCCAATTCCTTCTTGTAATCAGCCAGCAATTCATAAAGACGCTGATTCTGCAATTCATTTTCAACAGCAATAATTATTTGAAAATTTTTGCTTGCGTAATCTTTTAAGAATGTAAACAGCAGTTCAAAGTTGGAATTTATTGCCGGAGCCTGGTTAAGCTGGAGATTAATTCTCTCATCATGATGACCGATTGCATCTTCAATTATCCATCGTGTATTTGTCTCAAATAGTTTTTCTACAGAATCAAAATTTTCATTCCTTCTTTCCACTTGCCCGGCATCCTTTTGACGGGTCTTTTCTTCTTTCCTTTCAACAACTTCACTCGTTTCATAAAGCTCTTCTTTCAAATCATCATCAATTTCTTCTTCATACTTTTGCGGAGTTATATTTGTTTTTTTGTTGAACAGATTCCGCAATTCAAATTCATCTGCAAAAACAAGCGGATCGTTCAAGTAATCAAAAATATCTGCGCTTAATTCTTCTGCGTTGATTGATGCGGCAACAGTTGCTGAAAATAATTTATCCAGCGAGCGCTGGCTATCAGGATCAAAGTGACGGATTGATTCTATAAAATCTCCGTCAAATTCCAATCGTACCGGCTGCTTCTCGCTGTAAGACCAAAAATCAATTATTGAACCGCGTACAGCATAATCGCCGGGATCGTCAACATACTTATCACGGTTGTAATCAATTGAATTAAAGTATTCGATCAGATCGTTGTAAGTTAAGTTACCGCCGATTTCTACTTTAGTTGTGTTCTTATCAATCGTATTCTTTGAAGGTAATTTCAGTTTAAGAATTTCATAAGTTGAAATAAGAATAAAATTGTTTCGTTTGTTTAGAACGGTTAATTTTTCTTGAAGAGATTCATCATTCAATTCATCAACCGATACAATTAAATCTTCCAATTCAAGAATGCTCAGCTCAACTTTAGCTTCATTTACAGATTGAGCCGTCGGGAAAAGGAGAAGGATTTGTTTTTCTTCTTCTACAATAGTTTTTATAAAAAGAGATTTAGGTGAACCCGCGAACGGAGAGACAAAAATCTTTTCTTTCGAACTCAAAGAAAAAATTTTTTCTTTTAACTCACTCAACGATTGAATATTATTAATTAAAGTATCAATATGTTTTTCCATAAACCTCAAATTTCATTTCATAAGAGGCTGTATCAAAAGTGCCAAAATTGAATGAGTTGGATTTAATTTCATTTTAAAATCGCAACTTTTCATCGGTAAAAATTACTTTTGAGACAGCCTCTTAGGGGTAGGCTTTTTTAAAATACACCACACCATTCCCCGCAGAAGCGGAGAGGAATTTTTCATCGCAAAGTTAATATCTTTTACATTAATAAATTGATACAAAGAAAAAGGCGACCGGTTAAAGTCGCCTTTAAAAATAATTTGGAAAGTTTGAAATCATTATGAAAAACTTATAGAGTTAAATTAAATACTCTATTATTATACATTTGAAGCCGAACTAAAATTTCATTGAAACACCGAACTTCACTGCGTTTCTGTACTTGACATAAGAATTAGTTTTGCTGTTAAGCATGATCAGTTCCGAGTATTCGGCTATCAAATCAAATATTTCTGTTAGCGAATATTGTGTCCGTAAACCAAGATGTAGATTATAAATATTATCATAAGTATATCTAAAATTAGTGTTGGGATTATCAAGTATGTTTTTACCTTCAATA